>DASQDR010000143.1:0-8489 GCA_035634055.1 Tepidisphaeraceae bacterium | reverse complement strand
CACGCTGCCGGCGGTGCTGACGAGCGCGGTGACGTTGTAGTTGGCGTCGTGCACCGCGTAGAGCCGCTCCTCCAGGCCGTTGCCGCCGCTGGCGTCGGCGTCGCGGTCGCGGGCGATCATGGCGTCGACGTAGACCGGGCTCCAGACCTGCTGGGCCTTGACCGCCGAGGCCTGCCGCTCCTCCAGCACCTGCCACTGATCGGAGTAGTACAGGTCGGTCGCGGTGCTGAAGCCAGCCCCGTGCTGGATGCGCCGGCCGAGGGCATCGTAGGCGTAGGCTCCCCCGCTGCGGCCGCCGCGCGCTTCCTCCCAGCGGTGAAACGCCCCGTTCATTCGATTTACTTCCTCGTCGACTCGCTTGAACTCATTGAGCGCGGCGGCGCCAATCGACCTTCGCGAGCACCGCCCCGACGTTGATGCGAGCGTGCCGTCGGCGAGACCGCGAGGGCGGCCGCCACGAATCGATCTCCCGCCCGCGGCACGCCCGCCCCGTCAGACCCGCCCGCGAGAACGCCGACCGACGACCAACGGGAGGAGCCGGCGGCGCGGCAGTCGCGAAGGTTGCCGCGCAGCGGCCAGGGGGGGGACCTTCGCTCGGCGGCGTACCCGAGCGCCTGCGGAACTCACCGGACGGGCGAGCGTGCTACTTCCGTTGCGCGGCCGCCAGGAGGCGCCGCTGCTTCGCCGGGTCGGCCTCTTTGCTCGCCGCACGGGACAGCGCAGCTTGCGCCGCCTCCTCCTCCCCGAGGATCCGGTCGAGCACGAGCAGCGCGAGACGCCGGCTGTCGGGATCGTCCCGCTCGGCAAGCACCTTGATCATCGCCCGGTCCGCCGGTGGACCGATCTCGATCAGCGCGCCGGCGGCCGGGTAGCGGCCCCAGTAGCCGATCTGGTTGTCGTTCAACAGGTCGGTCCGGAACGTCAGGCGCTCGGCGAGCGGCTCGACCGCCTCCTGGATCCGGTGGATCCCCAGGAGGCTCGCCAGGCGGATGGTCTCGTCCTCGTCGGTCGCGCGGCGGAACTCGTCGACGAGCCGCCTCGCCAGTGCCCTGCGCTCCGCCGAGGGTTTTTCCAGCGCTCGCTCCAGCCTGAACAGGCGACGCAGGTACGCACCGGAAGCGGCGGCGGCGGCGCTGGTCGGCGCGGTCGAGGTGGGCGCCGCCGCGCCGGCGAGAACCGCCGCCGGGGAGAGGACCAGCACCGCGCACGCGACTCGAAGCCGCCTACGGGAGTGGTTGGTTGTCAAGGGCCAGTTCCTTTCGTGTGATCTCCGTCAATCTGTTTCGCTTCCTGACCCGCTTGCCGAAGAAGCGCCACGGCTTCACGCAGATGCGACCGTGCCGGTCCGTGTCGCGTACTGCTGAGAGCGGGACCCTATGACAGTCACCTGTTCTGCGCCATCTAATAGGTGACTGTCCCCGGTTCTGTCCCCAGTTCTGTCCCGCTAGCTAGACGCCGGAATTGCGAACATCGGGCGATTCCTGCTCCCGAAGATGGTGGACGAACCCGGGGAGCCCCGAAGCACCGTGCAGGGCGTAAAGCGGGTAGAACCCGTAGTACAGCGCAGCATCGAGCATCACGGAGCGAACGTCATAGTAGAAGTAGTACGCATTTGCCGCCGGCGCGCGCAGGCCCATCGCGGCCGCGTAGCCGGTCACGTAGAAGACGCAGAGCAACGCGAGGCGCCGCGCTCGGGCTGGCCGAGCTTTTGCAGGCCGCTGGGGAGACATACCATCCACCGTTGGGTATCACCGGCGACCGCAGGAACAGATCAGCGGATCCCGGTAAACACATCGAGCCACGCATCTTCGCCGGCAGGCACATCGCCCCGGTCTGATAGTTTCCTGAACGGCCCAAAACTCTGACTGGCGGTCTGCCCTTGCGCCCAGTTCGGGCGCGCTGGTGCGCCTCCTGCCTCAGGGGTTCCGCCCTGCCGGAGCAGGTAATGCCTCGCACCGCTCGTTGGATCTCGTCCGGCAGCGTCCTGCGCCACGACCTGCCTCGCGGCGGTTTTAGCAGCTTCCCATTCGCGCTGGACGTCCGGGTTCTTCAATGCGTCCGCAGACGGTGGAGTTGGAGGTGCCGTACCACCAATCGTCCCCGAACGCTTTCGGTTGAGGTATACCTGTCCCACCCCCTTTCGGGCCTCATTCAGTTCGGTCACAGAGGCTGGGTCATAATCGTCCACTGTTTGCTTTGCCGAGTTGGGTTCGCATGCTGGCCGGTAAAGACCCAATTCGTTGTAGATAACCGCCGCCACATCCTCAATTGCCGATTGTGTTGCAGGCCGAGACGTCGCCCCAATCGTTGTGACGGCAGCGGCGGCGGCGATGCGCGAGCAACGCCTGCCAAGCCGCGGGCGAAGCGAAGACGGCCACGGGGACCCAGTGTGGAACGAGCAGCACGCGGTCGATCGATCGCCATGCATAACGCGGCGCCCCACCGGCGGCGACCGGTGGCTGGGGCCCCAGATCTTGAAGCTCATCGATGAGCGCGAAGCCAAAGCCAACGCACCGCGTACCCGTCGCGCGGAAACGCGCTCGGCGGTCGCGCTCGGCGAAGCCAGTGCTCGCGGGGTATCGCTGGAACACAACGTCGTGACGCGGGGGGCCAAGCTCGGTTCCCGCGTTGGCCAGGCGCATCATTGCGAAACCAATCGACCCTTTTTCTGACACGACCGCTTGATAACCTTCGACGGCGCCGGCGGCAGACAACCTCCTCAGTTGGAACCTGTCGTAGCCCAAGTAGCTCCTGATCCAGAGAACGGCCGAAGCGGCGGACAGCACCGCGCAAGCGTACACCGCGGCAGAAATGAGCTTCTTTCGTGCAAAGGTCAAGGTACGTGCGCGCAGACTGCCGCGCCCCGTTTGGTTTACCAGACGAAGAAAAAGGGGCTACGTTCCTGGCCCCCTTTGATACCCCGGATTAGGTTCCTGAGCTTCCTGAACCCTTTGATTCCCCCTCCCCTGCGACCGTGGACCCTCGTCCGGCGCCGCACTCGGGGCAGCCGTCAGGGCTTTGCCGCAGGTCGTAACCGCACCAGCGGCATCGGCCGCGCTTCGCCCGTGCCAGGCGGACGACGCTCAGGTATGCCTGCCTCGTCGGCAGCAGCAGGCAGACGATCGCGATCGCCCAGAGCGGGAGCCCCACGAGCCACTGCGACGATCGGTACACGTTGCTGCGGTAAGGCGGCGGACGCAGCAGCACGAAGCCCATCCTCCCCAGCGCGGATCGCGACCAGCCGAGGTCGATCAGCAAGTCGGGCCTCTGCGTCCTGTGCCGCCACGTCGTGCCGGGCGTCGTCCATTCGACTGGCATCCCTGTGACAAGGATGCGGGAGAAGTAGACGCGGACGGCGAGACGGCCGTTCCCGGTGACCAAGCCGACGTTCCGCTCGACGCCCCAGTCCTGCGAATGCGACCGTCGTTGCCACTGGAGGAGATCCCCGGTGGCATGGCTGCGCCACGCCAGCAGCGCGGCGGCGGCACCACAGCCCGACAGGACCAATAGAACGGTCGTCATGACCCATCGCCGGAATGGGATACGCGTAAGCACGTGGTCATCCTGCTATCTTGAACGAGAATTGCTTCTTATATTCTTCGGTGACCGTCCACTGGCCGTTCTCGTCGCGGATCTCAAGATCCAGGGAAACGGTGATCGTCACGACTTCTGCTTTCAACCGCGGGTGGAGTTCGATGTCAGGAATCGGACCAAGTTTGCCAGGATCAGGGGCGACGCGGGTTCCATCAGATCCTGCGCGCCTGCCATTGTGTACTTGCAAACGGCGTCATAGTTATCAGGACCGTGGAAGACCAGGCGCGTGTTCGCTCCACCTAGCAACCCCATCTCTCGGATCGTGACGTGAATCTTGCTTCCATCCAATGTCAACTTAATCGGAGTCAGTACCCTCCGCAGGTGTATCTGAGCCTCTGGTGGCTGCTGCTCAACTGCTCGCTCCAGCGTCTTCTCCAGCGAAGGGTTGTCCAGGAGCCATTGCTTGAGCTTCTCAACAGCCTGGGCTCGCACCAAGCCTTCGGGAGAACTGCATTGTTCTATCGCGCGCGCCACGCTCCCTGGTTCAGGAGGATGGGGTTCCGCCCGCACCTGCGGATGGAGTGCTTGCGCGGAGACCGGCTGCGACGTCGCCCCGGTTGCGGGGACGGCGGCCGCCAGCAGGGTCACGCCCGCCTCTACCTCCCATAGGGTCATCACCCCCGCGCCGACGCCCGCGGCGATGGAGACGCTCCCCGAGGCGCTGACGGAACTGCCGCGGATCACCTTCGGCTCGACCGTGAGGTCGAAGGGCCACGGCGTCTTGTACCCGGGATTGCCGATGCCGACGTCGATGTGCGTCGTCGCCGCCACCGGCACCTCGACCTCCTCGCCCACCGTCAGCGTCGCCGACCCGAGCGTCAGCTTCGGCGTCTCCAGGCTCAGGCCGAGGTACGGCAGCCAAGTGGCGTCGCTGCTGATGCCGCTGACCTTGAACTCCAGCGTGAGCGAGCTGCCGGTGTGCTGCGTGAAGTTGTCGAGCATCTTGCCGTCGGGGCCGACGGTGATATCGCGGTCGCCGATCTTCACCGTCATCTGCGCCCCCGCCGGCACCGGGGTCGCCGGGTCCCAGCCGAAGCCGAAGCCGCCGGTGAGGATCACGGCGCCGTGCTGCGGCAGGTTGCTCAGCGTGAGGGTGACCGTCTCGCCGCTGTCGAAGCGGTGGTCGTGCAGCTCCCCCCGGGGGATCAACGCGGGCACCCGCGCATTACCTTCGCGCGGCGGCCTTCTGCAGCGTGGTGAAGTGCGGGACCGCGCGCAGCCCCAGGGCCGAGACGTGCTGCTGCATGTCGCCGAGCAGCGCGACGAACCCGCTGTATTCCAGCCGCTGGTCCGTCTTGAGCACCAGCAGCGCGAACAATTGGTGCTGGGTGAACTTGCGCGGGCTGAAGCGGTGAGCGTACGGCGGCAGCGCCCGCTCGGCGGCCACCAGCGCCTCCAGCGCCACCGCCCGCGGCGACTTGCTCGTGCGGCTCATCCCGCAGCTTCTAGCGACGCGCGACACGTGGCGCTACCGAACGGGCGCCGAACTGAGGGGCTTTTCTACAGAGCAAGACGTGACCCCTTATCTGACTCTGACCCCTTATCTGACTCCTGAGCCCTTTGATTGCCCGCATTCTGGACACCGATGGGGGGTGGCGCGGAGATCGTACCCGCAGTTGCGGCAGCACGAGAGGCCATCAAGTTCCGGGCCGTGCGGACGGCGGCGCCATCGAATCCCGAGCAGTGCGATAGCGGCCGCAGCCAGCCACGCGTCCATCTCAATTTGCAGCGCTCGGTGCGGCCGACCGTACAGTGCAAGGCGCGCGGCCGACGGCGAAGCACGAGTCGCTAGGAGCCGCACGACCGCTCGGTCCGGCGGAAGCTTTTCGGAGCGGACGTCGAGGCCGGCAAGGCGCCACATCTCGATGGTGGGACCGTCCTCCTCACCGACGTCGGCCGATGTGGCGACGGCCTCGATGGCCGGACCGGTCGGCCAGGAAAATCGAGCGGAAAGTGACAGCCGGTCACTGCCTCCCAAGCTCAGGTAGTATCCCCCCTCCGTGCAGTACTCGATACCCCCCCGGATCGGCACGCCAGCGGCGAGCAACAGCACGCCGGTAATCACTAACGTCACCAAAACATTTCTGCGAGAGAGGATACGCATTTGCCACAAATCACGGCTCTAGTTCTACAAGGGCTCTGTCCGAAGTCACTTGAGAGTCCAAGGGCGAACTGACCCAAACCTCATGCACCGCAAGCCATCGCAAAGCACCGATTTGCCCACTGATCTTTATACCAAAGTCATGGGTATCCTCATGCAGTATATCGGGCGCGACCAATGTGCATGTTAGTGTACCGGCTCCCGTACGAGCCCGTGAATGCGCCACTAGCTTTAACTTGTCGATCTGATCTTCGGCAATTGGGTTACCACTGCCGTCCTCAATGGTTCCCCATATAGTCACGGGCTTGGTATTCGTAACTTTGAATCCGGCAATGGGGCGGAAACGGATGACTGGCACGACGAGGTGCACCGGAAGCCGTACGGACGCTCGAGGGTCTTCTTCCAACGTGATGAGTTCCACGAGGTCGTTCCAGCGGAAGCGACTGTACCGCGCTGCGTAGAACGCCATTGTCGCCTCTCCCCAGATGTTTGTCTTACCACTAAGAACCGGGAGGGATCCCGCTACGTTAGCGGGTGCAATTCGTGCGTGACGCGGCGTCGCGAAGGAATGCTTATAGCCACGGATGGGGGGCACGGATGGACACCGATGCGAACGGGCGGGACGCCCGGCCTGCGCGCGGAGGGAGAACGGCAGTTGAACCGCGGAGGCGCGGAGGGCGCGGGTGCGGAAGAAGAAGCGGATCAGAGCAGGCGGAAAGCCACGCTAGCCGACCCGCCGACTTCGTCACCCGTGACCGTTCCTGCCGGGTTGCCTCAGTGGGAGGCGCGGATGGCCGATCGACTGGCGCTAACGTGCACGCTCGGTGCCCGCGGCCGCCAGCGGAGGAAGGCGCTCGAGGCCGCGAGCGAAACCGCAACCGCCACGGGCGCCGCGGGCGACCCGGTAAATCGCCCGATCGTTACGGATTAGGCTCCTGACCCCCTGACCCCTTTGATCCCCCTGATTCCTCTGACCCCTTTGATTCCTCGGTGCCACACTCTGGGCAGCGAAAGGTACTCCCGCGGAGATCGTACCCGCAGGTTTGGCAGAGCCCTTGGCTCGCCCGTCGCGACCGCGTGACGTGAGCTATGGGATCGGCGCGGATGAGCCACGGGAGCCCTGCTAGCATTGACACCCAGAGGAGTCCGACGTACCAAATCTTCACTTCCGGAGTATTGCGTCCGGTATAGTGAGCGTATCCGCCGACCCACCGGATGTCCCATTGATCTTCTACAGCACGAATCTCACCGCCGCCTCGAGCAGAGTGATAGAACAGGTATCCGTCGCTGACGAACAACCGCGTGGAGCCGTCCATCTCCCGGTGTAGCACGTTCCAACTCAGAACCCACAGCAGCACTGCCACGATCGCGGCGACGAGCCCGGCATGCGCAACCATTGCTTGGAGCCGGTGCCATAGCGCGATCGCTTGGCTGCGATGCTGAACATTCGCGCCGCTCATTTTATGTTCCCTGATACGGTCGTTACCGTGGAGATGTCGTTCCCGAGCTTGAAGTCTGCTCGGTACCAGTAACCGATCGGCCTGAATTCCGCGAATGGGATGGCGCCGCTCAACCAGAACATGGCAGTCCCGCTGGCCGTTGTCACAACGCTCGCGGGCTGCAACACGATCCCAGGGTTTGTTGCTCCGCTCTTTGCCGGACCCAGGATCGTCAGTGCGCTGGTCACAGTCACTCCGGGCACCGGCGCGCCCCAAGGCGTCGTTACAGTCGCCTTTATGGGGAGCACGCCGGGGCTGTTAAAACTCCGCGGACCGGTGGTAGCAACCGTGAGGGTGTAGGCCGTTAGCGAGACGAAGACGGTGATGGGAGCAACCGTCGGCGGATTGGTCGGATACGTGATGAGTACTGGTATTACCCACGCCTGAGGTGGAACGAACGCGTTGCACGTCACGGTAAGCTTCCAGTTGGCCGTATTCACTGGATCCGCAGAAACGGATAAGGTGAGCGCGGGAATCTTTCCTCCCCCTGGCGGCGTGCCCAGTGCCGCGACGGGGGCCGGGTGCGTCGTGTTGTTAAGCGGGCGGTTGTTAGCATCTGTCGCCGAGATATCGAAAACCGTAGTCTGGCCTGCGCCGAACGTCTGTCCAGGTGCCGGCTGTGCCAATTGCAGTACGCTCACCGTCACCGGCGCAACAGCTGTGGTGGCGGCCAGTTTCCCACCTCCTGCCAACTGCAACACGAGCGAGGCTGCGGCGAGTTTGGCTCCGCCGGTGAGGTTGAGTGCGGGGCCTCCGCCCTGTCCGCTGGCTATCGAGGCTTCCAAGTTGTCCTGCCGCACCACGCTTAGGTCGGCCCCGTTCACCTCGGTACCGTCCTCCCTCAACACCGTCACCGGCACCGGCTCAGGCTCCTCGTGTTGCACGGTAAGTTGGGGCAGCGCAAAGGACGCACGATAGCGCAGCACCCTGACCGAGAGGTGTTCCAGCATCCATCTCTCGCTATCGGCCGTGGAGAAGTTAGCCCCCGTGAGCGTGATGGCGACGCTGTCGCCGGTATGCTCGAACGGCGCAAGCGCAGGCCACGTTGTGGAATAGATCTCTCGCTCGCTGCCGCTGGTGCTGATCGTGACCTTGGGGCGGGGCCGGCCCGTTCCTTCGCTGAAGTCGAACAGGACGGCGCTGAGCGCCAGTTGCAGCGCGTAATGCTCAGGAAGGTTGCTGAGCGTGAGGCGTGACCGACTGGTTCTGTAGATCCGCCGTTTGGGTGTCGGACCACTGCGACCCGACGCCGTCGCTGGTGTCCGTGTCGGGATCGGGTTGCCTTCGGAGCCCGC
>DASQDR010000142.1:0-9992 GCA_035634055.1 Tepidisphaeraceae bacterium | reverse complement strand
TTTCAATCCACGCCCCCGCGTGAGGGGCGACGACCTCCAGTTCAGCTTCGTGCAGTTGCTGGAGGAGTTTCAATCCACGCCCCCGCGTGAGGGGCGACGTGCCTGTTCTAAACCTCCGGGTCCGCGGGAGCAACGCTTTCTAAACGCGAGCCTGGGGGCGGAGGGGTGAGGCACGCGCACGAACGTGGCGGCCACCTTCAATAATCCTTGGTCATTGTGCGGGTTGCAGGAGCCGCGGGAGTGCGGGGGCATTCGCGCGTGCTAATGGTTCGCGGAGAGTCAGAGGTTGGCATTGGTGTTTCGGAAAACGTGAGGCGATCAGGGGTCCGTCCACGGCGACGCTGCGTTCATTCCGTGGTGCTCACGGGGTGCCAAAGCATGGGCAGTTAACCCCAAAGGGGCGACACGCGCGGCAAGTTCCGCCTCGTTCGCGAGGAGCATAAGCCTCAATCGAATGCCTTCGCCCGGTCATCCATTGCCTCGACCCCCGTTCATCTTCCGCGTTTCGCGGGTCATCGTCGTCGGACATTAATCCCTTAATCGCCGTGCCGGTGATGGCGTACACCTCGTCGCCCCACTTGGCGTTCTCGCTCGTACCGCTTGGCGGGCACGATCAAAAACGGGGTGCCGCAGCGGCCTCCGTGGGTGCGCGCCTTTATCGCGGGGTTAACGCGGAAAGCTGCACCCGCATTTCTCATCCCTGCTCCTCATCGGAAACCTGCGCGTCAGCCTGCTTTCGCTAGGCCCCGACGCCGGAGACGAGCCGGTAGCCCACGCCTGGCTCGGTGAGGAGGTGCTCGGGACGGACAGCATCGGGTTCCAGCTTCTGGCGGAGCTGGCTCATGTAGACGCGAAGGTAGTGGGTCTCGTCGCCGGAGCCGGGGCCCCACACCTCGCGCAGCAGTTGGCGGTGGGTCATCACCTTGCCGGCGTTCCTGATCAGGACCGTGAGCAGCTTGAACTCGTTGGGCGTGAGGTGGACGGGGCGGCCGTGCACCGACACCTCCCTGCGGGCCAGATCGACCTTGAGCGAGCCGCTCTGGAAGATCGAGTCGCCGCTGGCGCGGTCGGCGGTCGAGAGGTGACGCAGGACGACGCGCACGCGGGCGAGGAGCTCGCCGACGCCGAACGGCTTGGTGAGGTAATCGTCCGCGCCCGCGTCGAGGGCAACCACCTTGTCCTGCTCCCTGCCGCGCGCCGACACCACGATGATCGGGATCGCCGTCCACTCGCGCAGGCGCTGGGTGACCGCTACGCCATCGATGTCGGGCAGGCCGAGGTCGAGGATGATCAGGTCGGGGACGGACGTGCTGGCGTGGCGCAGGCCCTGCTCGCCGGTCGCGGCTTCGATGATCTTGAAGTTCTCCGCCTCGAGGGTGGCGCGGAGGAAGCGCTGCAACGCGGGTTCATCTTCGATGACGAGGATGGTCGGGCGTAACTCGGGCATCGCGCGTTCGCTCGGGCGGCGGTCAGGTGGTGAGCGGAGCTGTGGCGCCTTCAACCATCATGTCGGCGGGCAGGGGCGGGGGCGGCGCGCCGGTCAGCGGAACGGTAAAGCGGAACAGCGCGCCCCCGCCGGTGCGGTTGGTGGCGCTGATGGTGCCGCCGTGGGCGTCAATGATCCCCCGGCTGATCGCCAGCCCCAGGCCGATGCCACGTCGGGAGGCGGCGGCGCGGAAGAACTTCTGGAAGACCTTCTGCTCCGTGCCCGGCGGCAGCCCCGGCCCCTCGTCCCAGACTTCGACGACCACCGCCTCGTCCGTGCGCGCCGCGCCGATGCCGATGGTCGTGCCGGGCGGCGTGTACTCCACCGCGTTGTCGAGCAGGTTCACGAGCACCTGCTCGATCAGCACCGCGTCCATCTGCACCAGGGGAAGATCATGGGCGACGTGCGTCGTCACGCGCCTGCCGTGCAGCCGCCGGTCGAGGTGGTTCAAGGCGGCGCCGATCACCTCCTGCACGGACTGCCACTCCTTCTTCACGATCAGGCCGCCGGACTCGAACCGCGTCATGTCCAGCAAATTGTTGATCAGCCGCTCCATCCGCTCGGACTCGCAAACGACGGTGTCGAGCAATTCCTCGCGCGTCCGGGGCGAGAGCTTGTCGCCGGTCTCGATCAGCGCGCTGGCGGCGCCGGTGATCCCGGCCAGCGGCGTTCGGAGCTCGTGCGATACGCCGGACAGGAGCGTGTTGCGCAGGAACTCCGCCTCGACGCGTTCCCAAGCCGCCCTTGCCTCGTCGGCGAGCTTTCCCCGCTCCACGGCGAGGGCGGTCTGAGAGGCAAAGGCGTCGGCCAACTGGCGGCGATCAGGTGGCCAGCCGTCGTCGCCGGGGCGGGCGTGCAAACCCAGCACGCCGACCGGTCCGCGTGACGCCTGGAGGGGGACGAACGTCCACTCCGAGGCCGGGAGGGTATGCGTTCCGTGGCCGCACACCTGCCCGTGCTTGAAGGCCCACTCCGCGACACCGAGCGACTTCCCGTCCACCACCTGGGCGATCTCGCTGTCGCCGCGCTGCGCGAGCCTCCCGTCGCCGTCCGACAACAGCAGCACGGTTCGGCGCCCGATCACGTCGGCGACGTGGCGCACCGCGGCGGAGGTGATCTCCTCGGTGGATCGCGCGGCGGCGAGGTCCCGGCTGAGGTTGAACAGCACGGCCGTCCGTCGCTCGCGTTCCCGCGCCGCCTCCGCCTGCGCGCGGACGCGGTGCGTCAGCGTGCTGATGACCAGCGCCGCCAGGAGCATGACGCCGAAGGTCACCACGTACTGCCGGTCCGCCACGGCGACCGTGTAGTACGGCGGCACGAAGATCACGTCGTACGCCAGCACCGACAGGAACGAGGCGAGCACCGCCGCGCTGCGGCTGTGGTGGGTAGCAACCCAGAGCACGCCGAGCAGGTACAGCATCAGGATGTTCTCGTCCGCCTGGCCGAACCGGTGGTGCAGCGGCCAGCCGACCGCCGAGATGATTGCCGTGAGGATGGCGGCGACCGTCCAGCCCCGCAGGTCTGAGGGCGCGGCGCTGCCCGGCTGGACGGTCCGCGACTCCTGCTCGTCGCCGGGCCCCCTGATCACGTGAATGTCGATCTCGCCGCTGCGCCGCACGAGGTCGTCGAGGACGGATCCGAAGATCACGTCGCGCCAGCGCGGCCGCTGCGGCTTTCCGATGACGATCTTCGTCACGTTGTGCCGCTGGGCGTGCGCGATGATCTCCTCGGCGACGTTCTCTCCGCTCAGGGTGACGGTGGTTGCCCCGAGCTCGTCGGCCAGGCGCAACGTGCCCTCGATTCGCCTGCGGTCGTCGGCGGGCAGTGCCGCCGACCGCGCCGTCTCAACGTAGGCGGCGATCCAATCCGCCCGCAGGCTCGCCGCCAGGCGGCGAGCGGAGCGCACCAGGCGCCGCGACATCGGGCTGGGGCTGATGCAGACCAGCACGCGCTCGGTCGCCGCCCACGACGCCCGCACGCCCGCCTCGCGCCGCGCCTCCTGCATCTGCGCGTCCACCCGCTGGGCGGTGGTGCGCAGGGCGAGTTCGCGGAGCGCGATCAGGTTGCCCTTGGTGAAGAAGTGCTTCGCCGCCTGCTCCGCCTGTTCGGCGCGGTAGACCTTTCCCTCGCGGAACCGCTCCAGCAGTTCCTCGGGGGCGATGTCGACCAGTTCCACCTCGTCGGCCTGCTCGAGCACCGAGTCGGGCAGCGTCTCGCGGACGTTCACGCCGCTGATCCGCTCCACGATGTCGTTGACGCTCTCGAGATGTTGGACGTTGAGCGTCGTGTAGACGTTGATGCCCGCGTCGAGAAGCTCGGCCACGTCCTGCCATCGCTTCAGGTGCCGCATGCCCGGCGCGTTGGTGTGGGCAAGCTCGTCCACGCAGAGAATGGCGGGCCTGCGGGCGAGGGCGGCGTCGAGATCGAACTCCTTGAGCTTCGCGCTGCGGTACTCGACGAGCTTATACGGAAGGATTTCCATCCCCAGCAGAAGCGCTTCGGTGTCGGTGCGGATGTGCGGCTCGGCGTAGCCGATCACCACGTCCAACCCCTCGGCGGCGCGGGCGCGGGCCTCCTCGAGCATCGCGAACGTCTTGCCGACGCCCGCCGCCATGCCGAAGTAGACCTTCAGCCGCCCGCGCCGCTGCTTGGCCTCCTGCTCGCGGACCTCGGCGAGAAGTTGATCGGGGTTGGGCCTGTCGTCGGCCATCGTCGCCACCATTGTCTCACGGCCGCGCGTCGAGGGCGAGGTTCAGCTTCAGCACGTTGACCCTCGCTTCGCCCAGGACGCCCAGGCTCCGAACTTCGGTGTGGTCCCCCACGAGTTGACGCACGAGGGTTTCAGGAAGCTGTCGGGACCGCGCCACCCGCGACAGTTGGTATTCGGCGGCGGCCAGGGTGATGTGCGGGTCCAGGCCGCTCGCCGATGCGGTCACCAGATCGACGGGCACGGGTTGGTCGTTCTGCGGGTCGGCCGCGCGCAGCGCGGCGATGCGCTGCTTGACCGCCTCCGCGAGCGCGGGGTTCGTCGGCGCGAGGTTGGACCCCGCGCCGGCGTCGGCCGCGTAGGGAACCGGCGAGGTGGCGGAAGGGCGTGGCCAAAAGTATCTGGGGTCGGAGAAGGGCTGGCCGATCAGGCTCGAGCCGACGGCGCGGCCGTCGCGGTGGATGACGCTGCCTTGCGCCTTGTCGGCCAGCGCCACCCTGGCCGCGCCGGTCACCGCCAGCGGGTAACACACGCCCGTGATCAGCGTGAGCAGCACGAACGACATCACCGCGGGTCGAAGCTGCGATCGCATCGGAGCGCCTCCTATTCCAGGTGCAGGGCCACCAGCGCCAGGTCGATCAACTTGATGCCGATGAACGGCACCACCAACCCGCCCAGACCGTAGATCAGCAGGTTCCGCCGCAGCAGCACCGCCGCCGGGATCGGCTTGTACTTCACGCCGCGCAGGGCGAGCGGGATCAGGAAGATGATGATCAGGGCGTTGAAGATCACCGCCGACAGGATCGCGCTGCTCGGGGTGGCGAGCCGCATGATGTTGAGCTTCGCCAGGACCGGGTAGGTGCCGACGAACGCGGCGGGGATGATGGCGAAGTACTTGCTCACGTCGTTGGCGATGCTGAACGTCGTCAGCGCGCCGCGCGTCATGAGCAGTTGCTTGCCGGTCTTGACGATCTCGATCAGCTTCGTGGGGTCGGAGTCGAGGTCCACCATGTTCCCCGCCTCCTTCGCCGCCTGCGTGCCGGTGTTCATGGCGACCGCCACGTCTGCCTGGGCGAGGGCCGGAGCATCGTTGGTGCCATCGCCCGTCATGGCGACGAGCCGCCCGCCCGCCTGGTACTCGCGGATCAGCTTCAGCTTCGCCTCGGGGGTGGCCTGGGCGAGGAAGTCGTCGACGCCCGCCTCGGCGGCGATGGCGGCGGCGGTGAGCGGGTTATCGCCGGTGATCATCACCGTCTTGATGCCCATCCGTCGCAAATCGGCGAACCGCTGCTTCATGCCGCCCTTCACGATGTCCTTCAATTCGATCACGCCCAGCACGTCGCTGCTGCTGGCCACCACCAGCGGCGTTCCGCCCTGCCTGGCGATCTCGTCCACCTTTGACCGGACCGTCGCCGGCAGGTGATTGCCGCGAGCGTGAACGTACGCCTCGATGGCGTCGGCCGATCCCTTGCGGATCTGCGAGCCGTTGAAGTTCACGCCGCTCATCCGCGTCTGCGCGGTGAAGGGGACGAACTGCGCGTCCAGTTCCTGGATCTGTCGCTCGCGGATGCCGTGCTTCTGCTTGGCCAGCACAACGATGCTGCGGCCCTCGGGCGTCTCGTCCGCCAGCGACGAGAGCTGCGCCGCGTCGGCAAGGTCGCGCTCGGCCTTGCCGTCCGCCGGGTGGAACGCGACCGCCTCGCGGTTGCCGAGGGTGATCGTGCCGGTCTTGTCCAGCAGCAGCACGTCGACGTCGCCGGCCGCTTCCACGGCGCGGCCGCTCATGGCGATGACGTTCGCCTGGATCATGCGATCCATGCCGGCGATGCCGATGGCGCTGAGCAGCCCGCCGATCGTCGTCGGGATCAGGCAGACGAGCAGGGCCACCAGCACCGTGACGGTGACCGGCGTCCCCTGCCCCGCGGAGTGAACCGAGAAGATCGAGAACGGCAGCAGCGTGACCGTCGCCAGCAGGAAGATGATCGTCAGCGCGGCCAGCAGGATGTTCAGCGCGATCTCGTTTGGCGTTTTCTGTCGCTTCGCCCCTTCGACCATGGAGATCATCCGGTCGAGGAACGTCTCGCCGGGGTTGACGCCGATGCGCACGACCAGCCAGTCGGACAGCACGCGCGTGCCGCCGGTGACGGAAGAGCGGTCTCCGCCGCTCTCGCGGATGACCGGGGCGGACTCGCCGGTGATGGCCGACTCGTCCACCGACGCGACGCCCTCGATGGCCTCGCCGTCCACCGGGATGAAGTCGCCCGCCTCCACCAGCACGACGTCGCCCTTGCGGAGCGTGCCGGCGGAGATGGTGCGGTGGGCGGAACCGTACGCCGGCTCGTCCAGCTTCTTCGCGGGCGTATCCCGCCGCGCGCGTCGCAGCGTGTCCGCCTGCGCCTTGCCGCGCCCCTCCGCCATCGCCTCGGCGAAATTGGCGAACAGCACGGTGAACCAGAGCCAGACCGCCACGGCGGTGATGAAGCTCGCGGTGATCCCCGGCTCTCCGATGAAGATCAGGAGCGTCGTCAGGATCGAGCCGACGAGGACGACGAACATCACCGGGTTGCGAACCTGGTGGCGCGGACTGAGCTTCAGGAACGCGTCCAACACCGCCCGCTTCACGATCGGCGGATCGAACAGCTTGCGGGGCTTGTGATGCGATGACATCGGCGGACCTCGGAGCGTGGACTACTTCATCAGCAAGTGTTCGACGACCGGCCCGAGGGCGAGCGCGGGAATGAAGGTCAGCGCGCCGACGAGGACCACCACGCCGACGAGGAGGCAGACGAACAGCGGCGAGTGCGTCGGCAGCGTCCCGCTGCTCGGCGGCACGAGCTTCTTCCGCGCGAGCGATCCCGCGATGGCCAGCACCGGGATGATCAGCCAGTACCGCGCCGCCAGCATCAGCAGCCCGCCGGCGACGTTGTAAAAGACGTTGTTGGCGCCCAGCCCGGCGAAGGCGCTGCCGTTGTTGTTGCCGGTCGAACTCGCCCAGTACAGGACCTGGCTGAACCCGTGCGGGCCCGGGTTGGTGATGGCAGCGCGCGCCGATCCGGTGCTGACGGCGACGGCGGTGCCGATCAGCACCAGGGCGGGCGGGATCAGGATGACCAGCGAGGCCATCTTCATCTCGAACGCCTCGATCTTCTTGCCGAGGTACTCCGGCGTCCGCCCGACCATCAGCCCCGCGACGAAGACGGCGATGATGGCGAAGACCAGCATGCCGTAGAGCCCCGAGCCGACGCCGCCGAAGACGACCTCGCCAAGCTGGATGAGCCACATCGGCCCCAGCCCGCCGAGCGGGGTGAACGAGTCGTGCATGGCGTTGACCGACCCGTTGGACGCCGCCGTCGTCGCCGTCGCCCACAGGGCGGAGCTGGCGACGCCGAAGCGAACCTCCTTGCCCTCCATGTTGCCGCCGCCCTGCATCGCGGACGTGGTCTGATCGGCGCCTGCGGCGGTGAGCGCGGGGTTGCCTGCCCCCTCGGCCCAGGCGGTGCAGGCCACGAGCGGCACGAAGATCAGCATCATGGCCGCCAGCACCGCCCACCCCTGCCGTGTGTCGCCGACCATTCGCCCGAACGTGTAGCACAGGGCCGCCGGGATCAGCAGGATCGCCAGCAGTTGGAGGAAGTTGCTGAGCGGCGTGGGGTTCTCGAACGGGTGGGCGGAGTTGGCGCCGAAGAACCCGCCGCCGTTGGTACCCAGCTGCTTGATCGCGACCTGCGACGCCGCCGGGCCGAGGGGGAGCGTCTGCGTGGTCACCGGTTTTCCGTTCGCGTCGGTGATCGGCTGCACGAGCGCGATCGTCTTGGAAGGCGACAACGTCTGCACGACGCCCTGCGACACGAGCAGGAGCGCCAGCAGCAGCGACAGCGGCAGCAGGATGTAGAGGGTGCCGCGGACCAGGTCGATCCAGAAGCTGCCGATGGTAATCGCCCCCCGCCGCGCCATGCCGCGCACCAGCGCCACCAGGACCGCCATGCCGGTCGCCGCCGAGAGGAAGTTCTGCACGGTCAGCCCGAGCATTTGGGTCAGGTAGCTCAGCGACGATTCGCCGCTGTAGCTCTGCCAGTTCGTGTTCGTGGCAAAGCTCGTGGCGGTATTGAACGAGAGGTCCGCCTTGACCGCCGCGATCCCCTGCGGGTTCAGGGGAAGGTGACCCTGCACGCGCTGAAGGAGGTAGACCGCCGCCACGCCCAGGACGTTCAGGAGCAGGACGGCGACGGCGTAAGTCTGCCAACCCATCTCCGCGTCCTGGCGGACGCCGCTCGCGCGGTAGACGAGCCGCTCGACGGGACCGAGCAGCCGGTCGAGCGCGAACAGCGGCTTCCGCTCGTACACTCGAGCCATGTACGCCCCGAGCGGCTTCACCAGCGCCAGCAGGACGATGGCGTACAAGCCGATCTGCAACGCTGCGCTCACGAGAACTTCTCCGGTTTCAGCAGGGCCAGCGCCAGGTAGCCCAACAGCAGCGCCGCGATCGCGCCGCCGACGACGTGCAGCCAGTTCACTTGCCGCCTCCCAGCGACTCGCAAAGCCGCACGAGCGCCACCGAGGCCGCGAAGAACGCGGCGGCGATGCCGACGTAGATCAGGTCCATTTCAAAACTCCGTTGATGTTGCGAGCGCGCGAACGATGTCGATGGGCCGGCTGGCCTCAGTTGAACCACGTCCACATCTGATCGTGGACGTTCGCACCAAACATGGCGGCGAACTTGCCCAGGAGAACGTGCTTGATCGAGCGGAAGATGCGGGTAAGACGGAACATGGAAGTACTCCTGCGCTCAACTCTTACCCCCTTCGGCATCAAGATGGCGTCAAGAAGCGGCCCCGGCGCTTCAGGTGGGGCTGCCAGGAGCAGGTTGCGTTGCCGGGCGGGCGGGGGACTTGGCGGGTGCGTGCTCGGCGGCGGCGGCGGCTGCTCGATCGGCGCGGGAGAACAGGGCGTCGCAAGCGGCGCGCTCCTCCGGCGACATCCGGGCGAGGGAACCGGGCTCGCGCAAGACGCTGGCGAACGAACGTGCCTTGGCCGCGGCCGAGCGACCGGCGGAGCGGTCGGCCGGGTCGGCGGCCTGCGCGAGCCGCTCGGCCCCGTCCAGCTCCTGCGCCATCCAGCGCCGCGCGGTCTCTCGCCACGCGGCGCGGGTGGCGTCGTCGAGGGCGGCTGCGTCAACGCCCACGCCGCAACCGGCGCGGGCGGCGGCGCGGATCGCGCGGATCCGGCACCCGGCGACCAGGGTCGGGTCCTGCGCCATCGCGTCGGACCACAGTCGGACTTCGGCGGCGTGGCGCTCGGTCGCCTGGCAGACCGCCGTCAGCGCGACCTGCTCGTCAGTGAACCGCGGCTGGTAGGTGCCGTCCAGGAACGCCCGGAGGTCGGGAACGATCAGCCGCTCCGCCTCGCGGCGCAGGATGTGGCAGATCCACAGCTCGCGGACCTTGGCCTCGCCGGGCGACCAGTCGGGGACGAGCGCCGCGTTCCGCAGCGCCCGCCGGGCGTGGGCGCGGTGTCCAAGCTGCTGGTTCGCCATGGCGGCGATGAGCATCGGGATCGGCAGCCGCCGCGGCCAGCGCTTCCTCGGGCCGTCCGGCCCGCAGCAGCAGGTCCCCCAGCGCGTTCGCGTACAACCACTGCCAACGGTCCGCCGCCGCCGCTGCGCCGAGCCCCTCCAGCGCTTCGGCCGTCCGACCGTCGTCGAACAGCGCGTCGGCGAACTCGATCTGCACGGCGACCATCCGCGGCCGCACCGCCCGCGCCGCCCTCAGGTACTCCAACCCCTCGGCAGCGCGACCCGCG
>DASQDR010000141.1:0-19444 GCA_035634055.1 Tepidisphaeraceae bacterium | reverse complement strand
TCGGCCGGCGCGTGCATGAACGTGCTCTCTCTCTCCCTGAGCCGCCCCCGCGGACCGTCTGCGGGGGCGGCTTGATAGGGGCCTCAGAGGGCTCGACGATCGCGTTTCGCGCGAACTTTGGCGTGACCGCTGCCGTTAATTATTTTGAACGTTGGAATAGTCGGTTAGCCCCGCGTAATAACGTTATTAGACCAACGAACGGGTGGCCCGATGTCGCTGAAGGAAATTGCCCGTGTGACAGGCTTATCGGTCCCGACCGTCGGGAACGTCCTCGGCCGGTCCGCCGCCCGCTACAGCGCCGAGACGCGCCAGCGCGTGCTCGAGGCGGCGCGGGAGATCGGGTACAAGCCCAACTCCTCCGCCCGCGCCATGCGGCAGGGTCGCAGCGGGTGCGCGGCCCTGGTCCTGAGCCGCACGCGGCAGTCCAGCCACAGCCACATCCCCGCCGGCCTGCTCGATGGGCTCGACGACGAGCTCTCGCTGCACAACATGCATCTGACGATCTCGCGGCTGACCGACGAGGAGCTGACGCGCGACGACGTGCTCCCCAAGGTCCTTCGCGAGTACCTGGCCGACGGGATGATCGTCAACTACACCCATGAGATCCCGCCGGCGATGCTAGAGCTGATCCAGGCGCACCACACGCCAGCGGTCTGGCTTAACGCGAAGCTGGCCGAGGACTGCGTCTACCCCGACGACTACGGGGCCGCGCGGTCGGCGACGGCGCAGTTGATCGCGATGGGGCACCGGCGGATCGCCTTCGTGCAGTTCGTTACGCCGTCCCTGTCGGGGTATTCCTTCGAGCAGGCGCTGCCGCGGCTGCACTACAGCGCCGCCGACCGCCGCGAGGGTTACCTAACCGCCATGCGAGACGCGGGGCTGGCGCCGCATATCGCTTACCACGACCGCTTCGTACCCGAGCCGGAGCATTGGGCGGCGTGCGAGGCGATCCTTTCTCCCGCCGACCGCCCGACCGCGCTGCTGCTCTACTCCGACCGCGACGTGTCGGTGGTGATGTCCGCCGCCGCCGCCCTGGGACTTTCCGTGCCGCGCGACTTGTCGGTGGCGGCCTTCGTGCCGACCGAGCCGTGGGTGGCGGGCAAGTTCCTCTCGGTCGTGCCGATCCCAACTGCGGAGATGGGGCGGCGGGTGGTCCGCATGTTGTTGCAGAAGATCAAGGCGCCCGACGCGCCGTGCGCGGCGCAGGCCGTGCCGTACGAACCGAATTTCCGCGACACCGTCGCGCCGCCGCCGTCGTCGGTGGTGGCGTCGTCCTCGCCGTCCAAGCGGCGGCGAGTGGCGGCGGGCGGGGTCAATTTCAAATCGCACACGTCCAACGGTCAGTAGTTTTCCCCCCCGTCGGCGCGCCCGACCGCGCTCGATCGGAGTCAGGAGGCTGTCATGTCGAATCGGAACACGCAGCGGCTCACCTTCGCCCGCCCCAGCGCGGCCCGGCAGCGCAACGCCGCCGGCTTCACCCTTGTCGAACTGCTCGTGGTTATCGGGATCATCGCCATCCTGATGGGCATCCTGCTCCCGTCGCTCGGGCGGGCGCGGGCACAGGCGCAGTCGCTCCAGTGCCTGGCGAACCTGCGCACCATCGGGCAGGCGTTGCAGATGTACGGGTTGCAGAACAAGGGCTCGCTGCCGTTCGGCGACTTCCAGGATCCGGTGGGGACCTGGGACGTCAGCTCCGGCACTGCCAACTGGAGCATCCGCGTCGCCGCCGCACTTCAGCCGCGCACGCAGGGTGACAACTTCTACAGCACCTCGACCAACAAGGGCATCTTCCGCTGCCCCACCGCGCAAGTCATCAACGGCGACGCCACCGACAAGTGGGTGCTGCACTACACGTGTCACCCGCGCATCATGCCCGCGTTCAACCTCACCCCGGAGGCGACCACCGGCAAGCCGTGGAGGCCGTACAAGCTCGGCAAGGTGAAGAACTCGGCCGAGATCGTCACCGTCTTCGACGGCGCGCAGTACTTCGGCGCCGCGGGGCTCTGGAACGGCAACGCGCACCCGCTGGGCAGCGGATTGGACGGCTGGCGCATCGGCTGGGGGCACGCGATGCTCAACCCGTCGCCGGTCACCTGGGATAACAGCATGGACACCTCCGTCGCCTACGAGTCGAACACCGACTGCATGGGCTGGGCCGGGAACCAGCAGAACATCCGCTTCCGCCACGGCAAGAACGACCGCGCCAACGTCCTCTACTTCGACGGTCACGCCGGCTCGCTGGTGTTCAAGGGGAAGGACAACACGGAGTTGAAGCGCCGCAACATCCGCATCAACTGGCCTTCTTAGTCGCGGCTTTAGGCGGGGGCCGCTCCGCCGCCGCCCGCGCGCTCGCTGATTCAGCGGCGCGCGGGCGGCGGGGGAGGCGCGGGCGGCGGCAGCGGCACAACGCAAGAGTCACGGCCGGCGCGCGGATTCATCTGGCCCGAGGAGCGAGACGTCACCATGGGTGTGCGCGAAACGATTGAGCAGCACAAGGCGTGGGCGGCGGGCATCGCGGTGGTGGTGGTCATTGCGGCGGCGGCGCTCGCGTGGCGCGCGAGCAATTCGTCCGCTGGGGGCGAGCGGGCGGTCGCGGCGCAGCAGGCGTTCTACTCCGTCGATGACGGCGCCAACTTCTTCACCGCCGCCGCCGACCAGATCCCGCCTTTCGACTACAACGGCAAGCCGGCCGTGCGCGCGATCGTCTTCGCGTGCGACGGCAAGAACTTCGTGGGTTACCTTGAGCAGTACGGGCCCGCCGCCCGAGCCGCGCTGCAAGCGGTGCGCGACGCGGCCCAGCGCGGGGACAAGCAGGTCGCGCCCGCCGGGCCGGTGGCGGGCGACGTGGAGATCAAGAAGCCCGGCGCCTCCGGCAAGTGGGTCAGCCGGCGTTCCCCGGGCGCGGCCGAAATCCTGAACGTCACCTGCCCGGGCGGCGGTGGCGGCACGCCGACGCCGGTCGCGCCGTAATTCGCGCTGCCAGCCGCTTCCGCCTGCGATGCGAGGGCGCGCAGACGGAACGGCTTGACCGATGATCGAAGTGGGTTCCAGAGACGGGCCCTGCCACGCGAGTGCGGGCAGGCGTCGTGCTTCAAGGCGTCCGCGGTCGCTCCATCGCCGCCGTCACCCTCAAAGCGTCCATCGCGCGGCCGCTAAAGTTGCTAATCTTTTCGCTGTCCGTCCGAAAGCGAGTGCGTGGATGAAGTTCCGCCGAGGGGCATGGTTGTGGGAAGCAGGCGTCACGCCCGCGGTGATGAAGCGCGTCACCGAATACCGCGTCGATGCGGATGCCCTGAGCGTCTCCGCCGTCGATAACGTCGCCCGCGCGGACGTGGACAAGTTCGAGGGGACCGTGCTGCAACTGCGGGTCACGTCCCCGATGCCGGACGTGCTCCGCGTCCAGGTCCGCCACCACCACCCGATCGAGCGCGGCAGCGGCAACCAGTTCGAGCTGGACTACTCCCTGGCCGCGGCAGGTGTTCGCATCGATGACCGGGACGACCACCTGGTCTTCACCAGCGGCAAGCTCTCGCTGCGGGTCGCCAAGAGCGGTTGGGACCTGCGCTTCGAGGACGAGGCCGGCCGCCCCGTCACCGCCGCCGGGCGCGAGAGCCTTGGGTACATGCAGGTGCAGGGGGCGGGCAACTTCCTCATGCACCGCCTGTCGATGGGCGTCGGCGAGTGCATCTACGGCATGGGCGAGCGCTTCGGGCCGCTGGTGAAGAACGGGCAATCGGTCCGCATCTGGAACGAGGACGGCGGGACGTGCAGCGACATCGCCTATAAGAACCTGCCGTTCTACCTCTCCAGCCGCGGCTACGGGTTATTCGTCAACTCTCCCGGCCAGGTCGATTTTGAGGTCGCCACCGAGCGCGTCTCGCAGGTGCAGATCAGCGTTCCGGGCGAGGTGCTGGACTACTACGTCTTTTACGGCCCCGACCCCAAGGACGTGCTGGACAAGTACACCCGCCTCGCCGGCCGACCGGCGGTGCCGCCGGCGTGGTCCTTCGGGCTCTGGCTCAGCACCTCGTTCACGACCCAGTACGACGAGCAGACGGTCAACGAGTTCGTCGACGGCATGCGCGGCCGCGACATTCCGCTGGAGGTGTTCCACTTCGACTGCTTCTGGATGAAGGAGCGCCACTGGTGCGACTTCGAGTGGGACCGCCGCGCCTTCCCGCACCCCGAGCAGATGCTCGAGCGGCTCAAGGGCAAGGGGCTGAAGGTCTGCGTTTGGATCAACCCGTACATCTCGTCGCTGTCGTCGCTGTTCAATGAGGGCCGCGAGAACGGCTACTTCCTGAAGCGCGCCGACGGCAGCGTCTACCAGATCGACAAGTGGCAGCCGGGCATGGCGCTGGTGGACTTCACCAATCCGGCGGCGGTCGCGTGGTACCAGGCGAAGCTGCGCGCGCTGCTGGAGATGGGCGTCGACTCCTTCAAGACCGACTTCGGGGAGCGCATCCCCGACGACGCCGTCTACCACGACGGCTCGGACCCGAAGCGGATGCACAACTTCTACGCCTACCTGTACAACAAGGCGGTCTTCGAGCTGCTGGAGGAATTCCACGGCAAGGACAACGCGCTGGTGTTCGCGCGGTCGGCGAGCGGCGGGTCGCAGAAGTTCCCGGTGCACTGGGGCGGCGACTGCGACGCGACGTTCGAATCCATGGCCGAAGATCTGCGCGGCGGGCTGAGCTTCTGCCTGAGCGGGCCGGCATTCTGGAGCCACGACATCGGCGGCTTCGCCGGCGACGCAACGCCCGCGCTCTACAAGCGGTGGGTCGCCTTCGGGCTGCTCTCGACGCACAGCCGGCTGCACGGGTCGGAGTCCTACCGCGTGCCGTGGCTGTTCGACGAGGAATCGGTCGTCGTGCTGCGCCACTTCACGAAGCTGAAGAACCGGCTGTTCCCGTACCTCTTCGCCGCCGCCCACGACGCCCGCGAGCACGGCTGGCCGGCGATGCGGGCGATGGTGCTGGAATTCCCCGGCGACCCCGCCTGCCTGCACCTCGACCGCCAGTACATGCTCGGGCAGTCGCTGCTGGTCGCGCCGATCTTCCGGGAGGACAACGTCGCGCAGTACTACCTCCCGGCCGGCAAGTGGACGAACCTCCTGACCGGGCAGACGGCTGACGGCCCCGGCTGGCGCGAGGAGGCGGTGGACTTCATGCACGTGCCGCTGTTCGTGCGTGAGAACACCGTGCTGCCGACCAGCGGCGACGAGCAGCACCCGCAGTGGCGGCTGGGCGACCCGCTCACGCTCAACTTGTTCGAGATCGCCGACGGCGCCGACCTGGCCGTGCGCGTGCCCGCCAGCGACGGCGCGGGCGCCGCCACCTTCCGCTGCCGCCGCGCGGGAGACAAGATCACCCTGACCGGCAACGGCCGCGCGACCGATGTCCGCCTGCTCCTGCGCTCCGTCCGCTCCGCCGGCAAGATCACCAACGGCCGCCTGCTGCGCGAGGTCGCCGAGGGGCTCGTCGTCGAGTGGTCTGAGGGGGCCAAACCCATCACCGTGACGCTCACCGACCGATGAAAAACACCACCCCCATGCTCGTCGAGTCGCTCGAGGCCCGCCGGCACTTCGCGGCGCAGGCGTACGACTGGAACAGCGTGACCATGAAGGGCACCGGGTTCATCGACGGAATCGTCTACTCGCCCACGCAGCAGAACCTGGTCTACATGCACACCGACATGGGCGGCGCCTACCGCTGGGACCAGCCGCTGGGGCGCTGGACGCCGCTGAACGACTGGACGACCAACAGCGACTCTCAGGCGAAGTACCTCGGCGTCGAGACGCTGGCGGTCGACCCGACCGACGCCACCCGCGTCTACATGGCGGCCGGCACGTACCTGGACAGTTCCGGCACCGCCATCCTCCGGTCCACTGACCAGGGGCGGACGTGGTCGCGCACCAACGTCGGGGGGATCCAGTCCAACGGCAACGGCAACGGCCGCAACGCCGGCGAGCGGATGATGGTCGACCCCAACTCGCCGAACATCCTGTTCTACGGCACGCGCAACGACGGGATGTGGAAGAGCACGAATTACGGTCAGACGTGGGCGCCGATCACCTTCCCGACCGTCGGCGACAGCGCCGGCACGACCAGGGACGTCGGCATCACCTTCGTGCTGTTCGACAAGAGCAGCGCGCTGTCGGCGGGGACGGCGTCGCAGACGATCTACGCCGGCGTCGCCACCACCGCCGCCAACAAGGTCTTCCGCAGCCTCGACGGCGGCTCGACCTGGGCCGCGCTGCCGGGCCAGCCGACGGCGTCGAACCACTTCCCGCTGCGCGGCGCCATCGCCCCCGGCGCCGCCAACGCGGATCCGGACACGCTCTACATCACCTACTCGCAGGACGATGTCGGCCCCAACGGCTCCACCGGCGGCACGGTGCAGAAGATCGTTGACCCAGACGCGGTCGCCCCCGCCTGGACCAACGTCACGCCCGGCGCGGGGCAGGGCGGCTGGTCCGGCATCGCCATCGACCCCAATAACCCCAGCAACGTCTACGCCACCACGCTCGACCGCTGGTGGCCGGCCGACCAGGTCTATCGATCGACCAACGCCGGCTCGAGTTGGACCGCCCTGAATCCCAACGACAATCGCGACGACACCTCCGCGCCGCACGCCAGCACCGGCAACATGCACTGGCTCGGCGACATCCAGGTCGACCCGTTCAACTCCGGCGCCGCGATGATCACCACCGGTTACGGCATCTACCGCACGACCAACCTCGCGGCCGCGGCGCCGAAGTGGACGTTCTTCAACGAAGGGTTCGAGCAGGCGGCGGTGCGCGAGCTGGCAAGCCCGTCCAGCGGCAGCCTCCACCTCCTCAGCGCCATCGGCGACCGCGACGGGTTCCGCCACGACAACCTCGCCGTCTCCCCGCAGCGCTTCAGCCCCAGGTGGGGCACCAACACGGACATCGACGTGGCGGAGAACGCGCCGAGCAAGGTGGTGCGCATCGGCGGCGGGTATTCCAAGACGGATCCCGACGCGAACAACAACGTGACGTATACGTTCAACGGCGCGTACTCGGGCAACGGCGGCACGAGCTGGACGACGTTCTCCGGCGCCACGCTGACGCAGCCCGCTGCGACCGCCGCGCCGTCGAGCGGCGGGAACATCGCCATCTCCGCCGATGGCACGCGCATCGTGTGGGCCGTGCCCGGCCTGGGGTGGGTCAAGTACTCCACCGACAACGGCCAGACCTGGAACGCCATTTCCGGCAGCGCCGTTCCGACCAGCTCCAAGATCGTCTCCGATCGCGCCGCGCCGCAGACGTTCTACGCCTACAGCGGCTCCAACTTCTACCGCAGCACCGACGGCGGCGCGTCGTGGACGACCATGACAACCACCGCGCCGAGCAACAACACTTGGATCCGCCCGGTCTTCGGGCAGCCCGGGCACATCCTCATGTCCCGCGGGAGCAACGGGCTGGGTCGCTCGATCAACGGCGGCGCGACCTGGACGCAGCTTCCCATCGGAACCGTGGACGAGGTAGGGGTGGGGAAGTCGGCAACGGCGGGCGGCTACCCCGCGATCTACGTGGGCGGGACGATCGGTGGGGTCACCGGCTTCTTCCGCTCCGACGATCAGGGCGCCAGTTGGACAACCATCAGCGACCTGTCGCACCAGTACGGCGCCGTCACCGTCATCCAGGGCGACCCGCAGGTCTACGGGCGGCTCTACGTCGGCGCCAACGGGCGCGGCATCCTGTACGGCGACATCCACGCCCTGCCCGCGGCCCTGCCGGCGGGATGGTCGACCGGCGACATCGGCTCGCCCGGTTCCGCGGGCGCCGCGGGGCAGGCGACGCCGGGCGTCTACGAACTGATCGGCGGCGGGGCGGGCGTCGGCGGCACCGCCGACAGCTTCCGCTTCGCCTACAAGACCCTCAGCGGCGACGGCGTCATCACCGCGCGCGTGCTCGACCTTTCCAGCAGCAGCCCGGCCAACAACAACGCCAAGGCCGGCGTCATGATCCGCAGCACGCTGGCGAGCAACAGCGCCAACGCCTTCGTTGCCGTCACGCCAGGATCGGTGAACGGCGTCGCCTTCCAGGCCCGCGCCAGCGCCGGCGGCTCCACCAGCACGATCGCCAATGCCACCACCAACGTCTGGCCGCCGTACTGGGTGCGCCTGGTGCGCGTCGGCAACAGCTTCACCGCCTACCGCTCGGCGGACGGCAACACTTGGACGCAGGTCGGCACGACGCAGAGCATCGCGATGGGCACCGACGTCTTCGTCGGCCTGGCCGTGACGTCCAGCGACAACAACAACCTGAACATCTCGCGCATCGAAAGCGTCTCGATCGCCGGCCCGCCCACCGCGACCATCGCGCCGGTGGCGCCCGATCCGCAAGCGACCGGCGTCCCCGCCTTCACCATCACCTTCAGCCAGCCGGTCACCGGCTTTGACCTCAACGACCTGACGCTCACGCGCGACGGCGGCAGCGTCTCGCTCGCGGGGGCCAACCTGAGCAGCGCCGACGGCGGCAAGACCTGGACGCTGAGCGCTACCTCCGCCATGACCGACCGCGTCGGCAGCTACGCGCTGGCGCTGGCCAGCTCCGGCACCGGCATCGCGCTGGCGGCGGGCGGGGTGCCGATCGCCGGGGGCGCGAGCGAGGCGTGGGTGATGAACGTCCTGCGCGGCCGCGCCGCCGTCGCCGACGCCATCAACCTTGTCCGCAACGGGTCGGTGGTGGAGTACCGCATCGGCGGCGCGCTCCAGTACACCTTCAACACCGCGCCGCTGCCGGAGCTGATCGTCGACGGCCTGGAGCCCGCGGATGACCTCGTCCTCAGCGGCAACGTCGCGGCGCGCCTGACGGGCACGCCGCGGCTGCACGGGCTGTCGCTAGGCGGGGGTGCGAAGCTGGAGGTCGGCTCGGCCGCCCTCGCCGTTATCGCCGGCGACGCGGGCGCGTGGTCCGCCGGCGCGTACTCCGGCCTGACCGGCTCGGTCGCGCAAGGCCGCAACGGCGGCGCGTGGAACGGCGACGCCGGCATCACCAGCGCCGCCGCCGCCGCCGGTGACAACCGCCGCGCGATCGGCGTCGCCCGCGCGGGCGACGTGCTCGGCATCGGCCCGGCGCAGACCGCCACGTGGAACGGGCAGATCGTCACCGGTGATACCGTGCTGCTCCGCTACACCTTCGCCGGCGACTCCGACCTGAACGGCCGGCTCGACGGCGACGATTATTTCGCCATCGACAGCCATGTCGCCCCGCCCGGCGCCTACTGGGGCTGGTACAACGGCGACTTCAACTTCAACGGCAAGATCGACGGCGACGACTACTTCGTCCTCGACAGCAATATCGGCCGCCAGGGCGTGCTGCTCTGATCCGTGCCTCATCGCGATGCGCGTGATCCGCTACATCCTGCTCGCCCTGGTCATCCTGCCGGCATTGGCGCTCATCGCGTTCGGCCCGCGCGCGGGCGAGTCGCTGCCGCCGGGGCGCGTGGTCGTCGAATACTGGGAGAAGTGGACCGGCCCTGAAGAGCAGCAGATGCGCCAGATCGTCGATGCGTTCAACGCGACGGTGGGGCGCGAGAAGGGCATCTTCGTCCGCTACGTCTCGACCAGCGCGATCAACCAGAAGACGCTGGTCGCCACCGCCGCCGGCGCCCCGCCGGACATTGCCGGGCTGTGGGACAGCAACATCGTCCCCTACGCCGCCGAGGACGCGCTCGAGCCGCTGGAGGACCTCGCCGCCGCCCACGGCATCGGCCCGGCCACCTACAAGAAGGCGTACTGGGACGCGTGCCACTACGACGGCCACCTGTACGCGCTGATCAGCACGCCGGGCATCGTCGCGCTGCTGTACAACCGCCTGGCGTTCGAGCAGAGCGCGGCGGACCTGCGCGCCGCGGGACTTGATCCGGACCGCCCGCCGCGGACGCTCCAGGAACTGGACCGCTACGCCGAGGCCCTGACGAAGCGCGACGCCTCGGGGCGCGTGCTGCGCAGCGGATACTTCCCGCTCGAGCCCGGGTGGTACGTCCCGTATACGTGGATGTGGTTCGGCGGCGACGTCTGGGACGCGCGCAGCGGGAAGCTCACGCTGACCGATCCGAAGGTGGTGGCGGCGTTCGACTGGATCGCCGGCTACACCCGCCGGCTGGGGGCGGGCGCGGCCAATGAGTTCCGCGGCGGGCTGGGGAACTTCGACTCGCCGCAGAACGGCTTCCTCGTCAACTACGTCCTGATGGAGCAGCAGGGGCCGTGGATGGCGAACTACATCGGGAACCTTCGCCCGGACCTCCAGCAACTGAAGTGGCCGCGCGACGTCGAGATGACCAAGCCGGTGGCGGAGCGGCGGCAGAATTACTCGTGGGCCGTGGCGCCGTTTCCGTCAGCGGCGCCGGAGGTTCACGACGTCACCTACGCCACGTTCGACGCGCTGGTCGTCCCGCGCGGCGCCAGGCACAAGCGCGAGGCGTTCGAGTTCATCGCCTACGTCAACCGCCCGGACGTGATGGAGAAGCTGTGCATGTTGCACTGCAAGAACTCGCCGCTGGCCACCGTCAGCCGGGAGTTCCTCGACCGCCATCCCAACCCGTACATCGGCGTGTTCGAGGAGCTGGCGGGCAGCCCCAACGCGCGCGGCGTGCCGCAGATCCCGATCTGGCCGCAGATCTTCGACGAGCTAACTTCCATCGGCCAGGAGATGTCGCTCGGAAAGGGCGACGCCGCGACGGCGCTGGCGCGGGCGCAGGGACGGCTCCAGGCGAGCCTCGACAACTTCCGCGACAAGCAACGGCAGCGGCGGGGGCAGGGCGGGTCCATCTCCGCCGCCACCAGAGGGGCAGTCAACTAACCACGGGGACGCGTACAGGCATGCCGGCGATCAGCGCGCGAGGTCGGGAAGCGCTCAAGGGGTACGCGTTCATCGCGCCGTGGCTCGTCGGGTTCTGCACGTTTACGCTGATCCCCATCGGCCTGTCGCTCTACTACAGCTTTTGCGACTACTCGCTGCTCCAGCGGCCGGTCTTCCGCGGGCTGGAGAACTACCGCACGCTGGCGAGCGATGGGGTCTTCTGGAAGGCGATGGGCAACACGTTCTACTACGCTGCGCTATCGCTGCCGCTGTGCGCCGTGGCGGCGCTGTCGGCGGCGCTGCTGCTCAACGCCAAGGTCCGCGGGCAGGCGGTCTACCGCACGATCGTCTTCCTCCCGTCGATCGTGCCCGCCGTCGCGTCGGCCATGCTCTGGCTCTGGCTCTTCAACCCCAAGCTGGGGCTGATCAACTTCGCGCTCGGGCTGCTCGGCGTCAGCGAGCAGCCCGGCTGGCTCGGCAGCGAGCGCTGGGCCATGCCCGCCCTGGTCTTGATCAGCATCTGGGGCGCGGGCAATACCGTGGTCATCTACCTGGCCGGCTTGCAGGACGTTCCGCGCGAGCTGTACGAGGCGGCGGAGCTCGACGGCGCGGGCGCGCTGCGGCGGGTCTGGCACGTCACGCTGCCGATGCTCTCGCCGGTCATCTTCTTCAACCTGATCATGGCCATGATCGGCGCGATGCAGGTCTTCGTCCTCCCCCTGATCATGACCCAGGGCGGGCCCGCGCGGTCGACCTACTTCTTCACGTATTACCTCTACGACAACGCGTTCGTCTACCTGAAGATGGGCTACGCCAGCGCGATGGCGTGGGTGCAGTTGCTCATCGTGCTGGCGCTGACCGCGCTGGCCTTCTGGACGAGCAAGCGCTGGGTGCATCATTCGGCGGCGTGAGCGGGTGCGCCGTTGCGCATCGATGCGCGCGGCTTGGCGGTGGCACGGGTGGCTGGGTGATAGGGTGATTAATCTGGATTTGGACGGTTTCGGAGCAACGTGGTGACGCTCGACGTGATGGCGAGAAATGCTGAGCAACGCGCGGCCCGCACGCCGGGCACGGCGCCTGCCGCTTCCGCGATGTCGCCCGCGCCGCCCGCTGCGCCGGTCGCACACCGGCGCGCGCGGCGGTGGAAGCCGATCTTCATCCACCTCGCACTGCTGGTGATTTGCGCCGGCGCGCTCGTGCCGTTCCTGTGGATGGTGTCGACCAGCTTCAAGACGCTCGACAACGCGATGCGCTTCCCGCCGCAGGTGATCCCGCGGCCGTTCGTCCCGCAGAATTACCTCGACGTGCTCCAGAACCAGCGGCTGCACTTTTTGCTCTGGGCGCGCAACAGCCTGGTGATCGCCGCCCTGGTCGTCGCCGGCACTACGCTTTCCAGCGCGATCGTCGCCTACGGCTTCGCCCGCCTGCGCTTCCCCGGGCGCGGCGTGCTGTTCGGCGTGATGCTGGCGACGATGATGATCCCGTTCCCGGTCACGATGGTCTCGCTCTTCTCGCTGTTTCGCTGGATGGGCGATCACACCGGCGTGCAGTGGCTCGGCACCTTCAAGCCGCTGTGGGTCCCGGCGTGGTTCGGCAGCGCGTTCAGCATCTTCCTGCTGCGGCAGTTCTTCATGACCATCCCCACCGAGCTTTCCGAGGCCGCCCGCATCGACGGCTGCGGCGAGCTGGGGATCTTCTTCCGCGTCGTCCTGCCGCTCTCCAAGCCCGCGCTTACCGTGGTGGCGCTGTTCGCCTTCATGGGCGTCTGGAACGACTTCCTCGGCCCGCTCGTTTACCTCCAGCGCCCCGAGCAGTTCACGCTCGCACTGGGGTTGCAGAACTTTCAGTCGCAGCTCGGCGGCACGCCGTGGCACCAGCTCATGGCCGCCTCGGTGCTGGTGATCCTGCCCGTGCTGCTCCTGTTCTTCGTCGGGCAACGCGCCTTCGTGCAAGGCATTTCCACCACCGGAATGAAGGGATGAATTCAATCGTGACACGCATCCAGCTATTGACCGCAATCGTCATCGCCACCACCGTCGCGCCCTCTCTGACGCGCCTCGCCGCTGCCGCCGACGCCGCGGCGGCGCAGGCCGAAGCGTATTCCTGGCGCAACGTGAAGATCGGCGGCGGCGGGTTCATTCCCGGCATCGTCTTCTCCCGCGCCGAGAAGGGCCTCGCCTACCTCCGCTCCGACATGGGCGGCTGCTACCGCTGGGATTCCCGGCAGAACCGCTGGATCCCGCTTCAGGATTCGATGCCCGAGTCCAGCTACCAGGGCGGCGAGAGCATCGCGCCGGACCCGCTCGACCCCAACATCGTCTACGTCGCCGCCGGCATGTACCGCGGCGAGCCGTCGGCCATCCTGCGGTCGCACGATCGCGGCGGGCACTGGGACGTTTACCCCGTCACCTTCCAGATGGGCGGCAACGAGGACGGCCGCGGGCTCGGCGAGCGCCTGGCGGTCGATCCGAACGACAACAGCATCCTCTACTTCGGCTCCCGCCACGACGGCTTGCAGCGCAGCGGCGATCACGGCAAGAGCTGGCAGAAGGTCGAGAGCTTCCCCATCAAGGGACGCGGCGTCCCCGCGCGCGGCCAGCCGAGCAACCCCGGCCTGAGCTTCGTCGTCTTCGACCCGAAATCCTCCACCCCCGGGCAGCCGAGCAAGACGATCTTCGTCGGCAGCGCCGATCCCGGCGACCACCACCTCTTCCGCAGCGACGACGCCGGCAAGACGTGGAAGGTCGTGCCCGGCGAGCCGAAGAAAGAGTTCCTGCCCGCCAAGGCAGAGATCGACGACGCCGGCACCCTTTACGTCACCTACGGCAACGGCCCCGGGCCTAACGGCGTGACCGACGGCGCGGTGATGAAGCTCGACACCAAGAGCGGCGCGTGGACCGACATCACGCCCGACCAACGCCCCAACCGCCAGCCGGGCGGCTACTGCGGTCTGTCGCTCGACCGCCAGAAGCCCGGCACGCTCGCCGTCACCACCATGAACCGCTGGTCGCCCAGCGACACCGTCTGGCGCAGCACCGACGGCGGCAAGACGTGGAAGGACATTGTCAACCGCAGCGAGCGCGACGTCAGCGCCACGCCGTTCCTCTTCTGGGGCAAGCCCGAGCCGCGCCTCGGTTGGTGGATGGCGGCCTTCGCGATTGATCCGTTTGATTCCGACCGCGCCTGCTACGCGACCGGCGCGACGATTTATGCCACGAGTGACTTCTCCAACGTTAACAAGGACCAGCCGACGCACTGGAAGCCGTGGGTCGAGGGGATCGAGCAAACCGCGGTCATCACGCTGATGAGCCCTAGCGCGGGCGCGCACCTGATCAGCGGCTTCGGCGACATCGGCGGGTTCGTGCACGACGACCTGGGCGTCTCGCCGCCGAAGGGGATGTTCGAGAACCCGCAGTTCGGCAACACCAACACGTTGGAATACGCCGGGCAGAGGCCCGCGGTGATCGTCCGCAGCGGCCGGCCGAGCGAGGGGCAGTCGCCGCTGGGGATCTCGCGCGACGGCGGCAAGACGTGGAAGCCAATCGCGCTGCCGGCGAGCGACGCGCCGGCGGAGGGCGCACCGCGCCGGCGACGCGGCGCGGCGGGGGCGAACCCGGCGATCACCGTCTCGGCCGACGGCGAAACGCTCGTGCTCATGACCCGACCGACCGCGATGGTCGCGCGGAGCGACAGCCCGAGCTGGACGCCCGCCCGTGGCCTGCCCGCCAACGCCCGTCCGGTCGCTGATCGCGTCGATCCGAAAAAGTTCTACGCGCTCGACTTCAAAACCGGGAAGCTCTACACCAGCACCGACGCCGCCGCCACGTTCGTCGAGAGCCAGCCGAGCGGGCTGCCGAAGGACATCAGCGGCGACGAGCCCACCTGGCACGAGGCGGCGTGGCCGCTGTCGGCGACGACCGGCCTCTCCGGCGACCTCTGGCTCGTCAGCAAGGCCGGCCTGTTCCACTCCGCCGACGCCGGCAAATCCTTCACCCGCGCCGACGGCGGCGGCGTGCAGGTGGACGCGCTCAGCTTCGGCAAGGCGGCGGCGGGCAAGGAGTATCCCGCCCTGTTCGCCATCGGCACCAGGGACAAGCGGAAGGCGCTGTGGCGCTCCGACGACGCCGGGCGATCGTGGCTGCGGCTTAACGACGACCAGCACCAGTGGGGCACGCGCTTTCGCTGCGTCGCCGGCGACCCGCGCCTCTTCGGCCGCGTTTACGTCGGCACCGACGGCCGCGGTATCTTGTACGGGGAGCCCGCGGCGTCCCCGCGCGCTGGAGAGTGATCGCAATGGCCAAATTGTTCTGCGAGTTCCCGCGCGATTTCGTCTGGGGCACCGCCACCGCCGCCTACCAGGTGGAAGGCGCCGCGCGCGACGATGGCCGAGGCCCCAGCGTCTGGGACACCTTCTGCCGCCGCCCCGGCGCGGTCGCCATGGACCACACCGGCGATGTCGCCTGCGATCACTACCATCGCTACCGCGACGACGTCGCGCTCATGAAGTCGCTGGGCGTGAAGGCGTACCGCTTCTCGGTCTCCTGGTCGCGCGTGTTCCCGTCCGGCAGCGGCGAGATCAACGAGAAGGGCGTCGATTTCTACAAGCGGCTGGTGGACGAGCTGCTTGCCGCGGGCATTCAGCCGTGGATGACGCTGTTCCACTGGGACCTGCCGCAGTGGTGCGAGGACAGCTACCGGGGCTGGGAATCGCGGCAGTGCGCCCAGGACTTCGCCAATTACGCCGGCGTGATGGCCAAACGCCTTGGCGACCGCGTGGCGGGCATCTTCACCATCAACGAGTTCCTCTGCTTCCTCGATAAGGCCTACACGCAGAACGACGAGCCGTTCGCGCCCGGGAAGATCGTCGCGCGCAAGGTCTTCAACCAGGCGCGGCACCACGCGGTGCTCGGGCACGGTCTGGCAGTGCAGGCGGTCCGCGCCGCCGCGCGCGGCAAGGCACCGCGCGTCGGGCTGGCGGAGAACGCGCCGGGCGTGGTCCCGATCCTTGAATCCCCGGAGCACGTCGAGGCGGCCAAGAATGCGTTCCGCGAGATGACCGGCATGTACCTCACGCCGATCATGGAGGGCCGCTACCACCCCGCCTACCTGGAGCAGCAGGGCGGCGACGCGCCCGACTTCACGGATGCGGACATGCGCGACATCTCCGCGCCGCTCGACTTCGTCGGCCTGAACCTCTACGCGCCGTCCTACGTCCGCCACGACCCCGCCGCGCCTCGGCAATGGTCGCCCGTCGCGTGCGACGAGGCCTACCCGCGCATGAACATGCCCTGGCTGACCATTGGCCCGTCGGTTCTCTACTGGGCGCCGCGCTTCGTCACCGAGTTGTGGAAGGTGCCGGCCGTGTACATCACCGAGAACGGTGCCGCCAACCCTGACCGGCCCAACGAAAAGGGCGAGCTGCTCGACGTCGCTCGCGTGATGTACCTTCAGCAGCACCTCGTCCACGCGCACCGCGCGACGGCCGAGGGTTACCCGCTCAAGGGGTACTTCCTCTGGAGCCTGATGGACAACTTCGAGTGGGCGTTCGGCTACACCCGCCGATTCGGCATCTGCTACACGAATTACCAGACGCTCCAGCGCACGCCGAAGCTGAGCGCGAAGTTCTACTCGCAGGTGATCGCTCGCAACGCCGTCGGCGGCTAGTCCGCCGCCGCCCCATGGTCCTGGATCACGCCGCCCCGGCGTGTACACCTTCACCGCCGGAGTTATCTTGTCGAACATGATCGCTCGCACCTTGTCGGCACTGGTCATCCTCCTGTTCGCGGCCGCGGCCCAGGCGCAGGAGACGCGGCGGCAGTACCTCTCCGGGAAGGGGAGCGACGACGCCGTGCCGTGGGAGTTCATGTGCACCGCCGGCGCTAAGTCCGGCGAGTGGACGACCATCCCGGTCCCGTCGTGCTGGGATGCGTTGGGGTACGGGACGCTCAACTACTCCCACGACAAGGATGCGCCCGAGCAGGGACAGTACCGGCACAAGTTCCAGGTGCCCGCCGATTGGCGCGGGCAAGCGGTGACGCTGGTGTTTGACGGCGTGATGACCGACTGCCAGGCGAAGGTGAACGGCCAGCCCGCCGGGCCGATGCACCAGGGCGCGTTCTACCGGTTCAGCTACGACGTTACGAAGCTGGTGAAGTTCGGCGAGGAGAACGTCCTGGAAGTGACGGTGGACAAGAAGTCCGCGTCGGCCGGGATCAACCGCGCCGAGCGGCAGGCGGATTACTGGGTCTTCGGCGGGATCTTCCGGCCGGTGTGGCTCGAGGCCAAGCCGCCGCAGCACGTCGAGCGCATCGCCATCGACGCGCGGGCGGACGGCACGATCGCGATTGACGTCTTCGGCGGCGGCGCGGGCGCGGCCGATCGCGTGAGCGGCCAGGTCTTTGACATCAACGGCGCCGCCCTCAACGGAGCCGCCGTCGGATCTGCCTTCAGCGCGAAGATCACTGACGGCAAGGCTCGGCTCGAAGGGAAGATCGATGCCCCGCGCCAGTGGACGGCCGAGACGCCGAACCTTTACGTGGTGGAAGTCGCCCTGGCCGAGGGCGACAAGGTCGTCCACCGCGTAAGGCAGCGCTTCGGCTTCCGCACCATCGAGGTCCGCAAGGGCGACGGCATCTACGTCAACGGCAAGCGCGTGCTGCTCAAGGGCTCCAACCGCCACTCCTTCTGGCCCGACAGCGGGCGGACGACCAGCGAGAAGCTCAGCCGCGCCGACGTAATGCTGATGAAGGAGATGAACCACAACGCCGTCCGCATGAGCCACTACTCGCCGGACGAGCATTTCCTAGACGCGTGCGACGAGATCGGCCTGTACGTCCTTGATGAATTGGCCGGGTGGCAGAAGTCATACGATGAAGAGAACGCCCGGCGGCTGGTGGGGGAACTGATCCGCCGCGACGTCAACCACCCGTCGATCCTCTTCTGGGACAACGGCAACGAGGGCGGCTGGAACAAGGCGGTCGACAACGAGTTCGCCAAGTGGGACCCGCAGAACCGCGCCGTGCTGCACCCGTGGGAGCTGTCGTTCGACGTGCAGACGAAGCATTATCGCTCCTACGACGAGCACGTCGCGCTCTGCCGCGGCGACGTGATCTACATGCCCACCGAGTTCCTGCACGGGCTGTTCGACGGCGGGGCGGGCGCGGGGCTGGGCGAGTACTGGGACGCGATGCGCGCCAGCAAGGTCGGCGGCGGCGGGTTCCTCTGGTCGTTTTCCGATGAGACGGTGAAGCGCCCCGATGGCAAGATGGACACCGCCGGCAACGCCGCCCCGGACGGCATCGTCGGCCCGTACCGCGAGAAGGAGGGGAGCTTCTACACGGTGAAGGAGATTTGGTCGCCGATCGTCGCCCGCCGGGTGGATGATTCGTCGGTCGAGATCGACAACCGCTACGACTTCACCAACGCGCGCGAGTGCACGTTGCGCTTCGAGCTGCGCCGGCACCGCGGCCCATGGGACGCGCAGGCGGGGCACGCGGTCGTCGCCAACTGGCAGCAGAAGGTGGACATCGAGCCGGGGCAAAAGCGGGTGGTGAAGCTGGAACGGCCCGCCGGCTCGACCCAGGAATTCGACGCGATCGCGCTGCGCGCGGATGATCCGACCGGCCGCGAGCTGTGGACGTGGGTCTGGCCGGTGCGCGCGCCGCAGGTCGCCACCACCGCCCCGACCGGCGGCACGGTCGCCGCCGCCGAAGAGGGCGGGCGCATCAAGGTCACCGCCGGCGACCTGGCGATCGCCTTCAGCAAGGAAACCGGCACGCTGGAGAGCGCCGCGCGCGGCGGAAAGGCGCTGCCGCTGACCAACGGGCCGCGCATGGCGGTGGGGCGGTCGGAGCTGAAGCAGCTCACGCACCGCACCGAGGGCGGCGACGTGATCGTCGAGGCGACCTACGACGGCGACATGAAGCGCGCCGCCTGGCGCGTCCGCGGCGACGGCTGGGTCGAGCTGGATTACACCTACGCGCTGGACGGCAAGTTCGACTTCTTCGGCGTCAGCTTCGACCTGCCGGAGCAGGACGTGAAGTCCATGACCTGGTTCGGGCACGGCCCGTTCCGCACGTGGAAGAACCGCCCGGAGGGGGCGACGCTCGGCGTCTGGCAGAACGCGTTCAACGACGCCATGACCGGCTACAGCAACCTGATTTATCCGGAGTTCAAGGGGTACTACAGCGGCGTGCGCTGGATGCGGCTGGAGACGTCGGCCGGGCCGATCCTGGCGGCGCTGGACGATCCGGAACTCCACGTTCAGGTGCTGCGCCCGCGGTTCCCCGGCGACCCCAAGCCGATCAGCCCGACCACCGCCGCCACCCGGCGGGCCCCGTCGTCACAGCTCAGCGGCAACGCCTGGGCGCAGTTCCCCGCCGCCGGCTTCTCGCTCCTGCACGCGATCCCGCCGATCGGGTCGAAGTTCCAACTGTCCAACACGACCGGGCCGCGCGGGCAGCAGACGACCGCCTCCGGCGAGTACCGCGGCCGCGCCAAGTTCTACTTCGGCCAGCCGCCGGCGGGCGCGAAGTGACGGGCTGGCGTTGCGTCATCGGGGGCATCGTGGACCGCTTCGCGATTTGCGAAAACGAAATCGGCCGGCGCGGC
>DASQDR010000140.1:0-24447 GCA_035634055.1 Tepidisphaeraceae bacterium | reverse complement strand
GCCCTACACCGAGATTATCCCCGTGAAGCTGGCCAAGGTGAAAGAGGTCCCGCAGAACGACGTCGGGATCGCCCAGTTCCAGGCGAAGAACTATGACCTGGCCGCAAGACAGTTTCACGAGGCGCTGGGGACGGCGAAGACGCTGCCGAAGATCAAGCCGCGCGACCTCGCCGGGATCAACCACAATATCGGCATCGCGTGCGAGTTTGGCGGGCACTGGCCCCAGGCGCTGGCGTGGTATCAGCAGGCGATCGCGCTCTACCCGGACGCCCAGTACACGCAGTCGATCAACCGCTGCAAACAGCGGGAGACGGACCGCCAGGAACTAGCCAATCAAGGGAAGTGAACTGTGCGGCGGCACGGCGGCCGCCCCGCCCGCGCGCCGCGCCAGAAACCCTTTGTCCTTGAGGCCATTATGCGCTCGATGCGATTTCGTTTATCGGTATTGGCCTTCGCGCTGGCGATGGCTGCCGCAGGGTCACAGGCGGCGGCGCAAGCGACGATGCAGTTGGAAAGCGTCGGCGTCGTCCGCCCCGCCGGCGACGCCCAGCCGCACGACCGGGAGGAGGCGCTGGCGATCGCGCTGCGCGGTGCAATCGTCGAAGCGGCGCAGAAAAAGGGATCGATTGCGCCCCCCGCGCAACGGCTGCTTCGGGCGGCCGTGGACAAGCTGGACGCCGCCGGGCTCGATCGCTTCTTCGAGTCGCGCCAGGTCGTTCAGGAGCGCAAGCGCCGCGGGTATTACGAGGTGAAGGTCGCGTCCGTGGTGAAGCTCGAGGAGTTGCAGAAGCTCGTGGATGCCGCAACCAAGGGCGATTCTCCTCTGAAGAAGATGCGGGTGATGATCGTGATTCCCGAGCATCACCTCGCGCGGCCTATTCCCGATCCCGCGGGCGAGACCGAGATGATCCGCATGTTCATCCGCGAAGGGTTTCGCGTCATCGACCAGAAGCAGGTCGAGACGATCCGTCACAAGGACCTGGTCAAGCGCGCAGCGAAGGAGGATCCGAAGGAACTTGTGGCAATCGCCCAGGGGTGGGGCGCCGAGCTGCTGATTGTGGGCGAAGGGTTCAGCCAGGATGTGCCAGTGGACCGCTCGCTCGTCGGCGCGTCGGCGGGCTGCCGGGCGCGAATCGAAGCGCGCGTCATCCAGTGCGACACGGCCGACATCCTGACCGCCAACGACGGCGAGGGCGGCGGCGTCGACTTGTCGCCCGCCGTCGCCGCTAAGGCCGCACTTCGCTCGGCCGCCGCGAAAATGGCGGACAAAATGCTTGCCGACCTACTGGTGAACGGCCATGGCCAGGCGTCGCGCGGGCGGATCAGGATCGTCTTGGCCGGCGCGGACTTCGAGAGCAAGCTGCTGTTCAGGAAGATGCTGGAGGGGATCACCGAACTGGTCGCGGAGGCGGAAGAGGTCTCGTTCCAGGAATCGCGCGCGGAAATCGATGTTGTCACCACGGCGACCAGCGCGAAACTGGCGGAAGAGGTGTTCCTCAAAGCGCGCACTCAGGGACTGCGGCTCAAGGTGCTGGAGCAATCAGGGCGGCGCTGCGTCTTCGAGATCGCCAGCCCGCCCACGTCCGCCCCGGCTGCCGCCGTCACTCCCTCGGTGGGTCCCCGATAACCTGCGCGAGTCGTCGTCGCGGACCTTCACAGTGCTGGTTCCGAACTCTCCGGTAAGTGAGGCAAAGCATTTCGCCGTGGCGGAAGGTGACGCGAAGCCGATCGTCCGCCGACTCACCCCACCATCCGCTCCATTAGCTGCTTCATCCGCCGCAGGGCTTTGCCGCGGTGGCTGATGGCGTGCTTCTCTTCGGGGGACATCTCGGCGGTGGTCTTGCCGGATCGGGGGACGAAAAAGAGCGGGTCGTAGCCGAAGCCGTGGTGGCCGCGGGGGGCGCGGAGCATGACGCCCTCGAGGGCGTCGCGGGTGGTGAGGACGATTCGCCCGCGGGGGTCGCTCAGGGCGAGCACGCAGACGAAGCGGGCGGTGCGGCGGTCGTCGGGGACGTCGGCCAGTTGCGCCAGGAGCGTGGCGTTGTTGTCGGCGTCGCCCTTGCCGCGCTGGTGGACCATCGCCCAGCGCGCGCTCAGGACGCCGGGCTTGCCGCCGAGGGCGTCGACCGCCAGGCCGCTGTCATCCGCCAGCGCCCACGATTTCAGGTGAGTGGCGTAGTGCGACGCCTTGAGGCAGGCGTTGGCGCGGAAGGTGTGGCCGGTCTCCTCCGCCTCGGGCACGCCGCCGTGCGCGGACAAATCGGACCACTGGAACCGCTCGCCACCGAGCATTTGGCGAAACTCTTTGGCCTTGCCGGCATTGGCGGTGGCGATGACGATTTGCACGAGCGGTCCGGGGAAAGGGGAGAAAAGGGAAAAGGCAAAACGAAAAAGGCAAAGGGATCGGGGCACGGAGGTCGGATCAGCACGCAAAGATCACGTCTGCCATGCTTAACTTGTTCGTTCTCCCTTTTTCGCTTTTCCTTCTGCCGCCCACCTCACTGCCCGATCGAGCGCAACCTTCCCGCGCCCGGGCGGTCGCTGGGGGAGGCGGGGCCGACGAGGGTCGGGGGCGGTTGGTTCTGCCGCAGCAGCGACGGCCCCTCCTTGGGGATGCGCACCAGCAGCGACGGCTTGGGCGCCGGCGTGGTCTTGCCGGTGGCGGGGTCGGGGACGTGGTCGACGGTCACCTCGCCGTTGACGGCGTGGCTCGGGTACTTGGCGATGGTCGCCACCAGCGACGGGTCGACCGGCTCGATGCGCGGGGCCATCGCCTTGACGCGCTGCCCCTCGGTGTTGCGGATCTCGACGTTACCCGGGATGTTGATCGGCTGCGGGAGGATCAGCACGTCCTGGGTGGGGTCGGCGGCGACGGCGGCGGATTCCTCCTGCTCGCGGACGGCGTCGCGCGGCCAGTTGCCGATGCAGACGGAGCTGGCGGTCGGCCCGTGGAAGTAATATGCCGGCACGCCTTCATTACGCGCGGCGCGGACCGCCTCGACCGCCGCCTGCTTGCGCTGCGGGCTATCCTTGTAGACGCCGATCTCGACCGACCAGTACCCGTCGGCGTTGCGCAGGTCCCACTCCGGGGGCGCGGCCGGGTCGGGCGAGGCGGCCTCGACGAAGAAGCACTGGGCGAACATCGCGTTGCCCTGGGTGTCCTGCACGCTTTCGACGATCGCCTTGCGGTCCCGCTGCGCGCGGTCGGACTCGCGCTTGTCCTTCGGGTCGTTGATCGAGCGGTAGAACCCGTAGTAGAGGATGCTCTCGCCCTCCTGGTGGATGACGTACCAGTCCTTCAGCGGCGAGGCTTCGACCAGGCGGGTCTTGATGGCCTTGGCACGGTCGACATGGTCGGGGCCGTGGATGGCCTGGCAGTAGAGCGTCCAGCGCGCGTCCTTGGGCGGCAGCGGTGCGGCGTTAGGATCCGTCGGCGGCGCCTTGGCCGCTTCGGATGCCTTGGGCTTGGCGGCAGGCTTTCTCGCACCGCTCGCCGCCGGCGCCAGCAGCGAGAGCATCACGATGAGGATCAGGGTGGAACGGCACATAGGCCGGCGATTTTAGCAGCAAACACTCGGGCAGCGGAAGAAAATGCGCCGCGGCTGACGTCCGGTAAGCTGTGCCACACGACCCTGCCAAAAAGCTTTGGGCACCGATGGCGCACCGATGAACACGATGCGAAGCAGGCAGGATGGAAGATTCGGGAATGAAATCCGAAGCGGCTGCCTCCTGCTAGCGCCGTTCAAGTTCGAATCCTTCATCATCGAGCGGATCGGTGCTCATCGGTGCCCCATCCGTGGCTAAAAGGACGTCTTCAGTGCTTCGCCCCCGCCGCCGCGGGCTTGGTAGGCTTGCTGGCTTCGGCGGCGGCTTCCCAATCGCTGATTTCCAGGGGCTTGGCCCAGTCGCGCAGCTTGGTGATCGCGTCGGGCAGGATGACCTCGGGCTCGGCCAGGTTCGGCAGCCAGGCCTTTTCCCATTCCACCGTGACATACCCCTCGTATCCGATGCCGCGCAGGCGGCGGAGGAAGTTGCGAATCTCGACCTGCCCCTCCCCCACCTTCGTGTAGGTCGCGCCCAGGGGGCCGAACTTCGCGTCCTTCACCTGCGCGTAGAGGATCTTGCTGTTCAGGGTGGGCACGCTGACGGCCGGCTGCTCGCCGATCAGGGCGCCGTTGAACAGGTCCCAGCAGACGCCGACCGACGGGTGGTTCAGCCGGTCGAGGATCGTCCACATCTCCTTGGACGCGCGGAAGGAGAGCGCGTTCTCGACGACGATGGAGACGCCGCGGTCGGCGGCGTAGTCCGCCAGTGGCAGCAGCCAGTCGCCCAAGATCACGCCCGCCAGCGCGCGGCTCTGCCCCGCCTTCACCTGCGTGTCGAAGACCTTCACCAGCGGGCAGCCAAGCCGTCGCGCAGCGTCGATGTACTGCCGCAGGTCGCCGGCCAAGCGGGCGTCCTGGCGCTTGTGCTGCGTCATCGCGATCGAGCTGGAAAGGCAACAGAGCTCCACGCCGGCGTCGTCGAAGGTGCGGCGGAGCTTCTCGGGGTCGGTCAGAAACGGGTTGGCGGCGGTGAGGATCGACTCGTTGAGAAACGCGCGGACCTCGACCCCGTCGTAACCGTACTCCCTGGCCCGCGCGACGACCGTCTGGAAATCCCAGGTCGGACAACTGACGGTGCTGAAGGCAAATTTCATAGGGATGCGATCAGCCTAGGGAAACGCCTAGCGGGAATCAAGAAAACGACCGATCGCGGGCCAGCCGTGTCGCGCTGCGGCCCCCGCCTCGCGCCCGGCGCCGCGCGCGCGGCTCGTGAAGCCGCGGCTACGGGCCCGTTGAGCCGCATCACTTCTTCTTGCCGCCCAGCCAGCGCGGCAGCCATGAAGATCCACCGGGCTTCTTGGGCTTCGCCTGGGGCTTCAAGTTTTCCTTGCCCGCCCAGGTGCTGACCGCCGTGAGCTTCGGCGGCGGCGGCTCACCCTCCCCCGGCGAGAAGAGGACGGCGAGGTGCGTCGGCTCCGTCACCTTGTAGCGAATGATCAGCCGCGTGACGCCGTCGTTCGCGTTCTGCGGCGGCGGCGCGGAGGCGGGCTCGGCGGAGAAGGTGGCCTTTGACGGATGGAGCAGCCTGGCGGTCAGCGTCTTGCCGTTCTGGCGGAGCGTCGCTGTTCGCCCGTCCACCTTCACCTCCGCGCGGGTGTGCATCGTCCAGGTGACAGTGCGCGCATCTTTCAGGCGGATCTCGTCCTGCACGAGGACGTCGCGGCCGTGCAGCAGCGCGACGCCGCGCATCACGCGCCGCGCGTTTCGGCCGTACGCGCGCGTCAGCTCTGCCACCGCGTGGGACCGGCCGGGCGCGTCCTGGAACGCGACCAGCGGCGCGTCCGCGTCAGGGTCCTGGTTGCCGCCGTCGAACGCGAGCGTGTTCTGCCCCGGCGTGGAGTAGCGGTAGAAGGTGAAGCGCTTGCGGCTGGAGTAGCCCGGAAGGTTGTAGCGGTCGGATCCGAGGTCGCACGCCCAGCGCTCGCCGAGGGCGTCGAGGACGAACGTGCCGAGGTCGAGGTGACCGTGGTGCGCGCGGTTGGAGCCGCCCTTGAAGGCGACCCACGTGGTGGCCGGATCGTCCCACGACCCGCGCATCGACGCGACGCCGGTCGGCCCGCGGAAGAAGGCGGCCGTGGGCGCGGTCAGTTTGGTGATGACGTCATCGGGCTGGTACCAGAGCAGGTCGAGCACGCCGGGGTCGCGGTGGCTGCGGTTGCGCTCGAACGTGGCGTACTGCGGCCGGCGGAACGCCCAGGCGAGGGCGAACATCTGCGGCGAATCGCCGGCGGCCTCGGTGGCGTCGGCGAAGTTGAAGTTCTTCCCGGTCGGGCCGATCAGGTGGATGCGGAAGTCGCCGGTGCGCGCCAGCCCGGGCATCGCCTCCAGCCCGCCCATCGACCCGCGCGCGCTGCGCAGCGACGCCAGCGCGATGGCCATGTAGCGCGAGCCGTAGTTCCAGTAGGTCGGTCCTTCTTCCCACCCGCCGTCGGGCGCGAAGCCGCGCAGGCCGGTGCGGATGGAGCGATGAGCGGCTTCGATCACCTCGCCGGCGAGGTCGCGCGAGCCGTCGGTGACCGCCAGGCCGCCAACGATCATCCCGGCGTTGCAGACCAGGTTCCAGTTGTGGTCGGCCTCGACCCAAGACGCGTCGCGCTGCTCGTACGCCGACAGGCCGGGGCGCAGGCCCTTGTCGATGATCGCCCGTCGGATCGTTTCACGGTCGTCGGTCGGTAGGTCGTCGAAGAGCCAGTCGTAGCCGAGCGCGACGCCGGTGGTCAGTTCCGCCGTCGCGAGGAAGCTGGGCTGCTCCCACGACGGCAGCGCTGCCGCGGCCAGCAGCTCCCGCGTGGCGGCGGCGAGGTAGGGCGGTTCGTTCGTCAGCCGGTACGCCAGGGCAAGGTGCGCGATCCGCCGCTGCGCCTCGCGCGCGTGCTCGATTCCCTTGGCGGGTTCGTACCTTAGCGGCGCGGCCGACCGCGCTTCCTTCGCCTCGGCGAAGATGCGCTCGGCCCACTTGCCCGCGCTGGGGTCCTCGGCGATGAGCCGCTTCACGCGCACGAGATCCTCGTCCGTCGCGAGCAGCCGCGGGTGCGGGTGGATCGATGCGCCCAGAGCGCTCGGCGCGGCGGCGAATGTGGCGAAGAGGAACAGTGCAGGCAGGTAACGCATGTGCGGGCCGTGCCGCGGACGTTACCCGCGCCGCCGGCGCGCGCCCGCGCCGAATCTATCGCAACGAAGCAGCTCGATCGCAGCCGAAGGAGGCGCTGGAACTCATCCGCGTTGGTCCGCGTTCATCTGCGGTTCCACTTCCTCGATCGGCGGCTCACCCTCCGGCGCCGCGAGTTGCGGCGGCGGCGGCGGGACGGTTCCGCCGAGGTGGAGGATCATCGCCTTGGCCCCGTCGATCTCGGCGTCGAGCCGCTGGGTCATCTCGGCGAGGAAGTCGCGCTCGAACTGCTCCGCCTCGTCGGCCAGCATCTTGATGCCGAACACGCCGGCGGTCTGGAGCTTGTCGATCTCGATGCCGATGGCGACCAGCCGCTCGTCGCAGCGGTGAATCTTGCGGATGGCCCGGACCAGCTCCGCGGCGGGGCCCTGGCCCTTGACGGCCTCGGGGGCGCAGTGCCACTCGTGCAGGATGTCGGCCAGGCGCTGCTCGTTCTCCTGCTCGTAGGCCTCGTTGGCGCGGATCATAAAGGCGTGGCGGTGCGCGCGCTCGCCGTCATCGTCGGCCAGGTCCGGGTGGATCGACTTGGCGACATCGCGGTAGAGGCGCTTGAGGACCTCGGTGGGACTGAAGCCGGCGGGCGCGGGGGACGGTTTGGGATCGCCGCCCGGCCGGCGGGCGCCGGCGGCGGGCCGGGCGGGTTGCGGCCGAGGGTGCTGGGCGCGGGCGGCGGCGGCGGTCTTCTCCGCCTTGGCACGGCTGGCGGCGGCGGCGGCGCGGGCGGCGCCGTCATCATCCGTCGCGCGGCGGGCGTGCAGCTCGGCCAGCACCGCGCGCAGCGCGTCGAGCTGCGCGTACCGCTCCAGCGTCGCCGCCTGGTACTTCTTCTCGAACGCCAGCAACTCGCCGCGCATCGTTTCCAGCTCGAGCTCGCGCTCGACGAGCTGCTTCTCCAGCGCGTCGAGCTGCTCGCGCTTGCGGGCGAGCTCCAGCTCTTCGGGGGTCGGGCGGCGCGGCAGGTTCATCGTTGTACGTCTCCGCGCTCCACGGCTGCGCCGGCGGACGTGGGGATGACGGGCGCGGTCAAGACCGCGGTTGCGCGGGCGGGTCGCCGTCGCGCCCGTGTCACGCCGCGTGTCACACCGCCTGCGGCTGCTTCTTCCCCGCCTCGGCGTACGCCAGCGCCGCCTTGATCAAGCCCATGAACATCGGCTGCGGGCGGAGGGGGCGGCTGGTCAGCTCGGGGTGCGCCTGCGTGCCGATGAAGTACGGGTGCATCTCCTGCGGCAGCTCCAGGACCTGCATGATCGGCTGCGTCGGGTGCTTGCCGCTGAAGACCATCCCGTGCTCTTCCAGGATCGGCACGAACTTCGGGTCCACCTCGTAGCGGTGGCGGAAGCGCAGGCGGATCATCGCGGCGCTGTTGTAAAGCTGCGCCGCCAGCGTGCCCGGCTTGATCTCCACGTCCTTGCCGCCGAGGCGCATGTTGCCGCCGAGCCCCTCGATCATCTTCTGCTCCGGCAGGATGTCGATGACCGCGTTCTTCACCCGCGCGTCGAACTCGGTGCTGTTGGCGTCCGGCAGCCCGCACACGTTGCGCGCGAACTCGATGACGGCCATCTGGAACCCGAGGCACAACCCGAGGTACGGCACCTTGTTCTCGCGGGCATAGCGGATGCACTCGATCTTCCCCTCGGTCCCGCGGACGCCAAAGCCGCCGGGCACGATGATCCCGTGGCAATCGCGCAGGTGGCGGGTGACGTTGGAGGGCTCGATGGCGGTCGTGTCCACCCACTTGAGGTTGACGTTGACCCCCAGGTGCACGCCGCAGTGCTCGGAAGCCTTCATGATGCTGGCGTAGGCGTCGCGCAGCGTGGCGTACTTGCCGGTGACGGCGATGGTGACGTCCCGCTGCGCCTTGCCAATGCGGTCGACGAACCAGCCCCACTTTTGCCGGGCCTGGTCCTCGTTGCGCTGGTCGACGCGGTCGTGCAAGTCGAGCAGCGTGAGCACCTCGCGGTCCAGGCCGCTCTCGCGGAGCGATTCAGGGATGGTGTAGATGCTCTCGACATCATGCATGCTGACGACGCGGCGCATCGGCACATTGGTGTACATCGAGATCTTCTCGCGCACGCTCTCCTTGATCGGGTGGGCGGCGCGGCAGGCGATGAGGTTGGGCATGATGCCCATCTCCATCAGCCGCTTGATGCCGAGCTGCGCCGCCTTGGATTTTTGCTCGCCGAGCGCCCCGGGCTCCAGCACGTAGGTGAGGGCGACGAAGATGACGGCGTTCTCGCCCTCCTCATAGGCGAGCTGCCGGCAGGCCTCGAGGTAGGCGTTGTTCTCGTAGTCGCCGACCGTGCCGCCGACCTCGACGAAGACGACGTCCGCGTTGCTCTTCACCGCCAGTTCGCGCAGGCGGAGCTTCACTTCACCCGTGACGTGCGGGATGAACTGCACGTCGCGGCCGAGGTAGCCGCCCTCGCGCTCCTTCTTCAGCACGCCGGACATGATCTGCCCGTTGGTGGTGAAGTTGGCGGCCGACAGGTCCTGGTCGAGCAGGCGCTCGTAGGTGCCGAGGTCCATGTCGGTCTCCATGCCGTCGTCCAGCACGAAAACCTCGCCGTGGCGGTAGGGGTTGAGCGTGCCGGAGTCGATGTTGAGGTAACCCTCCATCTTGATCGGCGCGACCTTGAGCCCCTTGTCCTGGAGCAGCTTGGCCAGCGAGGAGGAAAAGATCCCCTTGCCCAGCCCGCTCATGACCGTGCCGACCACGATGACGTACTTGTGGTGCCCCTTGCGATACCCGGGCGGCATTGGGGTGTAGAACTCGGTGTCGTCCCCGCTCGACTGGCCGATCTTGGCTAGGAGTTCTTGGTTGCTCATTGGAGTAGTGGCCAGTGGCTAGTGGCCAGTGGCTAGAAAGAGCCTCTTCTTCACTGGCCACTAGCAACTAGCCACTGGCCACTCTCTTGCATCTCGCCACGAACGCCGCGTATTGCTCGGGCGTGTCGATGCCATGCGTCGCCCGCGCCACCTTTAGTACGTATATCGACCGCCCGTGCTCCAGCGCACGGAGTTGCTCCAGCTTTTCGGTCTTCTCCAGGCCGGTCTGTGGCCAATGACTGAAATCCAGCAGGAACTGCCAACGGTATGCGTAAATCCCTAAGTGGAGATAATAGGCGGCGTTATCCGCGTTGTCCGGATCGCGCCGGCAGGGGATCGGGCTGCGCGAGAAGTACAATGCCCGCCCGTCGCGGTCCGTCACCACCTTCACCAGATTCGGGTCGGCGGGGTCGGAGCCGGCGGGAAAGGCGGTGGCGGCCGTCGCCATGTCGTCCGCCGCCCCCTCGGGGGATTCCATTCGCTCGACCAGCCGATCGATCGTCTCCGGCTCGATCTCCGGCTCGTCCCCCTGCACGTTGATCACCAGCTCGCCCGGCCACTCGCGCACGACCTCCCAGATTCGGTCGGTCCCGCTCTGGTGATCCTGCGACGTCATGGTGACGATCGTGCCGAACGGCTTGACCGCCTGCACGATGCGGTGGTCGTCGGTCGCGACGATCACGTTGCGCACGCGCTTGCACTTCTTCACCTGGTCCACCACGTGCTGCACCAGCGGCCGGCCGGTGTCGGCGGCGATCATTTTCCCGGGGAAGCGGGTGGACGCGAAGCGCGCGGGGATGACGACGGTCGCAGCCAAAGTCGCCTCGCAAAGGCCCGTTCAGGACAACTTCAAACTGCGGGGCGAGGGTATGAACTCGCCCCACCCGTGTCAAACCGTTCACGCGTTGACGCCGGCGGCCGCCGTGTCGTACCGTTGTCCTTGACGCCGCACCGAGCCGGTCGGGGCGGCGTTCAATCCTCCCGGGAAGGAGATGCTCATGGTAAGTGCCCCAGGCACGGTCGCGCGCTGCATCGCAGTCGCGGGCCTCGCGCTTTTCGCCGCCGCGCTCCCCGCAGGGGCCGCGCCGGTGCTGATCAACGCGCAGGATCGCAGCGTCCACGTCGTGATTCCCTCGATCGTCGACGGCGAGCCGGCCATCAACGAGACGCTGACCGCGCCCGACAACGGCCCGTTCAACCAGACGCTCGACCGCACGCTGAACCAGTCTGAGCAGACCAACACCGCGCTTGCGACGCAGGACTCCATCTTCGGCGAGACCGGCGACGTCTTCACCGCAAATGCGACCGGCACCACCAGCTACAGCGCGACCGGCTTGTCGGGGATCGTGCTGTCCGAGTCGGACTTCTCGGTGACCTTCACGCTGGCCGAGGCGCGGGACTACACCCTCAGCGGCTCGGGAGTCTTCCCCGACACCGGCAGCGGCGCGTCGAACTGGTCGGTCACGCTCACCGGCCCGGGCGGCGAGGTCGAGTCGTTCTCCAAGGCGGACTTCAACCCCGGTAACAACGATGGCGCCGTCGTGACGTCCCCCTTCGACAGCACCGGCACGCTCGAGGCGGGTCAGTACACGCTGACGGCGCTCTCGGGCGTGAGCGGCGGGACCAACAGCACGCAGATCGCCTCCGGCTTCGACGTCGCGTTCACCGCCACCGCCGTCGGCGGACCGCCCCCCACGCCGATCCCGTTGCCCCCGGGCGTCGCGCCGGGCGCGGTCATGCTCCTCGGAATGGCCGCGGCGTACTGGGCTAAGCAGCGTCAGCGGCTCGCGCGGGCGTAGGCCTTGCTCGATCGGCAATCCGGCGGTCCGCTACTCCCGCTCCCGGATCGCCGGGAGAGGGAGAAGGGCCGCCGCAAAGCCGTGGCGCGGATGCCGCGGCCGGCAATCCGCGACTGCGCCCCTCCCGCCCCGGTCGACAGAGTTCGGCCGAGGCATGGTCCCCATCGTCCTCCATCACGGGCCGATCCTGCCGGGCAACGTGCCGATCAGGCGGTGGACGATGGGGCCGTTCGTCAGCTTTGATCACGTGCTGGCGGAACGCGGCCACCCGCTGATCCTGACGCAGGGCCACCCCACCGCCGGCGTCGCCCGGCGCGCGACGCAGCTCAAGCAGATCATCCGCACACGGCTCCGCCTGCTCGGCGCGAGCGGCCCCGTCGTCATCTTCGCCCATTCCATGGGCGCGGGCGCATCCGGCAGGCCTCGCCGCCGATTTCCCCGCTCGTCGCGCCGCGCCGGCGACCGCTATAGTCGAGGTGCGTGGCTCAACATGACGCCGAAGGACACATCCGGCAGCGACGCGTCTCCGCCGGCGGGTACGAGGCGGTCGTGCACGAGGCGGGTGACGCCGCCGCCGACGGCCGGCCCCCGGTCGTGCTGCTCGCCAGCATGTTCGTGCGGGCGCGGACCTACCGGCCGCTGCTGGAGATCCTCGGCCGCCACTTCCGCACAATCGTGGTCGAAGCCCCCGGCACCGGCGAGGCGTCGCAGGTCGAGCAGCCCTGGAGCTTCGAACGGTACGCGAGCTGGCTGGCGGAATTTCTGGCCGCGCTGGACCTGACCGACGTCACGTTGATCGGCCACTCCAACTCCGGCCCGCCCGTGTTCCTGGCCGCCGCGGCCGCCGCCGCCGCCGCCGCCGCCGATCCGGTCGAGCGAATCGGGCGGATCGTGCTGGCCGACAGCACCGGCATCGATCGGCGGCACTCGTTCCTGCGCGTGGTGATCGGGCGGCTGATGGACGCGCCGATGGAGCCGATCTTCAGCCTGCGCGTCGCGCCCGACATCGCCCACAGCGTGGCCACCCGCCGCCGGCACGTGATCCACCAGATCAAGCTGGCGCACCAGACCGACCTGGTCCCGCTGGTCGACCGCGTGCGCGTGCCGACGCTGCTGGCCTGGGGGCGGTGGGATTTCACGTACCCGCTGCGCTACGCCCGGCGACTGCACGAGCGCATGCCCGAGTGGCACCTGCACGTTTCGCAGCGCGGCAGCCACGACTGGCTGGTGGCCAGGCGGACGGAGTTCGCCGAAGTCGTCCGCCGCTTCGTCGCCGACACTTCCACCGTCGCCGCGCCCACCGCCGACACGCCTGCCGCCGACACGCCTGCCGCCGACACCCTTGCCGCCGGCACCCCCGCCGCCGGCTCGCCGCCCTCCGCGGGTGCCGTATCATCTCGCCCGGCATGAGCGATTGCATGATCCCCATCGTGCTGCACCACGGGTTGATGGGTGTCGGCGACCTCCAGGTCGGGCCGTTGAAGCTCGCCTACTTTCGCGGCATTGACCGCGCCATCCGCGACCGCGGCCACCCGCTGATCGTCACGCGCGTCCACCCCACCGGGCCGATCGAGCTGCGCGCGCGACAGCTCAAGGAACAAATCCTCCGCAACCTCAAGCAGCTCGGCCGCGAGCGCGACCGGATCATCGTCGTCGGCCACTCGATGGGCGGGCTGGACGCGCGGTACATGATCAAGGAGCTGGGGATGGACGACCGCGTGGCCGCTCTTCTCACCGTCACCACCCCGCACCGCGGCAGCCCGTATGCCGACTGGTGCATGGAAACGCTCGGGCGGCGGCTGGGCGGCATGCGGCTGATGAACATGCTGGGGCTGGACGTGCGCGCCTGCGCCGACCTGACCACCGAGAGCTGCCGGCGGTTCAACCGGGTGATCCCCAACGTGCCGGGCGTGCAGTATTTCTCGGTCAGCGCGTCACGCCCGTGGCACCGCGTGCCGCCGTTCGCGCTGCACGCGTATCGCATTGTCTCCGCCGCCGAGGGCGAGAACGATTGCCTGGTCTCGGTCAAGAGCAGCACGTGGGGCGAGCACCTGGGCGTCTGGCCGGCGGACCATTTCCACACGATCAACCACAGGTTCATTGTCGAGCTGAAAGATCCGACCGGCGACATCTCGCCCTACTACCTTGCCGCGCTGGACAAGGTGCTGACCAAGGTCGCCTGAACCGCCCGCGGCGCCGGCGGCGGCCCGCGCCAACGCCCGCGCACCCTGCTATGCTCAGTTGAGCACATGGCCGATCAAACCCTGCAACAACTCGGCGTGGTGGCGGCGGCGCTGTCGCCGGACGTGCGGCAGGGACCGCGCGTGGCGCGCTCCCTCGGCTTTCGAGGCGTGCAGCTCGACGCCACGTCCACCGGCTTTGACGTCACCGACCTTTCCCAAACCGGCCGGCGCGAATTACGCCACATCTTGTCGTCGAGCGACCAGCACCTGATCGGCCTGCGCGCCGACGTCGGGGCGAAGGGCCTCGGACCGTCGGCCGATATTGACCGCTTGCTCGCGCACCTTCAGAAGGTGATGGAGGCCGCGAAGGGCTTGGCGTCGCCGCTGGTCTGCCTGGACATCGGGGCGCTCCCCGAGCCCCCGCCGAGCGAGAAGCCGCGCCCGCAGATCACGCCGGAGCAGGCGGGGCTGATCATCATCCCGTCGCTGTCTCCGCCCCCTCCGCCGCCGCCCGCGGAGCCCGGCCGCCCGGGCCCGGACCCGCGCATCGTGGCGCAGGTGGACGACGCGCTGGCCGATCTTGGTGCGCGTGCGGATCGCCTTGGGGTGACGGTTGCCTTCCGCAGCGACCTCGCCTCCTTCGCCGCGCTGGAGCGCGCGCTCGCAGCCGCCGCCTGCCCGTGGTTCGGGATCGACCTCGACCCCGTGGCCATCCTTCGGGACGAGTGGCCGTCGGACGAACTGTTCTCCCGCCTTGGGACGATCATCCGGCACGTGCGCGCCCGCGACGCCGTCGTCGGCGCCGACCGCCGCACGCGGCCGTCGGTGATCGGGCAGGGCTCGACGAACTGGAACGAGTTGCTGAGCAACCTCGACGCCGCCGGCTACCGCGGCTGGACCACGATCGATCCCTTGGAGCTGACCGACCGGGGCGCCGGCGCGAGCGCGGGTGCCAAGCACCTGCGCGGCGTGGCGGCAAAGCGGTAGGGTCGGCCAGGTGCGAGGCGGCCGGTCAGTGATTGGCGCGCCGCTCGAACATCTCTTCCATCACGAGGTAGTGCGTCATCGCCATGCCGAGGCGCGCGTACGTTTGCTGGGCGGCCGAATTCTCCTTCTCCACGTACAGGCGCAGGCCAACCGCTCCGGCGACGCGGGCTTCTTCGGCGACGTGGCGGTAGAGCGCCTTGAACGCGCCCCTTCCGCGCGCGGACGGGTCCACGAACACGCTCTGGATCCACCAGATGTCGCCGTTGCGCCAGTCGCTCCATTCCAGCGTGATCATCAGCTGCCCGACCACCCGGCCAGCGGTCTCGGCGATGAAGTAGCGCGCCTTCTTCGGGTCCGCCAGCGCCGCGCGCACGCCGCGGGAGAGGGTGTCGGGGTCGAGCGTCAGGCCCTCGGTTTCGAGCGCCATCCGCGCGTTGAAATCGGTGATGATCTCGGCGTCGTCGGCTCGGCCCGCGCGCACGTGGAGGGTATCGGTCATCGCTTTGGTTCCCGATCGAGATCGTACACGAGCAGACTGTGGCCGATCGTATCAACCGGCTCAAGGGCGTGCAGGAACGCATAGGGGTTCTTGCCCTCGTCGTACACGCCGGTCACCCAGATCGGGCTGATGATCAGCAGGCCCCGGCGCGGTGGCGGGCTGCCGCGGTCGATCAGGGTGACGCGGTCATCGAGGTAATACTTCACCGACACCGCCTGCCGGTCCCAGCGCGGCGCGAAGGAAATCCCACGAGATTCGAGTTCCGGGCGCGCGTCAAGCCACCTCCGCGTTTGCCGGATCGCCTGGCCCCAGTCGACGTTGCTCTCGGTGATGTGCAGCCACCACTGGCGGCGCGGGTGGTTGATGTAGCTGAGGTAATCCGGGTGGTAGGCGAATCCGTGCACGACGCCGAGTGCGACCCCCACCCAGGCGACGATCGCCGGCCAGCGGATCGCGCCGGCGACGCACCGGCTCGCCAACATCAGCACGAAGACGTGCGCGGGCAGGAAGTGGCGGAAGCCGATGTTCAGGTGCGTGCCGAGCAGCAGCGCGCCCCACGCGACGAGCGGGATGAGCATCGACACCTCCCCCCGCCGCGGCCGGACCCACGCCAGCGACGCGAGCGACAGCAGGATGACGATGCCGAAGCCGATGGGCACCTTGTATGTTGCAACGACAGGGAAGTAGTACCACCACCCGTTCTTCCGCGCCTCGCCCCACAGGTAGGCCCAGTGCCCGCCGCCGCTGGTGAGCAGCCCGGAGACGAACCGTCCGACGTAAACGCCGGCCGGCAGCGGGCGGTCCAGGGCGGCCATCACGGCGTCACCGATGCGCGACGCGCTGGTGGTCCGCCCGACGGCGCCGGCGTACTGCGCCGACGGAGGCGAGAGGTCGAAGCCGGTGAGCGCCCAGATCGCAAAGCAGAAGACGAGGGCCGCCAACAGGACGGCATTGAGGCGATCCCGCAGCGCCGCGCGCCAGGCGGGCCAAGACGTCCCGTCGCGCCACGGACGCAAGCCCCAGTAGTAGAGCGCGAACAAGCCGGCGACGGCGGGCAGGATCACGGCCGTGTGCTTGAGCAGGACGCCGACCGCCATCGCGACGCCGGCGACGACGAGCGAGCCCGTGCCCGGCCGCTCGAAGTAGCGCCAGACGCAGAAGCACGCGATGAGGATGCCTTCCACGCCGAGCGTGTCGAGCGCGATGATCGGCACATGCGCGGCGATGGTCGGATCGAACAACAGCAGCGCGCTCGCCAGCCAGCCGGACGCTGTGCCATAAACCGCGCGGCACCACTGGAAGGCGATGATCACCGCGGGAACGAACAGCAACGACTTCCACAGCCCGACGACGAGCAGGATCGTCTCCGGGCGCATCGCGTTGCCATACATGACCGGCCGGCGGATCGTGCGCGCGAGCTTGGCGCGCTTCGGCGACAGCGGCGCCTCCCCCGCCGCCGCCTCGCCAGGGACCGGCACGCCGCTGGCCCACGTCGCCGGGCTGATCGGCTTGTCCGGGGTGTTGCCCGTCAGCACCATCGGCAGGGCCATCAGCACCTGCCCGAGCGGCGCGTCGTTGGCGGGGTCGCGGATCTCACCCGGGTTACCGGTGAGCAGCGCGAGCCCGCTGCGGAGGTGGAACTGGCTGTCCATGATCTCCGTGTGCGCCGACATGATCATGGCCGCGCGCGCCAGCAGCACGACGGTGCTGAGGAGCGCCACGAGCCAGAAGTGACGATCGATCGGCGGGAGACGGGATGACGACTCGGGTTCGGCGGTCACGCGGAACCTATCCGGCCAGCAGTTCGGGCACGTCCACCGGGCGGCATTCGCGGGCGCTGGTGACGCCGGCGATGACGGCGGCGAAGCTCCAGAGGTTGTCGGCGCCGCTGGTCTCGGTCGGCGTGCCGCCGCGGATGGCCGCGGCAAAGTCGCGCAGCAGGCGCGCCTGGCCGTTCTCGGTCAACTCGACCGGGCTGACGTGCTGGGACGACGGATCCTTGCCCCAGCGCTCGCCGCGCTCGACGTACACGTCGTCAGCGTCAAGGTGGACAGAGCCCTCGGCGCACTGGAGCCGCCACTGGCCGTTCCACTTCGTCTGCCGCCCGCGGGCGCTCCAGTCGCCGCTGTAGCTGAACGGCGTGCCATCGTCGAGCTGCATCAGCATCTTCAAGCCCGCCTCGTGGCGGTACCAGCTCCAGTCGGGGCGGAAGCTCATGGCGGTCACGCGCGCGATGTTTCGGCCGGTGACGGCGCGGATCAAGTCCAGATGGTGGATCGCCATGTCCACCAGCAGCGGAAACTCCATCGACTCCCGGAACGTCCCGGTGAAATCGGCGGCGATGTAGAAGTCGACGTGGCCGTGGCCGAGCGGGCCGACCGGCTTCTCGTCCATCACCCGCCGGAGCGTCTGCGCGGCCGCGCCGAAGCGGTAATTCTGCGCGACCGACAACTGCCGCCCCGCATCGCGCGCGAGCTTCACCATCAACTTGGCGCTGTCCAGCGTGTCGGCGATCGGTTTTTCCGTCAGCAGGTGCAGCCCGTGGGCGAAAGTCAGCCGCGCGTGCTCGACGTGAACCGCGGGCGGGGTGACGGTGAGGACGGCGTCGGCGGCGGGGACGGCGGCGAGCGCCAGCTTCAGGTCGGCGAAACGCCGGTCGGGCGGGACCTTCAGGTGGTCGCCACCTTCGTGCAGCGCCTTCTCGCTGGGATCGACGACGGCAACGACCTCAAAATCGGGAGAGGTAGACGTGGCATTATCGCGCCAGGCTTTGCCCATGCCGCCGAGGCCTGCGTGGATGAGTTTGAGTTTGGTCATGGGACTCGGCGGCGGGGCGCCGCCGGCTAGTGGCATTGAGTCAGGACAGGTCGGTGGCGTCGAGCCAGGTTTTGGCGAGGAGGGCGTGACCGCTCGATGTGGGATGCACGCCGTCTATCGTCCACTCGATGTCCGGGCGGACCTGCTCGGCGCGGCGGAAGACGTCGTGGAGGCGCACCACCGCGTCGGCCAGCAGGTCCTGGGCGAGGTCGTTCACCGCCCGCACGTACGGCGCGAGTCGCTCATTGCCATCGCGCGCTGCCGGCGCTGAGATGACGCTCGGCTCGCACAGCACCAGCCGGCACGCGGGGCGCTGGGCGCGCAGCTCGGTGAGCATCTGGCGGTAAGTCTCGATGTACTGCTCGACGGGGACGCCCTGGAGGTGCGGCATCAGGCCGTGCCAGACATCGTTGATGCCGATCATCACTGAGACGACGTCCGGCCCGTGCGCGATCACGTCCGCCGCCCACCGCGCGGCCAGGTCGGTCACCTTGTTGCCGCTGACGCCGACGTTGATCACCACCGGCGCGTTGGCGGGATGGCCGGCGCGGAGCCAGTCGCGCACGAGGCGGACGTAGCCGAAGCCGACGTGCTCGGCGTCGGCGGCGCGGTCGCAGTCGGTGATGCTGTCGCCGGCGAAGACGATCCTCGTGGCGGCGTTGAGCTGGAGGGGCATGGCCTTAGCGTTGTAACGCACCCGCGGCCCCGCCGCCAATGGCGACGCCGGGCACCTGAGCCGCGGCGCGCGCACCGGCGCAACAAAAAACCGCGGACCAGACAGTGACGTCCGGCCCGCGGCTAGGAAGGAGGCTCGAGTTGTGCTTGCGTTCTTGTCCGGCCGGTCGCGCCGTCGCGATTACACGAGCTTCCGCTTCAATACTCGCACGAGGATCCAGTTCCCGGCGATCAGCAGCGCGCCGGGAATGACCGCCGGCGGGAGCGGCGCCGCCACGGGCGGCGTCGGCGCCTGCACCTCCACCACCACGCGCTGCGACGAACCCTTGGCGTCGTAGCCGCCGATCAGCCCGAAGGCCTCGCGCGAGTTGGAGTCGTCTTCGGCAGCGTTGACGCCCACGGCGGCGTCATCGGCGCTGGCTACGGCTGAGCCTTGCACCGCTCGCGCGGCAACGTCTCGGTGCTGGCCCACGCGCTCGCAGCCCGGCAGCAGCTCTACCGTGCCGGCGAGGGCGCTGCCCGCGCTCAGCAGCGGGCTGACGATGACTGCAACAACGACGCCGGCAGCAGCGCCTGCGCGGCGGCCGCGCGATAACTTCGAACCACGACACATCACGGCTGTCCCTCTCGCTTCCTATACCGCGGCCCCCGGACGAGCGAACGACCGACACGCGGTACGGTGACTCTGCCACGCGGCGGCAATTCGGCCAGCCTCGGGCAACCGAAAAGGAGCGCGGCGGGGACCAAGTTGCGCCCGCCGCGCCGCCGGTAGCGCTGCTGCGGGATAAGCGCTTTAAGCCGTGGCGCGGCCGCGGGTTTTATGGGACCGATGAACTGGCCAGCGGGCAGGCGGTCATTAGGCGCGGCGCGCGAGGGCGATCGCCTCGCGCAGGTCGAGCGTCCCCTCATACAAGCTGCGCCCGACGATGACGCCCCAGATGGGTGGGCTGTTTGCGATCAGTTGCTCAATGTGCTGGATGTTGCCGACGCCGCCGCTGGCGATCACCGGCACCCGGCCCGCCTCGGCGAGCCGGCGGGTCTGCTCGACGTTGGGACCCTGGAGCATCCCGTCCTTGGCGACGTCCGTGTACAGGATCGCCGCGAGCGGCCAATCCGATACCTGCGCCGCGACGTCCACCGCGCGCTTGCCGGACGTCTCGGTCCAACCGCGGGTGGCGACCATGCCCTCCTTGGCGTCGAGCGCGAGGACCAGCTTGCCGGCAAAGGCGCCGTCGTTCCCCAGCGACTCAAACCACGGCCAATCCTCGATGGCTTTGGTGCCGACGACCACGCGCGCGGCGCCGGCGTCGAGCAGCCGCCGGATGTCGTCGGTGGTGCGGATCCCGCCCCCGGCTTCCACGCGCAGGCCACTGGATCGGATGATGGATGAGATCAGATCGGTCTGCGCCGGGCGACCGTCCTTGGCGCCGTCCAGGTCAACGACGTGCATCCACGCGGCGCCCGCGTCGCGGAAGGCGGCGGCGGTCTTCAGCGGGTCGACATCGTAATTCACCTGCCGGTCGTAATCCCCCTGCTTCAGGCGGACCACGCGCCCGCCGCGAAGGTCAATGCTCGGGACGATTTCAAGTGCCATCGCCGCCGACGTTATCCGATGCGGTGGCCCGGCTCAAACGGACTATGGCGGGACGGCGGCGTAAGGCGCAATCAAAAAAGCGGCCCGGGTGGGTGAAACCCGGGCCGCTTGGAGAGTGGGCCGTTGGTTCGCCTCACATGACAGGAGTTGTGCCGGTCGTTGATCCGCGCGAGTGTGGCCCGATGCCTCGCCCTGCAACCCGCTTGATTGGCCCCGGTCACGCCGACGCCAGCATCGCCATCACCGCGATCAACAGCCACCTCAGCACACCGCCTCCATCCCTTCGACGTCTCTCCGGCAGTTGATCTACGATTGGCTGCCGGGCGAGGCAAGCGATCGTGGCGATTTTCGCGGATCCGATAACATCGCCTCGCCCGGGCACGACCGCCGCGGTGGTTCACGCCGTCACGGCCGAGAGCCGCGGGGCTTCGCCCGCCGGCTCGCGCCGCGCCGCGTGCAGGCGCGGCGCGAAGCTCATGATCAGGATGAAGAGCATCAGGCTCAGCGCCGTGAGGATGATCCCCTGAAGGCTCGGGCGGACCGCCGCCAGCAGCGTCGCCGCCATGATCGCCGCCGCCGGCACGACCGCGCCGAAGATCCCCAGCCGCCACCCCATGAGCGAGATCGTCCGCCACGCGATCACGACCAGCACCAGCCCGCCGGACACGTTGGTCGCCAGGTTGAGCGGGATCATCTCCTGCATGAAGTACATCATCGGGTAAGCCGCGGTGAACGTGCCGAGGACGAGCAGCAGCATCCACCGGTCGAACCGCTGCACGTCGTACGCGTGCGCGACCACGCCGATCACCAGCCCGAAAAGGACGACGCTGAGCGGCCCGAGCCACGAGAGCTCGCCCAGGCGGTCGATCGGCGCGATGCCCAGTACGTCGACCGCGATCGGCCGTCCGAACATCAGCCGCTGGTAGTCCCAGGTGTAGACGGTGGAGGCCGCGTGCCGCGCCAAGCGGGTCGGCTGCATCGACAGCTCGAGCATGCGCACGTCCGATCCGTTGGCCGTCAGGTTGATCTTGAAGTGGTCGATGATCTTGGCCGGCGGCGTCTGGAGCTGGTAGATGCCGCGCCCGACGGCGGTGTAGGTCACGTCAAGCACCGTCGGCGGCTCGTCCTCTGTGCCCAGCTTGCCGCTCCAGACGAGTTGGTCGCCGCGCAGCGCCACCGCGCGGCTCGGCTGGCCGTTCACGTTCACCGCCAGGTCCGCCAGTGAAACGATCTGCGGCGGGAGCGGCAGGTGGATCTCGTTCTCCCCCGCCGCCGGCCCGGTCGCCTCCAGCTTCGCCGTCAGCTTCGACTCGTAAATGGACTCCGGCTGCGCCGTGCCAACCGAGAGTCGCGGCGTGAGCGTGACGTCAGCGACGAACGTGCGAATCGCCGCCATCCGCCGCTGCGGCTCGATGCGCTTGGGCGGCTTCGCCGGCTCGCCCGCTGCGGCGATGGCCGCCGGATCCGGCTGCGTCGCCGCGCCGGTAGCGGCAGCCGCACCGGCGGTGGCACGTTCCGCCATCTGTTGCCGCTGCTCGCTTGCCATTTTCACGCGCATCGCCGTCTTCCGCGCGCGGTTCAGGCTCGGGAGCAGGATGGCGATCATCAGCGCCATCAGCCCGATGACCACCAGCAGCTCGATCAGCGTGAACGCCCGATCGGAGTAGGTCCGCCGCAGCATCGCAGCACCTCGCTTTCGTCCACGAAGAACATGGACGAGGCGCGGCCGCTGGGACGTGCGTGAAATGATTCACCAACGGGCGACCGGCGACGCGGTCCGGACGGCTTCCCGCTGCCCCGGCGCCGCGCCCGGGCCTACAATGCCGCAAGCGTCATGGATGATCGCCTCGCACGACTTGCCGAGAAAGCCAAGGCCTTGCCCAAAGCGCCGGGCGTCTACCTGATGAAGGACGCCAAGGGCCGCGTCATCTACGTGGGCAAGTCGGCCTCGCTGCGCGACCGCGTCTCGAGCTATTTCCAACCCTCCACCAAGCTTGAGGCGAAGAAGGCGCCGCTGCGCGACGTGGTCGTCGACTTCGACTTCATCCAGACCGAGTCGGAGGTCGAAGCGCTGCTGGCGGAGAACCGGCTGATCAAGGACATTCAGCCGCGCTTCAACGCCCGCCTGCTCGACGACAAGACCTTTCCCTACCTGATGGTCACCACCGGCGAGGATTTCCCCGGCGTCTACGTCACGCGCGAGCCGCGCACCAAGGGCGTGAAGCTGTACGGCCCGTTCACCAGCGTCGGCGCGCTGAAGGAAGCCGTCACGCTTCTCCAGAAAGCGTTCCAGTTCCGCACGTGTCACCTGGAAATCAAGGAAGGCGACGACAGCCGCCGCTTCTTCCGCCCGTGCCTGCTCTACCCTATCCACCAGTGCACCGCGCCGTGCGCGGCGAAGATCTCCAGGGAGGCCTACGGCGAGGACATCCATCGCCTGCTCAAGTTCCTCGAGGGCAATCACAAGCAGGTGCTGAAGGACCTGGAGAAGGAGATGCTCGAGGCGTCGAAGGAGATGAACTTCGAGCGGGCCGCCAAGCTGCGCGACGAGATCAAGGCGCTCCAGGGACTCGGGGCGCGGGCAAAGAAGGGCGAGCAGGAATACTGGCAGCCGGAGGCGTTCATCAGCGATCCGAAGGAGGGCGTCACCGCGCTCCAGGAAACGCTCGCGCTGGCCGAGCCGCCGCGCATCCTTGAAGGCATCGACATCGCCCACCTGCAGGGCGGCGAGATGGTCGGATCAAAGGTCTGCTTCATCGATGGCGTGCCGTTCAAGGACGGCTACAGGCGCTACAAGATCAAGCACGGGCAGGGGAACAACGATTACCTCTCGATCCAGGAGGTCGTCAGCCGCCGCTATCGCGAGGCCGGCAGCAACAACGAGCTCTACCCCGACGTAATCCTGATCGACGGCGGCCTCGGTCAGCTCCACGCGGCGCTGGAGGTCTTCAAGCAGATGGACGTCAAGCCGCCGATGGTCATCAGCCTGGCCAAGAAGGAGGAGCTGGTCTTCGTGCAGGCCAAGAGCGAGCCGCTGAAGCTGGCGCGAAACAACGCGGGCCTGCGGATGCTCCAGTACATCCGCGACGAGGCCCACCGCTTCGCGCAGCACTACCACCACATCCTGCGGCGCAAGACGCAGCTGGAGGAGGACGTTGCCAGCGGTCGCCGCCCTCCAGCCCGGCGCAAGCCGAAGAAGGACCCGGCCGCGGTGGAAAAGGAGCGGATGCTCAAGGGCAGCGGCGAGATGCCCCACTCGACGCACGTCCCGCTGCCGATCCTCCAGCCGCGCACCGAGCCGGAATTGGAGGCGCTGCCGCTCGATGCGGAAGACGACGCCGAGAACGACATCGACACTTCTCCCCCAGACGCGGCGAACCCGCCCCGGCCACACCCGCAAGGCGTCCAAGCGACCCACATCACGCCCCCCGCCACCGAGGGCCAGCCGACGCTGGGGAACCTCCACGACGAGCGGGATTAAGTAGCGAGCGAGATGACGTGCCGCTTGCTGGTGTCCACGAAGTGCCCAACGCGTACGCGAGTCTCCCGCCGTTGCTCAGTTCTTGAACACCCGCGCCGGCCGCTGCGCGCCGTTCATCCGCATTTGCGTGCGATATAGTTGTTTTTTGGGAAGCGGCACGACGGTTGCTCTGGTCGCTCGGAACACAGGGGCGAGGCGTCGGAAGTCGCTCTCGCCCCGCCAAGCGTCGAGAGACGAACCCTGGCTCACTCGTGGAGGACCTGATCCCCGGCGGTCGCTGTGGCCTCTTGCCGTAAAACCCGGGAGCCGCCGCCCGTCCGCCGCGCCATCGCCGGCCGCGGCGACTCCCCCAACAGCACACACACTCCCCCCTCGGCGGGTGGTTCTGCGCGGAACCGCCCGCCGTCTTTTTTCCCGCACCGCCCCCGCCCGCCCCGCCCGACCTTGAACCGGCCTTGTCACCGCACGTAGGATTGGTATCTTCCGCAACCGTGCTGGCAGCGTAGCTCAGTTGGCAGAGCAGGGGATTCATAAGCCCCGGGTCACAGGTTCGAGTCCTGTCGCTGCTACATCATCCCTCCAGTGCGGCCCCGGCGTCCCCGGGGCCGCTTGCGTTTGTGCATGGGGGCTGGTGGCTGCGCGCGGGGGGCCCTGCTGAACTCTTGAAATCGTGCGACCAGCGCGGCCGGTGCGACGGAGCACGGTGGTCGCGCGCGGCACCGACCCGGGCTCGTGGCGGCGTCTCGCTGCGCCGCCACGATCCCGTGGTGGGGCCGCGGGGGAAGTGGCGGGCGCGGGGGGAATCGGGCAGA
>DASQDR010000139.1:0-19520 GCA_035634055.1 Tepidisphaeraceae bacterium | reverse complement strand
GCGGGGGCGGGGGCGGGGGCGAAGCGGGATCCGTCGACGTTGTCCGACGGAAAGATCCCCGCCGGCCCGGCCGTTGGCTCGCCCGCCCCGCCGGTCTCGCTGCGCAGGCTGGACGGCTCGCTGGTGACGCTGGAATCGCTCAAGGGGCGGGTGGTCGTGCTGGAGTTCGGGTCCTACTCCTGCCCCGCCTTCCGCGACCGCGCCGCGGCGATGGAGAAGCTCAGGGGCGAGTACGGCACGCGCGCGACCTTCCTGGTCGTCTACGCCCGCGAGGCGCACCCGGCGGGCGAGTGGGAGGTGGACCGCAACAAGGACCAGAGCATCTCGGTCGAGCAACCGCGCTCCGCCGACGCGCGGCGCGCGCTGGCGACCCAGGCGCGCGACGCGCTGAAGATCACCGTGCCGATCCTGCTCGACAGCCTGGGCAACGACACCGCCATCGCCTACGGCGCGGGGCCCAACAGCGCGATCGTCATCGGCCGCGACGGGACGATCGCCGCCCGGCAGAACTGGTTCGAGCCGTACGCGATCCGGCGGTGGATCGACGCCGCGGTGAAGGAGTAGGAGGGCGGGGAGTGCCGATTGGCGGTTGGGGCTTGGCGGTTGACGATTGAAGACTTGAACGGCGGCGGTCGGGCCGCCTTTCAAGTTCCAATCCTCAATCCTCAAGCTCAATACAGCAAGTAAGGCTTGCGGGCCTCGCGGAACGCGTCGCACTCGCGCTTCCACCTGGCGAACAGCTCGGCCAGCGGTTTTCCCTCCATCAGCCAGGCGCGCGGCTCGTCGCTGCCGCTGACCTTGTCGAACATGCGGGTGCGGGCGTCCCACTTGACCGGGCGGGTCGCGGGCCTGCCGGTCTTCTTCGCCTTTTCCTCCGCGGCCTCCTCCGCCAGGCGCCGGGCCTTCTCGTCCGACAGCGGGAACAGCCGCGCGGCCCCCAGCGCGTGCAGCAGCTCGTAGTTGATCTCCACCAGGCTCGGGGCGCGCTCGGCGTCGATGTGGAGCTGCACGCCCTGGCACGCCTGCCCGGCGAAGGTGGAGTAGAACGGCTTGAAATGGACCGGGCGGAAGACCACCCCGGCCCGCGGCGGCAGCGCGGCGGCGAGGGCTTCGCCGTCGAGCCACGGCGCGCCCACCATCTCGAACGGCAGCGTGTAGCCGACGCCGATGTTGATCACGTACAGCTCCCCGAGCACCCCGGTGGCGACGTACGCCGCGACGGCGTCGGCGGTCGGCACGTGCGGGCTGGTCGGCACCCACTCGCGGCCGGTCCGGGCCCAGGTCATCTCGCGCGTCCAGCCGGTCATCTTCACGATCGTGAGTTTCTTGAACTGCGGGAACTGCGTGTCGCGGACCAGCCGCGCCAGCTCGCCCATGGTCATGCCGTGCACGTACGGCACCGGCAGGCTGGAGACGCCGGACTCGAACCCCTTGACCAACCCCGGCCCCTCGACGCGCTGCCCGCCGAGGGGGTTGGGGCGATCGAGGACGATGAACTCGCGATCGTGCTCCGCGCAGGCGGCGAGCACGTTCTTCATCGTGGCGATGTAGGTGTAGGAGCGGCAGCCGATGTCCTGGAGGTCGAAGACGATCGCGTCCAGCCCGCGCACCATCCGCGTGGTCGGGCGCGCGGTCTTGCCGTAAAGGGAGTAAAGCGTGCGGCCGGTGCGCGGGTCCACCTGGTCGGCCACGTCGTCGCCGGCGTAGGCGTTGCCGTAGATGCCGTGCTCGGGGCCGAACAGCGCGACCAGCCGCACCTCCCTCGCGCCGGCCAACACGTCGGACGTGGCGCGAAGGTTGCCGTCGACGCTGGCGGGGTTGGCGACCAGCGCGACGCGCTTGCCGCGCAGCGCGGCGAACCGGGTGTCCTGGAGAACGTCGATGCCGAAGCGGACCGGCGCGGGCGAGTTGGTTGGCGTTGAAGCGGCGACGGGCGCGGGGGCATCCGCAGCGAGGGCGGCGGCGGTCATCAGCGCGAGCAGGAGCAACGGGGCGACGGGCCGCCAGACGGGCCGCCAGACGGATCGGTTCATGCGCGACAGCATACCTGGCGCGATCCGCGCGCGCACAGGGTGCGCGCAGCGCGCGATGCGTGCGGCCCACCGCCCGCCGCCCCACCGTTATTGCGGGTTGTCCGTTCCTCCTCGGCCACCGCATGCTGAGCGGGTTCATGTCGCCCAAGCAACTCCTACAAGGCAAGTGGCTCGGCCACCCGCTGCACCCGGCGCTGGTGCACGTGCCGGCGGGGCTCTGGCCGGCGGCGCTAATGTTCGACCTGGTCTCGCGCGCGGCCGACGGCGGGAACAACGCCGCCGTCCGCCTGGCCTTCTGGTGCGCGTGCGTCGGCTTGGCGGGCGCGCTCATCGCCATCCCGGCGGGGCTGGCCGATTGGTGGGAGATCAAGAAGGGCAAGCCAGGCCACCGGCTGGGCGCGTGGCACATGGCGCTGAACCTCGCCGCGACCGCCGCCATGGCCACCAGCGCCGCGCTGCGACTCGGCCAGGGATTAAGCGCCCCGGTCGTCGCGACCGCCCCACTGCTGCTGTGCGCGGCCGGCAACGCCCTGGTCCTCGTCTCCGGCTACCTCGGCGGCCGCATGGTCTTCGAGCACGGCGCCAGCGTCGCGCGCTTCAGCAAGAAGCGCTGGCGCGCCACCGCCGAAGAAGGCCACGCGCATCTCCCGGAGGAGAAGTAACGTCATCGACCAACCACTAACGACTAGCCACTGACCACTAGCCATTCATCCCCCCATGCTCCGTCACCTCCTCCAAGGCCGCCCCCTCGGGCACCCGCTGCACCCGATGCTGGTGCACCTGCCGATCGCGTTGTTCGCGGTCAGCCTGGTGCTGGACGCGGCCGAGATGTTTCGCGCATCGGGAACGTTGGTGCGACCGTCCTACTACGCCATGGCGGCGGGCGTGGTGACGGCGCTGCTGGCGGCGACGGCGGGGCTGGCGGATTACGCCGACATCCGCCGCGATCACCCGGGCCGGCGGACGGCGACGCTCCACATGATCCTCAACCTCGTGGTCGTCGCGCTCTACGCCGCGAACCTCCTGCTCCGCCGCCCGCACCTGGACGACGCGCGGCCGAGCGGTGTTGCCTTCGCGCTGTCGCTGCTGGCGATCGCGGTGCTGTCGTTCAGCGGGTACCTCGGCGGGCGGCTGGTGTACGACGACGGAATCGGCGTCGGCCGGCACCGGCGACAACAGGACGCGCCGCGGGAGACGATCGAGCCGGACGCGCGCGGCGCGGGCGACGGTGAGATCATCGTGGCGGACGAGGCGGACCTTCACGACGGGCAAACGCTCCGCGCGGAAGTGAACGGCGTCGTCATGACGATCGTGAAAGTGGGCGGGCAGGTGTACGCCGTGCAGGAATTCTGCACCCACCGCTACGGCCCGCTGAGCGAGGGTCGCCTTGAGCCCGCGACTGACAACGGCGACGGGCCGCGCGTGATCTGCCCCTGGCACGGGTCGTGTTTCGATCTTAAGACCGGCGAAGCCTGCGGCGGCCCGGCGAAGGAGCCGGTGCGCGCGTTCGACGTCGTCATCCGCGACGGCAAGGTCCACGTGCGCGTGCCGGAGCACCCGACCAGGGGCGACACGCACCCGTAGTCGCAAGGCTGCTCCGCTTGACCCCCTCAGCACCCACAAGGGCGACCGGCGGACGGCGACCGGCGGCAGCGGCGGCAGGCGACCGCCAGTGGTGTCATCCCGAAGCGTACTCGCGAGAGATCTCGGGCTGGTGAAGGGGCATCGGCGCGCCGAGATCCCGCGCAAGCGGCTTGGCGGATGAGGGCGGCAGTCGGGCAAGCTCGCGGCGCTCAAAGTCCTGCCGCTACACTACCCCGCATGGATTCCGCCACCGCCCCCGCCGCCACCACGCGCGCCGCCGATGCCGCCGTCCTGGACAAGCTTTACCACGGCGGAGACTACAACCCCGAGCAGTGGGCGGACGTGCCGGGGATCTTCGAGCAGGACCTGCGGCTGATGAAGCTGGCGCGCCTGAGCGCGGCCACGGTCGGCGTCTTTTCCTGGGCCAGCCTGGAGCCGGAGGAAGGGCGCTACACCTTCGACTGGCTCGACCGCGTCATCGACGGGCTGTCGCGCAACGGGCAGCGCATCGTGCTGGCCACGCCGAGCGGCGCCAAGCCGAACTGGCTGGCGCTGAAGTACGAGGAGGTGCGGCGCGTCGACGCGCAGGGCCGCCGCGAGCCGCAGCAGGGGCGGCACAACTTCTGCTGGACCTCGCCGGTCTACCGCCAGAAGGTGCGCGCGATCAACGCCAAGCTGGCCGAACGTTACGGGCGGCACGAGGCGCTGCTGATGTGGCACCTGTCCAACGAGTACGGCAACGGCGGCGGCGGCACCGCCTACTGCTACTGCCCGCTCTGCTTCGGCGCGTTCCGCGAGTGGCTCCGCCAGCGCTACGGCACGGTCGAAAAGATGAACGCCGCGTTCTGGTCGAAGTTCTGGAGCCACACCTACGCCAGCTTCCACGAGGTGACGCACATCGACCCCAGCGTTCACGGGCTGGACCTGGCGTGGAAGCGGTTCATGACCGACCGCGTCATCTCGATGATGGCCGACGAGGCGGCGCCGCTGCGCGAGGTGTCGCCGGGCGTGCCGATCACCACGAACTTCATGGGAACGTTCCCGCCGTTCGACTACTGGCGGCTGGTCGAGTCGCTCGACGTCGCGAGCTGGGACGCCTACCCCTCGTGGCACGGCGACGCCGGCGACCTGGGGCCGGCGGTCACCACGGCGTTCACGCATGACATCTACCGCTCGTTCAAGGGCGGCAAGCCGTGGGTGCTGATGGAATCGACCCCGAGCCAGACCAACTGGCAGCGCGTCAGCCGGCTGAAGCGCCCGGGCATGCACCGCCTGGCCAGCCTCCAGGCGGTGGCGCACGGCGCGGACGGCGTGATGTACTTCCAGTTCCGCCAGAGCCGCGGGTCCAGCGAGAAGTTCCACGGCGCGGTCGTCGCCCACTCCGGCCACGAGAACACCCGCGTCTTCCGGGACGTGGCGCAGGTGGGGGCGGACCTCGAAAAGCTCGCGCCCCTGGCCGGCGCGACCACGTCGGCCGACGTGGCGATCCTCTACGACTGGCAGAACAACTGGGGGATCAACCAGGCGCAACTGGTGCGCAATGCCGACAAGGATTACCTGGCTACGTGCGTCGCGCACTACCGCACGTTCTGGAACCGCGGCATCCCGGTGGACGTGATCGATTCGCTGCGCGATTTCTCGCGCTACAAGCTGCTGGTCGCGCCGATGCTCTACATGATCCGCCCCGGCGTGGCGGAGCGGCTCGAGGCGTTCGTCGCCGGCGGCGGGACGCTGCTCACCACCTACCTCAGCGGCTTGGTGGACGAGGAGGACCTGGCGTTCCTCGGCGGCTTCCCCGGTCCCGCCTCGATGCGGAAGGTGCTCGGGATCTGGGTGGAGGAGACCGACGCGCTCGACGAGCGGCAGCGGATATCGGTCCTGCCCGCGTCGCCCGCCAACCCGCTGCGCCTGCCGGACGTCACGCGCGCCCGGCACTTCTGCGACATTGTCCACCTGGAAGGCGCCGAGGCGCTGGCAGCTTACGGCGATGACTTTTACGCCGGCTCCCCGGCCGTCACCGTCAACAAGCACGGTCGCGGGCGGGCCTATTACGTGGCGTCGCGGAACGATGACGCGTTCCTCGAGGCGATGACGAAGGCGCTGGTGACGGAGCTGAAGATCGAGCGCGCGCTGCCGGTGAGCACGCCTGGCGGCGCGGCCGGCGGCGCGGGCGAAGCGTTGCCCGCCGGCGTGACGGTGCAGAAGCGCGTTCGCGGCGATCGGGTGTTCTGGTTCGCGATGAACTTCAACGCTGAGGCGAAGTTGCTGGCGCTGGCCAGCGAAGGGTACCGGGATGCGCTGGCCGATCGGGAGGTGAAGGAAACGATCGAGCTGCCGCCGTTCGGGGTGGTGGTGTTGTCGCGGTAGCGCAGGCGGGCGTTCAACGCTCCCCTGTGTGCTCACCCCTCACTAACTCTTCAACCCGCTCATGGCCACGCTTTCCACGAAATAGCGTTGCGCCGCGAAGAACAGCACCACGCACGGGAGCATGCAGACGACGGCGGCAGCCATGAGGAGGTGGGCGTCGCTGACGCCGAACTCGCCGCGGAAGGCGTTGAGCGCCAGCGCCAGCGTGCGGTTCTGCGGGCTGTTGAGGTAGATCAGCGGGCCGAGGAAGTCGTTCCAGCTCGCCAGGAACGTGTAGATCGCCACGATCGCGATGACCGGGCCGCTCAGGGGAAGCATGAGCTGCCAGTAGATCCGCCAGTTGCTGGCGCCGTCGATGCGCGCCGCCTCGATCAGCTCCTCGGGGATCTGGGCGAAGAACTGGCGGAACATGAAGACGTAGAACGGGCTGGCAAGCCACATCGGCAGGATCAGCGGCCAGAACGTGTCGATCAGCCCCAGCGTGCGGAAGAGGATGAAGACCGGGATCAGCACCACCTGCGCCGGCAGCATCAGCGTGGAGAGCATCAGCATGAACAGCACGCCGCGCCCGCGGAAGCGGAAGCGCGCGAAGCCGAAGCCGACCAGGCTGCAACTGATCACCTGCCCGACGACCGACGCCGTGGTGATGACGACGGTGTTCGCCAGCGCGGGCCAGAAGTTCATCTTGTCCGGCGCGAGCGCGCGGGCGTAGTTGCCGAAGTTGACGTCCTGGACGCGCCCGGGCGGCGTGACGAAGTCGCCGGCGTTCACCTCTGCCTCGGTCTTCAGCGAGGCGTTGATCACGAAGTAGAACGGGATCAGGAAGACCAGCGAGCCGAGGATCAGCAGCGTGTAGGCGACCGCCGACTCGCCGCGCGAGACCTGCTGCCGCGTCTTCTGTTTCGGCCCGCGCGCCTGGTACGGCACGACCGGCCGCGGGTGAACCGAGGTGCCGGTGGAGCCGGTGGGAGGAACCTGGACCGTTGTCACGCGCGGCTCCGGCGGATGATGGAGACGGAGACGAGGCGATTGACCATTGAAAATTGACAATTGTCAATTTTCAATTGTGTCTGCTGCGATCGGCCTAAGCGTTGCCTCACGTCTTGAGCCCCTCGTAGTAAACAAGGTTCTTCGACGCCCGGAAGATCAGGATCGTCAGCCCCAGCAGCAGGACGAACAGGACCCACGCCATGGCGCTGGCGTAGCCCATGTTGTGGAACTCGAACGCCTGGCGGTAGAGCTGCAGGACGTAGAAGAGCGTGCGCCCGTCCGGGCCGCCGCCGGTCATCACCATCGCCTGCACGAAAACCTGGAAGCTGCCGATAATGCTCATCACCACGTTGTAGAAGATCAGCGGCGAGAGCATCGGCAGCGTGACGTTCCAGAACTGCCGCCCGCGGCCGGCGCCGTCGATGGTGGCGGCCTCGTAGAGCGACGTGGGGATCCCCTTCAGCCCGGCCAGGTAGAGGATCATGGCGCCGCCGACGCCCCAGATGCTCATCAGCACGAATGCCGGGATCGCCCAGCGGGCGGCGTCGGTGCCGAACCAGTCCGGCGGGGTCGCGCCCAGCGGCGAGAGGATCGGGCGCAGCACGGCGTTCACGATGCCGTACTCGTTGTTGTACATCTGCCGCCACATCACCGCCCCCACCACGCTGGCGACGATCAGCGACGGGACGAAGAAAATGGTTCGGTAGACGGCGATGCCCCGCACCTTCACGTTCATCAGCACCGCTACCGCCAGCGCCGCCGCCTGCGACAGCGGCACCGACAGCAGCACGAAGTGGAGCGTGACCCAGAGCGACTGGTAGAACTTCTCGTCGCGCGTGAACAGCTCGCGGTAGTTCGCCGTGCCGACGCCAAGGGCGCCGCTGATCGGCGTCATGCCGCTCCAGCGGGTGAAGCTGAGCAGCAGCGAGACGACCATCGGCCCCAGCGTGAGCGCGACGAAGCCGATCACCCACGGGAGGATGAAGGCGTACCCGGTGCGCTCGATGGCGCGGTCGAGCGGGCCGAGGTGCTCGCGGCGGGCGCGCCACCAGAGCAGCGCCGCCAGTGCCGCCAGGACCGAGAGCGCCGAGAATCCGACAACGTCCCACCGCACCGGCCGCCACTCGCGCTGGCGGAGCGGCGAGCCAAGTTCCTGGAGCCACAGCCGCTCGATGTTGGCCGCGTTCTCCGCGGTCGTGCCGACGTTCAGCGCCAGCACGCGCTTGGTCTCGTCGTCCACCAGGCGGTTCCAAAGTTCCGCGTCGCGCGGCAACTGCTGGAGCCGGGCGTGCTGGATGGCGTCGAGGAAGATCTGCGAGTGGAACTTGGGCAGCCCGGGCGGCGCGAGAAAATCGGCGCTGTAGGCGACGCTCTTGAGCGGCGGGATCGCCAGCCCGAGCCGTGACTGGTCTACCGCCCCCGCCCCGCCGCAGAGGAACTTCACCAGCTTGAAGCACTCGTCCGGATGCTTCGTCTTCGCGCTCATGGTCCAGGCGGTGTAGAAGATCTGGTTGGCGCGGTCATTGGGGGTCTTGGAGGGGACGGGGACGATGTCCCACTTGAAGTTGGAAATGCTGGCGTAGCGCGGCGTCATCCACCGCCCGTAGGGGCCGATGCAGCCGATGTTGCCGGTGAAGAACTCCTGCTTCCCCTCGGTCGAGACGCCGGTGTTGTTGTAGACGGTTTTCTCGTCGAAGCGCACGCGGCGGATGAACTCGAGCGCTTCCTGCGATGCGGGCGAGTCCAGCGCCACATCCTTGAACCCGCCCGGGCCGAAGAAGTCGCCGCCGAACGACCAGACGATCTGCCGCAACGTGTCGGGCCAGAGGTCGAAGCTGGAGCCGTAGACCCGCCGGCCGGCGAACTCCGGCGTCTGGCTCAGCGCGGTGATCTTGCGGCACGCCTCGGAGAACTCGTCCCACGTCCACCCTTCGTACGGCACGCGCACGCCGGCCTTCTGGAAGAGATCGACGTTGACGTAAAAGACCGAGGTGGTGAAGTCCTTGGGCAAGCCGTAGAGCGGCCCGCTGCCGACATTTCCGGTGGCGGCGTCGAAGCGGTAGGCGTCCATCAGGATCGGGAAGAAGTCGTCGTACAGCTTCTTCGTCTCGGCGCCGCCGGCGGCGATGTCCTTGCGGATGAACTCGTCGAACGGCTCGATCACCTTCAGCGTCGCCAGCTCCGCCAGCGCGTCGGGCGGAAGGTAAAAGACGTCCGGCGGCGTGCCGGCGGCCATCATCGTCTTCAGCTTCGAGCGGAAGTCGGTGGCGCCGGCGTTGATCCGGCTGATCTGCACGCGCGGGTTCTCGCGCTGGTAGCGCTCGATGAGCTGCTCGACGACGGCGTCCTCGGCCTGCTCGCCCCAGTGCATCACCGTCAGCGCCACCGGCCTGTCCTGCGCCGACCGCCACCGCGCGACCGCCCGGTAGCCGACGTAGCCGAACGACCAGACGACGATCAGCAACGCCGCAAAGGCGAGCAGCAGCCGGGATGCGCGGGCGAGGGTCATGAAGGGTTACTTGTGACGGGTTACTTGTTACTGGTTACTTGTAACTTGTCGAGTTGCCTCAGATCGCCCAACTGACCACTGACCACTAACCACTCTTCCCACCCACCGACCACTCCCCCTATGGCCGGGAAAGTATCGCCGACTCGAACGGTTTGAGCGTGATGGAAAATGCCCCGCCGGTGACGGAGCTCTGCTTCGCGCCGCCCTTCGGCTTCAGTGTGGCGCGGGCGGCGGGATCGGCGGCGTCGGACAGCTCGGCCTGTTGCGGGTCGAGCCAGTTGATCAGCTTCACCCCGTCGGCCCCGTCGGCGGGCACGCTGATCGTCTGCTCCTGGTTGCTGCGGTTGATGACCACCACCGCCTGCTGGTCCCCAAGATCGCGGGCGAAGGCGTAGACGCCGCGGGCGTCGTCGCTCATCACGCCGCGGTGCATCCCCAGCCGAAGTTGCGGCAGCGTGTTCCGCGCGGCGATGGCGCGCTGGAAGAAGTCGAACACTTCCGGCTCGAACCTCACCTGCGGGTCGTCGAACTTCATCTCCGGCCAGGTCATCGGCATGCGGTTGGAAGGATCGTCCGGCGACCACATGCCCGCCTCGTTGCCGTAGTAGGTCATGGGCGCCCCGACCGTCGCGTGCTGCACGGCGACCGCCTGGAGCATCCGCCGGACCATCTCCGGCGTGGGCTTGTCCTTCTTGTACTGCGGGCCGTTGTCCTGGAGGCGGTTCCCGCCGTCGTACGGGAGGTCCGGGTTGACGAACATCGACGCGAAGCGGTCGGTGTCGTGGCTGTCGAACAAGTTCTGCAAGCAGAGCGACACCTGGAACGGATACGTGTACGCGATCGCGTTCAGCCGGTCGTTGAACTCACCGGGCTGGATCGCCTTCTGCTGGTTGACGAAAAAGGCTTGAGCGGCGTCGGCCCAGCGGTAGTTCATCACCGCGTCGAACTGATCGCCCTTGAGCCAGGGCTGGGCCCAGGTCCAGATCTCGCCGGTGGTGTAGGCGTCGGGCTTGGCGGCCTTGACGGTCTTGCGCCACTCGATCCAGAACGGGTGCGGGATGTCGCCCGGGACGTCCAGGCGCCAGCCGTCCACGCCGCGCTTCGGGTCGCCGTCGGGGGCGAGCCAGCGCTTCGTAACGGCCATGACGTGTTCGTACGGCCCCTTCGCCAGGCCGCGCTTCGGGTCCTTCTTGAAGACCGGAAGCTCGCCGTTGTCCTTGTCCCAGGCCTTGTACTTTGGCGGGGACGATTCCCAGTCGGTGATCTCGAACCAGTTGGCGTACCTGCTCTTCTTGCCGTTCTTCAGCACGTCCTGGAAGAACGGGTGCGACTTGCCCACGTGGTTGAAGACGCCGTCGATGACCACCTTGAAGCCCATCTGGTGGGCCTTGTCGACGAAGTCGAGGAACAGCTTGTCGCTCCGGGTCCACTGCCAGGTCTTGGGGTCGTCGGTCTCGCCGCTGAGCTGCTGGCTGTCGCCCTTGAAGCCGAAGTTGTCGTCGATGTGGCGGAAGTCGCTCGCATCGTACTTGTGCATCGAGTCGGCCTCGAAGACCGGGTTGAGGTAGATCGCGTTGATGCCGAGCTTCTTCAGGTACGGCAGCGCTTCGATCAGCCCCTGCACGTCGCCGCCGTAGCGCCGCTTCCACACGTTGCCCTGGCCCTGGTAGAAGTTCTCGTCGCCCGGCGCTTCGCCAGGGGCGGGGGTCCACCAGTTGTGCGTCCAGGGGATGAGCCGCTCGAACGCCTTATCACCGGGGTCGTTGGCCTTGTCGCCGTTGCGGAAGCGCTCAGGGAAGATCTGGTACCAGACGGCGTGCTTGGCCCAGTCGGGGGTCTGGAACCGGGACTTCAGCGGCAGCTTGATGCTTCCGTCCGGCGGCGCGGCGGGATCGTTGGGCGGAGCGATCAGGCCGTGCCCGTTCAGCCAGACCGTCTTGCTGCCGTCGGTGAGGATGAAGACGTACTCGCTGGTGTCGCCGCGCAGGCCAGTGACGACGCCGCCCCACCGGTCGAAGCCGTTGCGCGTGAAGATCTTGCGCAGCGGCACGTCGCGCGCGGGGCCCTGGTCCGCGCGGACGCGGGCGACGACGCGCTGCACGTCGTCCGCCTGCGTGCGGACCATCAGCAGCAGCGATTCGGCGGCGAAGACCGAGGCGTCGCGCGGGTCGTGCGAGTCGTGCCGCGTGGCGTGCGGCTTGATGTCGTTGGGCTTAGGCGGCGGGAACTTCTCCGCCTCGCCGCCGACCAGCACGCCGGAATTCTTCCCGCCGTGACCGTCGTCGACCTCGAGCGACTTCTCCGCGCTGGGGTCCGGCCGCCACTGGTCGCCGTTGACGACGAACTTGTACAGGTGGACGCCCTCGGCCAGCTTCACCGTCGCCGACCAGACGTTGTCGCCCCCCTTCTTCATCGGGGTGGCGTCCTTCGACCAGTTATTGAAGTCGCCGGCGACGTGGACGGTGCGGGGCTGGTCGTCCGGCTTGTACTTGAACTCGTGATCGTGCTCTTGCGCGACCGCCGTGGAGCCGGCCAGGAGCAGGACGATCACGGCGGCGAGCAGCGCTGGCGTGCGGATCATGAGAGGTGCCATCCCGAGGGACTCCGAAAGGATTTGGTTTCGCTCCGCGAGCGGATGCCGACGGCTTCGCCAGATCGACATCGTCGGGCCCGGCAAGGTGCGGCCCCGGCGCTGGCAAACTCCGGCTGCGCGGGCCGGCGCCGCACCGGCGCCGCACCGGCGCCGCACCGGCGCTCAGCCGCTGACGCCGGCGGCCATGGCGGTCGATTCGCGGACCATCAGGTGCGTCGGCAGCTTTTCCGCGACCTTCTCCGCCCGCCCGTGCGCCCGCTCGATCAGCCGCTCGCACGCCAGCGCGCCCACCTCGTACAGCGGCAGGTGGACGGTGGTCAGCGCCGGCGTGACGAAGGCGGCGTGACGCAGGTCGTCGAACCCGACCACCGAGATCTGCCGCGGCACGTCCATGTTGCGGCGGTCGAGGTAGTGCAGCGCGCCCAGCGCCATCTTGTCGTTCCCGGCGAACAGGGCGGTCACGCTGGGGTCGCGCTCGAGGATCATCTCGGCGGCGCGGGCGCCGCCCTCCTCGGTGAACTTCCCGTCCTCCACCCACCCCGCCGCCGGCGTCACGCCCGCGCCCGCCAGCTTCGCCCGGTACGTCTCCAGCACGTCGCGCGACGTGCGGATCTCCTGGGCTGCGTTGATCAACCCGATCCGCCGGTGGCCGAGCTGGAGCAGGTAGTTCATCACCTGCTCGGCGCCGCTGCGATAGTCGCACACGACGTGGTCGAGGTTCCACTGGTTGAAGTAATTGTCAACGACGATCAGCGGGTACTTGGCGTCGGCGAAATCCTTGAGCCAGGCGTGGCGGTCGTTGCAGCCGAGCGCGAGGATGCCGTCGACGTAGCGGCGCTCGAAGATCTCGATGTGCTGGCGGTCCTTGACGAAGTCGGGCTTGGCCTGCTCGAGCATGACCTTGTAGCCCATCTTCCCGGCGCGGTCGCAGATGCCGCTGATCAGCTCGCCGAAGTAGGCGTCGGCAAACGCGTGCCGCAGCGCGGGCAGCATCACCGCCAGTACCTGCGTGTAGCGGCCGGAGAGCGACTGCGCCAGGCGGTTGGGTCGGTAGCCCAGGCGGTCGATCAGCCGCTGCACCTTCATGTGCGTGGCGCGGCTGATGCGCGGATTGTCATTGAGGACCATCGAGACCGTCGCCACGCTCACCTTGGCGAGGCGCGCCACCTCGCGCATGGAGACCTTCTTCCCGTCGCCGCCGACGGGAGGCGCGGCGGTGGCGACGGCCGAATCAGCCAACGGAATGGTCCCGGGGCCGCTGGCGGCCGCAGAATGCGATCGCGCCGCCGCTCGCCGCGGTCTGCGCCCGGCCGAGCGGGTGAGTTCGATGTCGCTAGTCATGTTCCCACCTCGGCGAGGGTGACGCCTCATCTGAAAGCCGGCGGGAAGGTCACGCGGGCTTCGGACGGTTGTTCGGCAACCTGTTGAAACAGTTTACTTAGGTGTTGAACGGTGTCAAACCCGAACAAAGGTCGCGCCCGCCGGGCTGCAAGGCGGGGCGGGTACAAGATTTTCCACGGTGAATTTGACAATGCCGCTAAACCGATTAAATTGAAACGACGGCAGGGCCCTCGGGCGCTGCCATCACCGGGCCGATCTTGGAGGGCCAAGACCGTCCGCCCGACGCCTCACGTCTGATTCTTCATCTGGTTACGGGCCGGCTTCACGCCGGCATCGGTTTGTGGAGGTTGCGCTATGCGTTTGACCAAGATCTTGGCGGGGCTGGCCGTTCTGGCGTGCACGAGCGTCGCCGGCGCGGCGACCACCTATAACGGCAACGGCAACACCGGCTTCGGCGGCGCCGTCGGCACCGGCAGCGTCACGCTGTCCGACGACGGCACCACCCTTTCCGGCACCTGGACCCGCGGCGCGGGCAACGCCAACGACGTGCTGGTGCTCTACATCGACGCCATGAACGGCGGCTTCACCGACACTTCCGGCTTCACCGACAACATCGACGCCCTCCGCCGGGCGATCTCCGGGTTCAACGGCGGCGACCGCAGCGCGCTGACCTTCCCCACCGGCTTTGATGCCGATTACGCCATTGCCCTGGGCCCCAAGGCCGCCAACTTCGGCGGGTTCTTCACGCTGGCCAGCGGCGGCGCCCACACTTACGGCACCAACGGCAGCAACGGCAGCGCGAACCTGAGCCCGGTCGGGACCGAAAGCGCCAGCAGCTACACGTTCTCGATCCCGCTGTCGCTGATCGGCAGCCCGACGTCGTTCGATCTGTTCGGCACTTACATCGCCGACTCTGGCTTCCGTTCGACGGAGTTCGTCGCTGGAACCGCCACCGGCACGCAGGGTCACAACGCGTTCACCGGCACGTCCAACGGCACGTACGTGGTGCCGGAGCCGGGCAGCCTGACGCTGCTGGCGCTGGGCGCGGTCGGGCTGCTCCGCCGCCGCCGCGTCGCCTGAGGCGAGCGGGCCACCCATTGAGTTTCTCCCGGGCCCGCCGCCCCGCCGCTCGATTCGTCGAGCCCGGACGGCGGGCCCGCTCTTTTTGATGTCGCGCCCGCACAGAGGAAAAAGTTTTTAGTTGCCAGGCGGGCGGCCCGGGGGCAGAATAAGTTAACCGGTTAAACGGGTCGCGCGGGCAGGGTTATGAAACCTCCCCCTGCCCGGCCACGTACTTCGCAGCAGCGGCGCCCGTCGGGCGGGCTCACCCGCGGTGCCGCCGCCGGCCCGGAGGCGTTTGCCCGGCCGCCGTTCCTCGTGTTGTCGAGAGTCACGCATGCCTTCACCGCGTAGCCGCAGTTGTCGCCCCCGCACCGCCCTGCTCGCCGCCGCAGCGCTGGCGGCGCTGCCGGGCGCCGCCGCGCACGCGCAGAACGTGTCGGCGCCGGCGATCCTCCAGATGTTCGAGGCCAGCTACAAGACGCTGGAGCGGCGGGCGCCCGACATGTTCATGGCCGGCTTCGGCGGGCTCTGGACCCCGCCGCCCGGCCGCGCCGAGCAGGGTAATCAATCCGTCGGCTACGACGTCTACGACCGCTTCGACCTCGGCTCGGGCGGCAAGCCCACTCTCTACGGCACCGAGACCGGCCTGAAGACCGTCGTCAACGAGGTCCACAAGTTCGGCGCCAGCATCTACACCGACATGGTGTGGAACCACAACGGCCTGGCCGACCTCGCCACGCCCGGCTTCAAGGATTCCGGCGGATACCCCGGCTTCGTTCTGACGCGCGACGACGACGTCGACGGCGACTTCCACGGCGCGTTCGAGGGCGGCGACTTCAAGGGCCGCATCCCCGGCATCGGCCTGATCGACATCGCCCCGGGCAAGAAGTATGACTACATCCGCAACCCCGTCCCCGGCTTTGCCAACAACCTCCCCGCCGGCACCACTCCCGCTTACGAGCGGCTGGCCAACGTCCCCACCGAGGCCAACCGCCGCTTCTACACCGACCTTCAGGGGCCGACCTATACCGTTGACGGAATCACCTACCACCGCTTCAACACCGCCAATCCCTCGGCCGGCGACCCCGTGGCGGAAAACTCGACCGGCTACCTGATGCGCCACGCGCGGTGGATGATCGAAACCATCGGCATCGACGGCTTCCGCCTGGACGCCACCAAGCACATGATCCAGGAGTGGGACGACGTTCAGAACAAGCCCCACGACAACCCGGACTGGGTGCTGGAGTTCCTCGACCAGGCGGTGCACGGGGCGAACCAACGGCTGCTGCTGGACGGGACGCGGCGGCGGGTCTTTTCCTTCGGCGAGTTCCTCGACGGCAACGTCGCCAAGGTGCAGCAGTCGATCAAGAAGGACGGCTTCGCCAACCGCGACGCCTTGGACTTCGCCCTGCACTACGCGCTGGAGCGCAACCTCAAGGCCAACGGGCTCGGGAACGACTGGCGGCTGGTGGTCGAGGACACGCAGGACAGGGGCGACGGCCTGGCCAACGACGGCAGCCAGGGGGTCGCCTTCGACGCCAGCCACGACGAGTTCGGCGCCGAGCTGGGCAACGTCGCCAACGCCTACCTGCTCATGCGCCCGGGCAACGCGGTGGTCTACTTCAACGCCCGCGAGTTCGACAAGGCGCGCAACTTCCCCAAGGCCAGCCGCGGCGACGTGCTCGGAGGGCTGGACTTCGGCGACCTCGACGCCAACGGCAACCCCAAGGTCAGCGACAAGATCACCAAGCTGGTCAACATCCGCAACACCCACGGCCGAGGCAACTACGCCGAGCGCTGGATCGACAAGGAGACCCTTGTCTTCGAGCGCGAGAAGTCGATGGTGGTCGGGCTGAGCAACCGCGGCGACGGCGGGTTCGACACGCGCTGGTTCGATACTGCCTTCGAGCCCGGGCAGCGCCTGGTCGAGTTGACCGGCAACGCGACCGACCCGAAGGTGGACCCGACCGGCAACGACATCCATGACTGGGTCCTGGTGCAGGGCGACCGCCGCGTCGGCATCAACATCCCGCGCAACGCCAACCCCAGCGGTGAAGCGCACGGCCGCGGCTACGTCGTCTACGGGTTGCCCGGCCCCAAGGGCACGATCTCGCTCACCGGCGTCGCCAAGACCCTCGCGGGGCAGACCCCCACCAGCGTGAACGACAACGGCATTGTGCGGCAGACGGCGGTCGAGGTGATCCGCGGCGACTCGTTCAACGTGACGCTCCAGACCAACCCGGTTCTCGTCGGCGGGTGGCACGACGTCCACGCCGACGGCGATTCCGGCATGCTCCGCATCGACGGCGGCGTTGACGTCAACAACAACGGGCAGGTCGACATTACCGCGCCCGGCGACGTCTCCTACGGCTTCGAGAACTTCCAGTCCGCCAGCCCGCTCTACGGCGGAGGGACCGGCGCGTTCAGCCAGACCGTCAACGCCGCCAACCTCTCCGAGGGGTACCACTACGTCACTGCCCGCGCCTACCGCCACCGCAACAGCGCCACCGGCGGCGACGGCGGGCCCGCGGTCTACACCGACTTTAAGAAGGTCGTCTACGTCGACCGCCAGCGCCCGGTCAGCGCGGTGGACCGCTTCGTGGCGATCTCCGGCTCCAGCTCCAGCCGCGACCTGATCGTCAAGTCGCTGGACAAGACCGCGACCGGCGTGGCCGTCTTCCACAACATCGGGGCCAACCAGTTCACCATCGACCAGCTCGTGCAGCTCGCCGCCGGCGGCAGCAATTCCGCCCGCGAGTACGACCGCGACGAGTTCGCCTACGGCATCGACTACACCAACGGCAACCACTCGACCACCATCGTCACCTTCGAGCTGACCTACGACGGGCAGCTCAAGTACGCCGGCGGCGGCGTGAGCGTGCAGCGCATCAACGCCATCGCCATCAGCAACGGTCGCGGCAAGGGGCTCGGCGACCTCACCTTCGACAACGCTTACTCCCCCAACGACGTCGACGCGTTCGAGACGGTGCTGGCCAGCAACAACACCTCGTTCAACCCCGCCGCCGACCTGAACGCCGACGGGCTGGTGGACGAGTCGGACAACGTGCTGAACGTCCCGTGGCTGACCGCCAAGGGCGCCAGCGCCGCGACGATCGCGCAGGCGACCAGCCTCCGGCTGAAGCGGGCGCAGGCGCTGAACGGGACCCTGCACGTCCCGGCCGGCGCGCTCAGCGTCTCGGGGGCCAGCGTCGCCGGCGTGCCGCTCACGTTCAGCAACAACTTCGCGCTCCAGTCCGGCAAGACGCTGACCAAGACCGGCGCCGAGACGCTGAACATCAACGGTTCGCAGTTCCACCAGTCCGGCGTGACGCTGGTGACCGCCGGCGGCGCGACCCACATCAACAGCGACGGCGGCACCTCGCTGGCCGTCAGCACCACCGGCGCCGGCAGCGCCACGAACTTCACCGCCAGCCAGCGGATCCGCGGCTTGAGCGTCGCCGCCGGCGGCGCGGCCAAGCTCACCACCGACACCGCGCCCGGCGTCAACGGCGGCAAGGTGATCGTCACCCGCTCGCTCGCCGCCGACACCGGTAAGCTTGACCTGACCAACAACAACCTGGCCGTCGATTACACCGGCGCGAGCGTCCTCGGCGCGTTCGTCGCCGGCAGCGGCTACGACGGCGTCACCGGGATGCTGGCGCGCGGGTACAACGCCGGCGGCTGGAACGGCGCGACCGGCGTCGTCAGCTCCTCCGCCGCCGGCAACTCCGGCAAGACCACCCTCGCCGTCGGCGAGGCGTCGGCGGTGCTCGGGCTCACCGGCACGCAGACCGCGACCTGGTTCGGACGCCAGGTCGACGCCACCAGCGTGCTGGTGAAGTACACCCGCGCCGGCGACGCGGACCTCAACGGGAAGATCGACGGCGACGACTACTTCCGCATCGACTCCAGCATTGGCGCGGGCGGGGTCGCCGCCTCGTACTTCAACGGCGATTTCGACTACAACGGCAAGGTCAACGGCGACGATTACTTCATCATCGACTCCAACGCCTCGCTCAACGGCGGCGCGGCGCTGGATACCGCCGTGCCCGCGGCCGGCGGCGTGGCGCTGGCCGACGGCGCAACGACCGCCGTCCCGGAGCCGGCCGGCCTGGTGGCGCTGGCGATCGCCGCCGCCGCCTGCTCGGGGCGTCGCCGCCGCCGCCCCTATCTCTCGCCGTCGCATGAGCTGAATGCATGCAAGCCTCAGAGGTGACCGAATGAGTCGCACATCCTCCCACCGCCGGGCCCGCCGGCTTCGCGCGGGCGGCTTCACGCTCGTCGAATTGCTCGTGGTCATCGGCATCCTCGCCGGCCTGATCGGCATCCTGCTCCCGACGCTCGGGCGGGCGCGCGAATCGGCTCGCGCCGTCGCCTGCGCGTCCAACGCCCGGCAGGTCGCGCTGGCGATCCGATTGTTCGCCCAGGAGCACCGCGGCTACATGCCGGCGGTGTCGGACAAGCAGTGGGCGTATCAGAACGACCCGACGCGCTCGATCTGGGTCTATCGCTCGGGCACCAACCCGCCCGTGCTGCTGGACTGGGCCAGCTCGCTGCTGCCGTACCTTGGGGTTCGTGGCGTCGAGTGGTTCCCCAACGCGCCGCAGAACGCGTCGAAGGTGTTTCTCTGCCCGAGCGACCCGTCGCAGGAGATCTCCGGCGCGTACGGCACGATGACCCCGGAGAAGACGCCAGCGGGGCCAGGGTTGGTGCTGTTCAACAACATGGACCCGGAGGGCGCGGGCTGGCCGATCTCTTACGGAGTCAACGCCGACATCGGCGCCCAGATCGACCGCAGCGCCAACCAGGGCAAGTTTGGGTGGAACGACAACATGAGCGTCTACGGCGGGCCGATCGGCGGCGGCGGGCTAGGGCTCCCGCTCAACGGGAAGTTCGACAAGATCCGCAACTCCGCAGAGGTGCTGCTCGTCGCCGACTGCGGCGTGCGCTACCGCACCGGCGAGAAGCCGCCCGGCACGCCGCTGGACCGCAACGATGTGCTCGTCTACACGACCAATTACATGAGCTCGCCCAGCGTGCC
>DASQDR010000138.1:0-38584 GCA_035634055.1 Tepidisphaeraceae bacterium | reverse complement strand
GGACGAAGCCGTCCGCGTCGGCCGTGAGCGGGCCCAGCGCCGCCGCCGCCGCCGCCGCGAGCCGCGGCTGGCCGAGCTGCCCGGCGGCGATGGCCGCCTGCACGCGCACGCGCGGGTCCTCGTCGTGCAGCGCGCCGGCGATCAGCTGGGCGTCGACGCCCGCGAGCTGGTCGTCGCGGTCCACCAGGGCGCGGATGGCGTGCGCCCGCAGCTCCGGCAGCGCGGCCAGCGCCGCCAGCGCGGGCGTCGCCCCCTCCCCGTCGAGCTGCTTCAGGGCGAACAGCGCCGCGATGCGGGCCCGCGGGTCGAGCACTTTCTTCCGTGCCATCGCGACCAGCGCCGCCGACACGTCGGGCGACGGCCCCGCCTCGCGCCCCCGCCGCCGGACGAGCTCCTGCTGCGCCTCCAGCCGCCAGACCGCGCTCGGCGACGCCAGCCACGTCAGCAGCTCTTCCCGCGACGCCCCGCGCAAATGCTTCGGGAACGGCTGCGTGGCGGCGACCGGCCGCGTCGAGGGGCGAGCGGTCTCGACGCGGTAGATCGTGCCGACGGCCGGCGCCGTGCCCCAGTCGCGGCGGCCCCAGTCGGCGACGTACATCCGCCCCTGGGCGTCGCTGTCCAGGTCCGTGGGGCGGACCTCCTTCATGAATTCGTCCTGCGTCAGCTCGTGGCCCGCGCCCTTGCGCGTGAGCACGTGGCGGTAGACGAAGCCGCGCACCCAGTCGCAGGTGTAGAGGGCGTCGCCGAAGCCGGCGGGCCAGCTCGGGTCGTGGAGGTACATCGATCCGGTCGCCGAGCCGCTGCCGTAGGAGGCGAGGGGCGCGACGATCTCGTCGCCCCAGCTCTTGTAGAGGCTCGGGTAGCCGTACTCGCCGCCGCGCTGCATCAGGGCGACGCGGGAATCCCAGCCGTTGCCGTCGTTGGTGTTGTCGCGCGTGTAGGCGTCGATGTAGGGGTCGATGGCGACGTCGTAGGTGTTGCGCGTGCGGGCGCTGAACAGCTCCATCCTCGTGCCGTCCGGGCGGACGCGGACGACGCCGCCGCCCCAGAGGGAGACCTGGCGGCCGTCGGCGCCGGTCGCCTGCTCGATCCCCTTGTCGCCGATCGAGATGTAGAGCCAGCCGTCGATCCCCATGCGCAGGCCGGACGGGACGTGGTGCACCAGGCCCTGCGGGACGGGGCCGAGGCCGGTCACGAGATCGGTCCGCTCGTCGGCGACGCCGTCGCCGTCGGTGTCACGAAAAGCGGTGAGCAGCGGCGCGTGGGCGACGTAGAGCGTGCCGGCGACGCAGGTCATCCCCTGCGGGGAGTTGACCCTGTCGGCGTAGACGGTGAGGCGGTCGGCCCGGCCGTCGCCGTCGGTGTCGACGCACAGCTTGACGCGCGACAGGCCGGGGGCGCGGTCGGGCTGGGTGTTGTACTCGTCCTCGCCAACGAAGATTTTCCCGTCGGGCGCCGCGGCGATCGACGCCGGGCTTTTTATCTGCGGCGCGGCGACGAACGTGCTGAGGACGAAGCCGTCGGGAACCTTCGGGCCGGGCGGCGCGGGGGCGAACGGCGGCGCGGGGGCGGACGGTGGCGCGGGGGCGGACGGTGGCGCGGGGGCGGGGGCCGGCGGACCGAATCCGGCCGAGGCGACGCACGCGTTGAACAGCAGCGCCAACGACACGAAAGGCTGACGCATTTCGGGTGCTTCTCCCTCGTCGGAGCCGTCGATGGCCCCCGTCCGGCCCGCAATTCGCTTGACCGCTCTTTCCGCCGCCGCCTATCGTGCGGCCCGCGCCGTGCTCTTCACCGTTTCCGCCATCCTCGCGCTGCTGCTGGTCGGCTTCCTGCTGTTCCTGGTGCTGTTCGAGCGCGGGCTGGAGTACAAGGTCCGCCCGCCGCCGATGGCGCTGGCCGATGATGAGTACCTCTGTTTGCTCGCGGCGCTGTCGGACGCGCAGATTCACCGGGGCTCGAAGGTCGAGGTGCTGAGCGAGGGGCCGGCGTTTTACGAGGCGCAGGTCGAGGCGATCCGCGCCGCCAGGCAGTGCGTCAACCTGGAGGCGTACATCTTCGCCCCCGGCGAGGTGACGCGGCGTTTCGTCGAGGCGATGACCGAGCGCGCCCGCGCGGGCGTGAAGGTGAAGGTGGTGCTGGACGCCATCGGCTCCTTCGGCACGCCCGACCGCTACTTCGCCGAGCTGCGCGCCGCCGGCGGCGAGGTGCACTGGTACCAGCCGCTGCGCTGGTACACCTTCAAGCGGATCAACAACCGCACGCACCGCGAGCTGCTGATCGTCGACGGCGAGGTGGGGTTCATCGGCGGGGCCGGGTACGCCGACGTCTGGTTCAAGCAGACCAACGGCCAGCCGCGCTGGCGCGACACCGTCTGCCGCGTGCGCGGCGAGCTGCTGACCGGCCTGCAGACCGCCTTCGCCGAGAACTGGCTGGAGGCGGCCGACGAGATCCTCACCGGGCAGGATTACTTCCCCGGCGCGTGCACGATCGAGGACCCGGTGCCCGGCGGGACCACCAGGGGGTTCGTGGTCATCAGCAGCCCGTCGTGGGGGCGGTCGTCGCGGGCGCGCATCCTGTTCCAGACGCTGCTGGCGTCGGCCAGGCAATCGATCCACATCAACTCCCCGTACTTCATGCCGGACTTCAGCGCCCGGCGCGAGCTGTGCCGGGCGCGCGTGCGCGGCGTGGAGGTGAAGGTGATCGCGCCCGGCGACCACGCCGACCACCTGCTCACCCGCCGCTCCAGCCGCCGCCGCTACGGGGAGCTGCTCAAGGCGGGCGTGGAGATCCACGAGTACCAGCCGGCCATGATCCATGCCAAGATCCTCATCATCGACGGCACGTGGGCGGTGGTCGGCTCGACCAACTTCGATAACCGCTCGTTCGGAATCAACGACGAGGTGAACTTAGCCGCGCTCGACCCCATCCTGGCCGGGCGGTTGGAGGCGGATTTTCAGCGCGACCTGGTGCAGAGCCGACAGGTTACCTACGAGGCCTGGGCCCGCCGGCCGATGAGCGAGCGCGTGGTCGAGTGGGCGGGCCGTGTGCTGGAGCGGCAGCAGTGAGCATCGGTCAGAACCGCGGTTCGAAAGCGGATCGCACGGCGGTGCCATGCCAAGGGTGATCGACTATTTGCGTGTCGCCGAGCGCATGAGCGCTGGCGGGTTCGTCAGCCTCTATCACCGCTCAGGGGCGTTCGGGTTCGCCGCCGGGGCCGACGTGCGGGCGCGGGGGCTGATCGGGCCGGAGGATCCCACGATCCGCCCGGCGGCGCGGGCGCTGGTCCGGCAGGTCGCGCCCCCCTTCGAGGCGAACCTGGCGGCGGCGCTCGGGCAGGCGTGCGCCGCGATCGGCACGGAGGCATGGCTCATGCCCAAGAGCCACTGGCACTACGAGCTGCACTTCGGCAACCGCGCCCTGCTCGAGGCGGTGCTGCCGGCGATCGGCATCGACCCCGCGCTGCTGCGCGAGCGGAACGACGGGTCGGCGCTCGCGTTCGATGCGGGGGAGGCGGGGGAGGCGGGCGCGCTGTGCGAAACCGCGGAGCGACTGCTGGGCGGCCTGGTGGGGAGCGACTTCATGGTGGCGTGGCCGGAGGGGCAGACGCTCTGCACGGTGCACCACCACGTGCAACTGTGGTTCCAGACGACGCGCGCGGACGTGATCGAACGCGTGGGTTAGTCGACCCAGTCGTCGTCGCCGTCATCATCGACGTAGCGCGGGTCATGGGCCGGTTGATCCGCGCCCGCGTCTCGATCGGAAGTGCGGCCCCCGCCCCCGCCCCCGCCCCCGCCCCCGCCCGCGCCCGCGCCCCCGCCCGCGCCCGCTGGTGTCTCCATGCCGATCGCCGCGTCGCTCCGCTCCAGCGCGGCCAGCAGCGCGCTGGCGTGGGCGGCGAGGGCGTCGCGGCCGTCGGGGGTGAGGTGCAGCGTCGTCAGGGGTTTTCCGGCGGCGATGGACTTCTCGATCGCCACCAGCCCCGCCGACGCCAGGCGGCGGGCGTGGGTGGCGAGGTTGCCGTCGGTCAGGCCCGTCCGCCGGCGCACCTCCACGAACGGCTGCCGCCGCGGCTCGCCCGCCAGCGCGGTGAGGATGCGCAACCGCCCGGGACTGGAAACCAGCGCGTCGAAGGCCATGCCCACGTTATCGGGCGGAGCGGCGACGCCGCTTGAGCGGTGGGCGTTCGGGAAACTGGTCTCGCAGCGCTTCTCCCTCTCCCCGGTAGGCCGGGGAGAGGGTCGGGGAGAGGGGTGAGGTGCGCGTAGAGTCAGGGACGCGTTGATCTGAGCCAACCGTTCGCCCAAGCGCTGTCGTTGCGACGCGCGTGCTCGCGCAAGATTCAGCGTGCGTGAGCCGCTGGGCGACCCGAGATCCCTCGCGGGTACGCTTCAGGATGACGGCGCGGGTTTGAATCCGTCCGATTTCCGCCATCCGTGACCGCTGCGCGAGGGTGCGCTTCCTTGACTCCACGCGCACCGTGCCCCTCTCCCCCGCCCTCTCCCCTGCGTACAGGGGAGAGGGAGTAAGGGACTCAGGGGCGCTTGATCATCTTCACGTGCGGGCCGGCGGAGGGGATGTCGAAGACGTCGGAGACGGCCTGCCAGCCCTGCGCGGCGTAGAACGGGATCGCCGGCGTGCGGGCGTTGCACCAGAGCAGCGCGGTCGGGCTGCCGGGGGCGCGGGTGGCGGCGTCGACGGCGTGGAGCAGCAGCCGCCCGACGCCGCGGCGCTGGAACTGCGGATCGACCGCCATCCCGCGAAGCTGGTAGGCCGGCTCGCCCTTCCAGTCGTTCAGGTGCAGCGTGACGCAGCCGACGACGTGGCCATTGGCCGATTGTCGAGCGACGAAATGGAGGGCCGTCGCCTCCTCGTCACCCGGAAAGATCGCCGTCTCCCGCGGCAGCCCCGCTCGCAGCACCGCGTGGCGCAGATCGATCACCTCTCCCGCGCTGGCGGGCATGACGCTGAGCTCGGGAAGGGGCATGGCGTGAGGCAAGGAAAGTCCGGCAAATGCTGGACGCAGAATCGCGCTCGTTGTTGATTCACTGGCAACTAACCTCTGACGACTGACAAGTCTACCCCTCCCCCGCCAATTCCCCCACCGTCATCAGCGCCCGCTCCAGCTCCGGCGTCCACGAGCAGGAGCAGTTGAGGCGGATGAAGTTCTCGAACTTTCCCTTGGCCGAGAAGATCGGCCCGGGCGCGACGCTGATGCCGCGGGCGATCGCCTTCTCGTGCAAAGCCATCGCGTCGGTCCCCTCGGGCAGCTCGACCCAGACGACGAAGCCGCCAGCCGGGCGCGTCACGCGCGTGCCGGCGGGGAAGTAGCGCTGCACGGCCGCCGAAACCTGCTGCACCTGGTGGGCGTAGAGCGCCCGCGTCTTGCGCAGGTGGTGCTCGTAGTGCCCGGTCGCCAGGAACTGCGCGATCGCCAGTTGCGGCAGCGTCGGCGTCGCCAGCGTGGAGCCGATCTTCAGCCGCAGCACGTCGCGCAGGTATTTGCCGGGCGCGCACCAGCCGACGCGCGCCCCGGGCGCGAGGGTCTTGCTGAAGCTGGAGCAGAGCAGCACGTTACCCTCGGCGTCGTGCGACTTGCACAAGCCGGGGCGGGCGCGGTCGAAGGCGAGGTCGCCGTAGATGTCGTCCTCGATCAGCGGCACCTCGTGCCGGGCCAGCAGGCGCACCAGCTCGCGCTTGCGCTCCTCGGGCATCACGCTGCCGAGCGGGTTCTGGCAGTTGGAGATCACCACCACCGCCCGGATCTTGCCGCGCTGGCGGACCAGGGCGTCGCCGAGCGCCTCGATGCTGATCCCGTCGCGCGGGCTGGTGGGGATCTCCAGGGCGCGCATGCCGAGGGTCTCGATCGTCTGGAGGTGGCCGTAGAACGTCGGCGATTCGATGGCGATCGCGTCGCCGGCCCGGGCGACGGCGCGGACGCAGAGGTTGAGCGCTTCCTGGCAGCCGCAGGTGGTGAGGATGTCGTCGGGCGCCAGCGCGCACCCGGCGTCGACGTACCGACGCGCCACCTGCGCGCGCAGCTCCGGGCAGCCGGGCGGGAGGTCGTAGGTGTTGTTGCCGCGCTTGGTCCGCCGGGCGATGGCGGCCGAGAGGCGGTTGAGCTGCTGCGTCGGCATCCCCGCCTCGCCCGGCAGCGCCCCGCCGAGGTTGATCGTCCCGGGGGCGTTGCTGAAGGTGAGCAGGCGGGCGACCACGTCCATCACGCTGACCTTGCAGGGCGCGTGGCGGCAGGTGAGGACGCGCGGCTCCGCCGGCGGCGGCGCCAGCGGGCCGCGCACGTAATAACCGCTCTGCGGTCGCGCCTCGATGCGGCCGCGATCCTCCAGCAGGCGGTACGCCTGGAGGACCGTCGAGATGCTCACGTCGAGCTGCGCGCTGAGCTTGCGCACCGAGGGGACCTTCTGCCCCGGCCGCAGCGTCCCCTTGTCGATCAGCCCCGCGACGCGGTCGGCGACCGAGGAATAGAGCGTCGATTCTTCCGGGTGGAGCGTTGGCATAACAGTTGCGCGCCAGGATAACTGTAATGGTCACAATTCGCAAGCACTGAATCTGTACTGGCGCCGCGCGCGATGCGATAGTAGGGGCATGGAAACCTGCTACTGCGAGAACGTCGGCGCCCTGGCGGCAGATGGCGGTGGCGCGGAGCAGCGTACCGCGATCCGCGTCGCCCGCGGCCAGGCCAAGGGGCTATTGATCGGCGCGGGCTCGGCCGCGGGGGACGTGACCCTTCGCTGCCTGGAAGGGACCGCCTGGGTGACGCTGGAGGGCGCGGCCCAGGACATCGTGCTGCGCGCCGGTGAGCGGACCACGCTGCACCGCGCGCCCGACGCGGGGCGGTCGCGGAAGGCCAGGCTGGTCGTGCAGTCGCTCGGCGACGGTGAGGCGGTCGTGCGCATCACGACGGCCTGGCCCGGCCGACTAATCCACGACCGCGGTGTCGCCGAGGTTGATCTGGCGCTCGATGCCGCTCAGCTTCGTGGGGTTGAGGGTTCCGCCAGCGTCCGTGAAGACCGGGGTGTTGGGATCGAACAGCCGGGCGGTGTCGTTGCCCTTGCCGCCGATGAAGCTGTCCTGCGCCCAACTGACGAGCAGGTCGTCGCCCGCGCCGCCGGAGAGAACGCTCAAACCGATCCCGGTGCTGTGGTAGGTGATCGTCTTGTCCCCGCCGGCGAGCTCGCGCGCGTCTAGCGTTTCGAACCTGGGGACGGCGATGAACAGCACGTCGTTGCCCGCGCCGCCGATCAGGACGTCGCCGGGCGTGGCGGTGAGCTTGTCGTTGCCGCCGCCGCCCGCCACCGTGACCGGGACGGCCACGCTCGCGTCGATGCCGACGCGGTCGTTGCCTGCGCCCGATTCCACCAGGATTCGCTTCACGCCGTTGGTGCTGCGCAGGATGCGATCGGAGGACAAGGCGTCGACCGCGTAGGAGTTCCCCTCCCTGCGGATCGACACCACGTCGTGCGCGGCGGTGCACTTGACGACCATCGTGCCGCGGCTCGTGACCGTGACCGACGCCGCCTGAAAGGGGACGACGTCCAAGTCCACCTGGAAATCGGTGCTGAGCAGCCGGCGACCTTCGAGGACCTCAATGGTGGCGATCATTTACCATTCTCCGTGGGCAACGAAGAAGTCGTTGCGCAGGACCTCCACGTGCGTGCCGAAGCGCTCGATGCCGCTGGCGCGCGGGCCGAAATGGTTGCGGGCGTAGTCTTCGGGATCGAAGGCGACCTGCAAGCCGACGTCCGAGCGGAAGCTGTGGAGCGTGACGGCGTCCTCGCCCGCGCCGCCGGAGACGGTGTCGATCTCGGCCGCGACGAGCACGTCGTTGCCCGCCCCGCCGGTGAGGACGGCGTGACCCTCGCGGGCGAAGATCGGCGTGACCACCTCGCCGCGCACCCGTGGGGCGATCGGCTGGGCGACGAGTCGGTCGTTGCCGGCGCCGCCGATGATCGTGTCGCCGGCGCTGCCGCCGAGGATGTCGTTCCCGCCCCCGCCCGCCAGCGTGCAGCGCAGGTCGATGTCGCGAGCGACGCCCACGCGGTCATCGCCATCGGAGGACGCGATTAACACCCGCTTCACCCGCGAGGCGTCGAACGCGAACGATACGTTCTGCTCAAGGGTGCGGCCGCTGACGACGATGCGCCCTTCGCCGGTGCGCTCCACGCCGATCACGTCGTCGTAGATCGTTCCGCGGACGACCAGCGTGCCGCGCGCGGTCACGCGCCCGGTCACGCTGTTGGTGTAGTGGATGATCGGCGGCGCCTCCCCGATCGGCACGGTTGGGGCGGTGCCGATCCACAAGGCGTCACCGGCGGCGGCGCTGAAGAGGCGACGCGGTTCCAGTTGTTCGATCATGTTGCTCCCGTTCCGATGCGCACCGCGAGCGGGCGCTAGCCGGTGGTGTAGTACTTCGTGATCAACTCGGTGACCCCGGCGACCGCCTCGCCGATCCCGCCGAAGGATTCGATGCCGACGGCGCGCTCGCCGAAGTTGGCGCGCGCCTGCTCCGGCGACGGGGCGGCGGGCGCGGCGGTGCCCTGGAGGTAGGCGATGTGCTGGTAGGCCATGTCGTTGCCGCGGCCGCCGGTCAGGTGGTCGGCGGCGCGGGCGATCAGCACGTCGTCGCCGTCGCCACCGGAGAGGAACGACGGCCCGGCCGACATTGAGATCCGCGTCGCCAGCCCCGCCTCAACGGCGGCGGGCGATTCCGGGTCGGCGGCATCAACCGTGAAGCTGACGAAGTCCGGGACGAACAGGCGGTCGTTGCCCCCGCCGCCGATTAGGGTAGAGCCGTTGTTTCCGTCAATGCGATCGTCGCCCGCCCCGCCGACGACGGTCACGCGCTCCAGCACGTCGCGCGCGATGTGGACGCGGTCGTCGCCGCCGCCGGCCTCTACCAGGATGCGCTTGACCTTCCCGGCGTGCTGCGAGGTGCCGAAGACGTTCGAGCCGAACCGCCGTTGGACGCGGACGAAGTCGCCGTCGCGCGTCACGGCGATGCTCTCACCCTCGGCGGTGCCCTTGACCACCAGCGTGCCGGTCCGCGTCAGGGAACCTCCACCTTCAAGGTATATGACGAGATACTGGCCTTCGATGGAAACCGACGCAGGCGTGGCGCCTTCACCGAACGATGACGCCAGCGCGGCGGTGCTGAGCAGCCGCCGGGACTCGAGCGTCTCGATGGCGGCAGCGGCGCTGCGGGCGGCGGCGGGACGGGATGCAAGATTCGATTGACGAGTGGACCTCACGATGCGCCTCCTCTGCTCGAAATCGATGGTGCGGACATGTTCACCCGGCCACCGGCGGCTCGAACGAGTACTGAGTTCGGCCCTGGCTGTCGATCGTGACCTTGACCAGCGTGCGCTCGGTGGCGAAGGACTCGATGCCGACCGCGCGTTCGCCGAAGCGCTGCTGCGCGTACGGGCCGGGCTCGTCGCCCAGCGGCGGCAGCGCGTCGTCGACCACGGTGACGGTGACGACCGCGCGGTCCCCGCCGCCCCCGCCGCCGTGCACGAGGTCGATGGGCGTCGCGTAGAGCCGGTCGCGCCCGGCCCCGCCCTGGAGCAGCGACGCGCGACCCGGCACCGGCAACTCCTCCCCTTCCTTCAGCTCCGGTAGCTTCCCCTGGATCGCCGCGACCAGCTTGTCGTCGCCGTCGCCGCCGACCAGCGTGTCGCCGCGCCCGGCGATCAGCACGTCGTTTCCGTTCTGGCCCGTGAGGGTGACGGGCCGGTCATCGACGAGGCTGACCTGGAGGTAGTCGTCGCCGGCCGCCCCCTCGATCAGGATGCGCTTAACGTTTTCGAAATTGAACTTCGTAACAACGGTCGGCCCCTTGCCCGGCCTCCGCTCGATGGTGAAATCGTCCTGGATCTGACGGACGTGAAGGTAGTCGTCGCCTGTGGTGCCGTGGATGACCAGCGTGCCGCGGCGGGTGAGGTGGATGCTTTCGTCGCCCGCCGGCTCCAGCATGATGGGGTTGTGCTGGAAATTGACCGCCCCGTCCTGCTGAATGACGAAGCGCGAGGAGGGGACAAAGGTCGGCGGGAGCGTGCTGGCCAGCAGCCTGCGGGATTCGAGCGGTTCGACGTTCATGGTAATGCAGTAGAGGCCCGCGGGCGGCGATTTCTTCCCTCTGATCGGCTGGGCAAGAGATGCCGTCCAGGCCGGGCCGAACCCGCCGCGCCCGCCGGGCACAAGAGACGCCCGCTGCACGAAAAACATTCCACCCATCGCGCCAGCGGGCCACCCGCCCGCGCGCGGGGCAGTCGGCGGCGCACGCTCGGTGCGCGGCGCGGCGTGGGGGGATGGATAAGTCTTTCGGGACGCGCGGGCTGCCGCTAGACTCAGCGGCGTTCCGGCAGGCGTTGCTGACTCCCCTCAACGGATGGCTCGCCCCGGCCCCGCCGCCCCCCGCGCCCGCGCGTCTCGCCCCTTGACACGCGCGCGCGGCGGACCCGGCGGGACCCTCGCGGCGGGTCGCGGTCATGCGGCGCCCGGCCCTGTTCTCGCCCCGCCTCGTCGCCAACGCGGCGGCGGGCGGCGGCGCATGGCAACGCGAGGAGTTCCGCACATGGCTTCCTACACAACCGGTGACCTCAGAAACGTCCTGTTGGCCGGGCACGGCGGGTCGGGCAAGACCACGCTCGCCGACGCCCTGCTCTTCGCCAGCGGCACCGTCAAGCACAGGCCGTCGGTCCTCGACGGCTCGAGCCTGAGTGATTTCGAGAAGGAGGAGAAGGAGCACAGGCACTCGATCTACTCCGCCCTCCTGCACCTGGACCACCAGGGCAAGCGCATCAACCTGATCGACGCCCCCGGCTCGCCGGACCTGATCGGCGCCGCCATCGCCTGCTTGCCCGCGGTGGAGACCGTCGCCATCGTCATCAACGCCACCGCCGGCATCGAGGTCGTCACCCGCCGCATCTGGGAGGCCGCCAAGGCGCAGAACCTCCCGCGCGCGATCGTGATCAACAAGATCGACTCGCCGGAGGTGGACCTGCCCGGGCTGGTGGAGAAGGTGCGGCAGACCTTCGGCCCGGAGTGCCTGCCGATCAACCTCCCGAGCCAGGGTGGCAAGGCGGTCGTCGAGTGCCTGCTGAACACCGAGGGCGATGCCGACTTCGACACCGTCCGCCGCTGCCACGCCGCCATGCTCGACTCGATCGTGGAGATGGACGAGAACCTGATGGAGAAGTACCTCGGCGGCGAGGAGCCGGACTACAACGCGCTGCACGCGCCGTTCGAGCGCGCCATGGACGAGGGGCACGTGGTGCCGATCCTGTTCTGCGACGCCAAGAGCGGCGTGGGGGTCAGCGAGATGCTCGACGCGATCGCGCGGCACTTCCCGTCGCCCGAGGAGGGCAACCCCGAGCCGTTCATGAGCGGCGAGGGCGAGAACGAGCGCCCCTTCGAATACAAGAACGACGCCTCGCGCCCGCTGCTGGCGCACGTGTTCAAGGTGACCAGCGACCCGTTTGTCGGCAAGCTCGCCCTCTTCCGCGTGCACCAGGGGAAGGTCTCCGGGCAGTCGCAGGTCTTCATCGGCCACAACAAGAAGGCGATCAAGCTCGGGCACGTGTTCCACCTGCAAGGGAAGGAGCACAAGGAGGTGAGCGAGATCGTCGCCGGCGACATCGGCGCGGTCGCCAAGATTGAGGACATCCACCCCAACGACGTGCTGCACGACGACCACGCCCTCGACAGCGTCCACCTGCGCCCGCTGAGCTTCCCGACGCCGATGTACGGGCTGGCCATCACCCCCAAGGCGCGCGGCGACGAGCAGAAGCTGTCGGGACTGCTCACCAAGATCTCGGAGGAAGACCCGACCTTTAAGTGGCACACCGACCGCCAGACCCACGAGGTGGTCATCAACGGGCTCGGCGAGCTGCACCTGCGGCTGGTGCTGGAGAAGCTGAAGAACCGCGGGCTCACCGTCGACACCAAGCCGCCGAAGATCGCCTATCGAGAGACCATCCAGATGAAGGCCGACGGGCACCACCGCCACAAGAAGCAGACCGGCGGCGCCGGGCAGTTCGGCGAGGTCTTCCTGCGCGTCGAGCCGCTGGAAGAGGAATCCACCCACCGCAAGGCCAACGGCGGCAGCGGGCTGGAGATCGTCAACGAGGTCTTCGGCGGGACCATCCCCGGGCAGTTCATCCCGGCGGTGGAGAAAGGCATCCACGACCTGATCGATCAGGGCGTCGTCGCCGGCTACCCGCTCCAGGACGTGCGCGTCGCCATCACCGACGGCAAGCACCACCCGGTCGACAGCAAGGAGGTCGCCTTCCGCACCGCCGGCAAGCTCGCCTTCCGCGACGCCGTCATGAAGGCCAAGCCCGTCCTGCTCGAGCCGATCGTCAACATGGAAGTGGTGGTGCCCGAGGACAAGATGGGCACGATCACCGGCGACCTCTCCGGCAAGCGCGGCCGCATCCAGGGAACCGACATCCTCCCCGGCGGCATGGCCCAGGTGAAGGCGCAGGCGCCGCTCTCCGAAGTCATGCAGTACCAGTCCCAGCTAAAGAGCGTCACCGGCGGGCAGGGCAGCTTCTCGATGGAGCTCAGCCACTACGACCCTGTGCCCCCGCAGGTCCAACAACAGGTCGCGGCGCAGTTCAAGCCGAGGGCGGAGGAGGAGTGAAGCCGGCGGCAGCGTGGGAGAGCGGAGGATCGATGAAGGGACTGACGGGCCTCCTCGCTCGCGTTGGCGCGCCGGATCGTTCCCCGCGTTGACACCGTCGCGACCGCCGTTATGTTCCAATTTTTCCCCGGAAAGGTGGCACGCGCATGCTACGTCGGTCACTGGTGATCGTGTCGGCCCTCCTGCTGCTCTCCGCCTGCGCGTCGAGCCGCGGCGCCAAGTCCTCGGTGTTCAACGAGTGGCCCGAGGGCAAGTCGCCGCGCGAGGTCGGGCAGCGCGTGGCGCAGCGCTTCCTGGAGGTCCCGTACCAAAACGCGCCGCACGCCCGCCCGCCGCGGCGGGTCATCTACCCGGAGGTCTGCACCTGGTACGGCGCGCTCACCTTCGCCAAGCAGACCAACGACGACGCGCTGCGCCAGCAGCTCGTCGCCCGCTTCCAGCCGCTGCTGGGCGAGCGGCGGAACATGATCCCGCCGCCCGACCACGTCGATAACACCGTCTTCGCCGCCGTCCCCCTCGAGCTCTACATGCAGACGCGCGAGCAGCGCTACCTCGACCTGGCCAAGCCGATGGTGGACGGCCAGTGGGGCCAGCCCACCGGCCGCGGCACCACGCAGCCGCAGGCGCACGAGTGGGCGCGCAAGGGATTCACCTGGCAGACCCGCCTGTGGATCGACGACATGTACATGATCACCGCCGCGCAGGCGCAGGCGTACCGCGCTACCGGCGACCGCGCGTACCTCGACCGCGCGGCCAAGGAAATGGTGCTTTACCTCGACGAGCTGCAGCGCCCCAACGGGCTGTTCTTCCACGCGCCCGACGTCCCGTTCTTCTGGGGCCGCGGCGACGGGTGGGTGGCGGCGGGCATGGCGGAGCTGCTCCGCGACCTCCCGGCCGATCACCCCGACCGCCCCCGCATCATGAAGGGGTATCACCTCATGATGGCGGCGCTGCTGAAGCACCAGGACAAGAGCGGCATGTGGCGCCAGCTCATCGACGACCCGCAGGCCTGGCCCGAGACGAGCTGCACCGGCATGTTCACCTTCGCCTTCATCACCGGCGTAAAGAACGGCTGGCTCGACGCCAAGACCTACGGCCCCGCCGCGCGCAGGGGGTGGATGGCGCTGACGGACTACATCGAGCCCGACGGCGACGTGCGCGAGGTGTGCGAGGGAACCAACAAGAGGAACGACCGCCAGTTCTACCTCGACCGCCGCCGCATCACCGGCGACATGCACGGCCAAGCCCCGGTGTTGTGGTGCGCCACCGCCCTGCTGCGCGACGAAACCCGATCCGCGCCCCCCGCCGCGACCACCGCCCCCATCGCAGGCCGGGGCCGCTGAGAGCCATGGTGACCCTCGCCCGCCGCCGTCGTGCGTCAATGGCACGAGCGGCCGCGCCCCCTGCACCGGTGGCGCTTCGACACCGCGTGGCGGACCGGAGGCTAACCGCGGGGGCAGCGGCTCCGCCGTTCACTCGAGGCCGGCGCGGGCGGGAGCCTCAGCTGCCCCCGCCGGACTGCTCGGGTGCAACTCTCGCCCCGCCGCCGCATGAAGCTCGCCAGTGAAGGACCCGGCCGGTAGGTTGTAGTCGGTCGCCGGTGGAGGTCGCAGATCGTGTCGGAGCCGACGAAGTTTACAGCAGCAGGCGACGCGACCCCCGGCCCGCCGGCGCCCCTGCCCACCGCGGCACTTGCCACGCCCGCGGGCCAAACCATCGCCTCCCCTTCCCCCACCCCCGTCGCGCCCGAGGAGGCACCGCCCGCGCAAGCACCGCCCGCAACGGCGCGCGAGGCTTACGGCGCCCGCGCGGCGCGCGGCGGGATGGTGATCGCCGCCACCCACCTGGTCACCTCTGCCATCGTGTTCGTCTCGCAGGTCGTGATGGCGTGGCTGCTGCTGCCGGACGACTTCGGAACCGTGGCGGTGGCGGTCTCGGTGGCCGCCGTGGTCGGCGTCATGCGCGACGCGGGCGCGCACTGGATCCTGGTCGGTCGGCAGGAGGAGTTCGACCGGCTCGCCGGGACCGTCTTCGCGCTGACGATGTCGGCGGCACTCATCTGCGCGCTGATCACCGGCGTGGCCGCGCCGATCCTTGCGCACGTCAAGCAGAACCCGGTGCTGCTCCCGGTCATGCTGCTGACGGCGCTGCGGTTCCCGATCGGGGTGATGGGGCAGGTATCGACAACGCGGCTGACGATCGACCTGAGGTGGCGGGCGACGGCCATCGGCGCGTTTCTCCAACCGGCGGTGACCGCCGTCGCCGGGATCCTGATGGCGTGGCGCGGGTACGGCGTGTACAGCCTGATCGTCCCACCGATCCTCGGCGACGCGGCGCGCGGCTTGGCGTCGTGGGTGCAGGCGGGGGCGCGGCCGCTGTCGCGCCCGGACCTGGGGGTCATGCGCGCGATCATCGGCAGCAGCGTCTACATCGTGCTGGTGAACCTGGCGATCACCACCCGCGCGTCGGCGGACTACCTCACGCTCAGCTTCACGCGCGGCGAGCACGAGACCGGGCTGTACTACTACGCGTTCAATATGTCACAGGGGTTCGGGCGCCTGTTCCTCGGGGTGCTGCCGTTCGTGGTCGCGCCGGTCATCGCAAAGGTGCGGCACGACCCGCAGCGCCACGCGCAGGCGGTCACCCGCTCGATGCACGCCCTGGCGGCGCTGGCGACCCTGCCGATGGTGCTCCAGATCGTGCTCGCCTGGCCGCTGTTCCGGCTGATCCTCCAAGCCAAATGGGCGCCGGGCGCGCCGCTGTTCGCCATCCTGTCGCTGGCGATCCTGTGCCTCTTCCTGAACAACGTCGTCTGGAGCGCGCTGGTCGCCAGCGGGTACTACAAGGAATACTTCCTCTACCTGCTGGCCTTCACGCCCGTCGTGTTGGTGCTGTTCCTCGGCGGCGCCCTGCTCGCCGGGGCGACCGGGGTCGCCTGGGCGGTGGTGATCGTCAACATCCTGGACATGATCTTGCTGCCGCTGTACGCCTTCCGTCTGCTGAAGGTGCCCTGGGCGCCGGTGATGTCGCCGCTGTGGCGTCCGCTCGTGGCGGCGGCGCCGGCGGCGCTGCTGGCGCTGGCGCTGCACCACCAGTGGCCGGCGACGCGCGCGGCCGACGTCTCGCGCATGATCCTGATCCCCGCGGCGGGCGGCGTCGCTTACCTTGGGCTCCTGCTGCTGCTGTGGCGCGAGACGCTGCTGGACGTCTGGGGCCGCTTCGCCGCCGCAATTGGGGGCGCGCCGAAGCAGCCCAGCGCAACGTGAGTCCGGCTCGCCGGCCGGGTTGTGCGTTACCGCCGCGAACTTGCCCGCGTTAGCGGTCGTACGGGAACCACGGCTGACGTATGGCTGACGCGCGGCTGACCGATGGGTGACGCGCCACTTCCGGCGTGCGACGCGACCACGGCCGCGGTAGCGGTTATCTTGGCGGCAGCGGGCTGGGCGGGGAGCCGCGAGGGAGCGAACGATCCCGTCGCGTCCATGCTGTGCGCCGCCCGGACGGGCGGTCGGGCGGGCGGCCCGGGCCACGCCGGAGTCCAAACCATGAACGAGAGCGCGGTCGAATCTCAAGTACGGGCGCTAACGCAGCTCCTGCTCTCGCCCGCCGGCATTGCCGCGGCCGTCGCGTTCTGCGTGCTGGTGGTCGCGCTGCTGGTCAACCCGCGGCTGAAGTGGCCGATCCTCGTGCTGATGATGTTCGTTTCCACCCTCAGCTTCCACGTTGAGGTGGGCACGGTGCGCGCGGTGCGGCTGATGTTCCCGTTCGATCAACTGCGATCACAGGCGCGCCCGATCTGCGGCCTGCTCCTGCTCATGCTGCTGCTGCCGACGATCATGTCGCCGCGCGGGTGGCGCGTCCGGTTGATCGCCGGGGCCGCGGCGGCGCTGCTCGTTTTCCAGCTCATCATCTCGGTGCGCCTCCTGTTAGCCGGCCTGATCGACCGGGGAGCGGTCAGCCTCCTCCTGTTCCCGCTCATCTTCACCGTCATGGCCGTGGGCCTCGGCCGCTGGTTGCAGGACTGGGGCGATGCGCGCACCCTGGTCCGCTGCATCTTCTTCACGGGGATCGTCTTCACCTTCGCCACCTGCCTCCAGCTGGCGGTGAACCGCGGGGCCATCGTGCGCGGCAATCGCCTGTTCGGCACGACGGGCAACCCGCAGCAGGCGGCGCTGCTCATTACCGGCGTCCTGCCCGCCGGCTGCTACCTGCTGATCCGCCGCGGCGAGTACAAGCTGCTGCGACTGGCAACCGGAACGATCATCGCCCTGCTGCTGGTGTTCCTCGTCTGGACCGGCTCGCGCACCGGCCTGTTGATGTCGGTGATCGGGCTCGGGCTCGTGTTCCGCGCGCGCATCGGCCGGATGTTGGGCGCAACGATCGTCATTGGCGTGTTCACCCTGCTGTCATTCCAGATCTACAGCGAGAGCACGCTGAGCATCACAGGCATGTTCATCCGCGGCGACACCCGCTCACAGGTTTGGCGCGGACTGTTCGAGCGGTTCCTCGAGAACCCCTTTGCCGGAGAGGTCGGTGAGATGTGGAGCGTGGGGGAGAGCTCCTACCTCTCCACCGCCGCCAACAGCGGGCTGATCGGCCTGCTCCCGCTGGCGCTCTTCGTGGGCGCGACCGTGTGGGGCCTGTTTGGCTTGCAGCGCGTCCGCCGCCGGCTCGGCGAGGAGGTCATGCTGGCTGATCTGATCACCGCCAGCCTTGTCTCGCTCCTGGTCGGAGCGATCTTCGAGGGATACCTGTTGGGGACCATGACCTTCCAGGTGTTCTGCCTCTACGCGTACATCGCCCTGATGCGCTTCGTGCGCGAGGCGGTGCAGGTCAGCGAGGTGGCGGCGGCGGCGGAGTGGCAGCAGCAGCAACACGCGGCCTCGCAGGGCAATGATCACGAGACCTTCGACGCGCACGGGCACCCGCACGTTCCGCCGGTCTTCGCAGATCAGTTCTGAACCCGCGTCGGGGCTGACCCGGCCGGCCCCGCGTGCCGACGCGACGGGACGGAACGCGACGCGATGTCGCGCTACGCCACGCGCGTCTCTCATGCGGGGCGCTTGCACTCGATCCCGAGGTTGCGGTTCCACCGGCCCGGGTCCTCGACGTCGCGGAACCGGGGGTCGGCGCTGTCCCCCAACTGCGCGCGGCGAACGTCGACGAACCCGGCGTCCCGCAGCTCGTGCGACAGCGACTTGAAGTCCCACATCCACAAATGCGCGGCATTGCCCATCCACTGGCGGGCCAGGCCCTCGACGCCTCGCGCGCGGCGCTCGTGCCCGAGGCAACTGTCGCGCATGAACCGCATGGAGGCCTGCGGGTCGTTCGACTCGACGTACTCGCGCGCCAGCAGCTCCAGGTCCGGCAGCACCATGCGGAACGTACCGCCCGGGCGCAACAGCTCGAAGGTGTGCCGCAGGGCGGTGCGTAAGTCCGCCAGCGAGAGGTGCTCCAATACGTGTGAGCAATAAACGCCCTTGCACGAGCCGGGCGACAGCGGCAGCCCCGTGACGATGTCGCCGTAGCGCACGCCCTTCGGAAAGCTGGGGCCCTTGCGCGTCAGGGCGCGGCCGATGAGCGGGACCTTCTGGAGCCGCAGCGTGGGGCTGATGTCGAAGTTGGTCCAGCTCTCGGGCGCGCTGAGCCCACAGCCGTACTGCACGTAAAACATCGACTCGGGGTCCATGAAATAGCTCCAAGCGGCGGAAGAGTGAACAATAACGGCGGCGTAAGAAGCGGGCAACGCGCCGCTGCCCGCCGCCACCGCGGGCGCGGCGACGGCGCGACGATCGGCGGACGGACGCCTAGGGATCCGCCACCGCGCCGCGCCCGCGCCGGGGCCGTCTCCCGTGCCGTGCCGTCACGGTTCACGACGCGATGCACTCCCTCACGGGAGCGGGCGTCCCGCGGACTCCCGGGCGGCCTCGGTCCAGCGCAGGGCCCATGCTTGGGCGGAGTACCCGCTGGCGAGTTCCCGCCCGCGCTCGCCCATCCGCGGCAGTTCCGCGTGGCGCTCGTGCAGCCAGATCAGGGCGCGCGCCAACGCGTCGGGGTCGCCCGTGGCCACCGTCAGCCCGTTGTGGTACGGCCGGACCAGCTCCACGGCCGACCCGCACGCTTCAGTGCATGCCACCGGCAGCCCCGCCGCCGCCGCCTCGACCACCACCAGCGGCCAAGGGTCGAAGTGGCTGGACAGCACCAGCGCCCCGTGCCGCAGCATGATCTCTCTCATTTCGGCCGGCTGGCGAAAGCCGAGGTCGTCGATCCCGTCCGCCCGCAGCAGTTCCGTCATCGGCCCGACGCCACAGGTGGTCAGCGGCCAGGGGTCGCTCACGGAGCCTCGGTACCGCGCATACGCGCGGACCAGCGTGGGGATCCCCTTTTCCTCCACGTAGCGACCGATGAACAGGAACCGCTTCGGCCACCCTCGCGGGTCGGCACAGCGCTGCGCGTGCGCCGGCGCCAGCGCCTCGTGGTCCACACCGTACAGTCCTCGGCGGAGCCTCGCTTCGGGCGCGCCCAGCGCTCGAAGGTACTGCCAGGCGCGCTCCCCCGCCACGAACACCTTGTCCATCCGCGCCACGTACCGCCGCAGAACCACGCGGCCCACCTGCTGCCTGAGGGTCCCGAGGTACGGCGTGTCGACGCCCATCCACTTTGGCACGCCCTGGAACTCCTTGGACGCCGCCATCGCGCGATACGCGGGGTTGGACCAGCCGGAGGTGTAAAGCACGTCCGGGCGGCGCTCGCGGACGAGCGCTCGGATCAGGTCGAGGTCCTCTCGCCGGTCCTGAGGAATCAGCTTGACGTGAAGCCCGGCGATGAGGTCGTTGTTGAACGTCCGCCCGGACGCCTCGGTCGCGATCACGTGTGCCTCGACGCCGGGAAGGGCAGCCAGCGCCCGCCAGCAGGCGGCCATGTAGCCGGAGATGTCGGACCAGCAGATCACCAGCCGCATGCCTAGACCCCTTGCCGCGTGATGCGCGAGTAGTGTTCGCCCCATCGCGCCGCGATCTTGCCCCAGCCGAAGCGCTCCCACACGAAGGGCCTCGCCCGCGCGGCGGCGCCGCGGCGAAGCGCGCCGTCGGCGAGCCATCGATCCAGTTCCCGCGCCAGCGCCTCGGCGTCCCGCGCCGGCACCACGGCGCCGACTCCCGCCGTCCGCACCTCCTCGTGCAGCGCCACGCCGTCGGAGACGATCACCGGCGTCCCCGCCGCCAGCGCCTCGACCACCACGATGCCGAAGTTCTCGTGCTCGCTCGGCAGCGCGAACAGGTCGGCGTCGCGCAGCGCTTCGATCCGGTCCCGCCCGTGCAGCATGCCGGTGAAAAGCACGCGATCCTGCACGCCCCACTGCTCGGCCTGGCGCTGGATGACCGCCTGGTGCCCCTCGGAGTCCGGCCCGATGACGACGATCGCAAAGTCGCGCGCCTGCGCCTGCCCGGCGGCAGGGACCAGGTATTCCAGCCCCTTGCCCGGGTGGATGCGCCCCAGGAACAGGACGATGGGCTTGCCCAGCAGTTGCCGGTGGCGGGCGCGGAAGGCACCGGCGGCGGGCAGCGACTCGAACTCGGTCAGGTCCACCCCCAGCGGCTCGACGATCGCCGGCGGGCGCAGCCTCAGGGCGGCCGCCGCGTCGCGCTCGGCGCCCGATGTGTAGTGAACGCCGGCCGCCCCATTGAGGTGCCGCCGCAGCCTCACCAGCATGTACAGCTTCTTCTTCAGCCACTTCTGCCGCAGGCTCCAGTGGCTGAGCATCCCGTGCGGCGTGACCACGTATGGCTTTCCGAGCCGGCGCGAGGCGCGCGCCGCCTGGTGCTGCACGTCCTCCCAGAGCCCGTGCACGTGAACCACGTCGTGCGACGGGATCATCGCGCGCAGCGTGGCGGGCAGGTGGCGGTGCGACGCGAGCGGTCCGTGCACCGGGCCGACCAGCGTGACGTTCACGCCCGACCGTGCAAGGTCGTCGGCCACGTCGCGCCATTCCCCCTTGCGGAACGTCGCCAGCGCCGCCACGTCGAGCCCCGCCTGCTTCTGCCCCTTGCAGAGCCCCGCCATCGCGAAGGCTGGGCCGCCGGCGCGGGAATCGACGCCGCTGATCACGTGAAGCACTCGCATCGCCACCCGGCAGCCCGTCGCGTTAAAGCCCGACCCCCGCGGCCCGGCGCGCCAGCACGTCCTGGTAATGCGCCGCCCAGCGGAGGGCAATCTTATTCCAGTCGTAGCGCTCCCGCACGAACCGGGCCGCCCGGCCCGCCGCCGATGCGCGCAGGGCCGAGTCATGCACCCAACGGTCCAGCACCGTGGCGCCACAGATCGGATCCAGCGGCATCACTCCGCCCACCCCCGCCGCCGTGACTTCCGGGTGCAGGTTCACCTGGTCGGAGACCACCACCGGCGTCCCCGCCGCCAGCGCCTCGATCACCACCAACCCAAAGTTCTCGTGAAAGCTCGGCAGCGCCAGCACCGTCGCGTCGACCAGCGCCGCCAGCTTGTCGCCGCCGCGCACCATGCCGGTGAAGATCACGCGATCGGCCAGGCCCTGGCGGGCGATGAGCTGTTCGACCGTGGCGCGGTAGCCGGCGGAATCCGGACCGGCGATCACCAGCATCGCGTCGGGGTGCTTCATGTTCGCCACCGCCGGCACCAGCACCTCCAGTCCCTTGCCGTAGTGGATCCGCCCGAGGAACAGGATGATCGGGCGCGTGCCAATGATCGGATGACGGGCGCGGAAGGTCCCCGGCGGCGGGAGGCGATCGAATTCCGTCACGTCCAGCCCCAGGGGCTCGACGATCGTCGGCGGGCGCAACTTCATCCGCGCGACGGCGTGGCGCTCGATCTCCGTGGTGTAGTGCAGCGCCGCCGCCCACTGGAGGTTCCGCCGCATCCGCAGCGCGAGGTAGAGGTTCTTGCCCAGCCGGCTCTTGGTCATGTTCCACGGGTCGAGCATGCCGTGCGGCGTGAAGACGTAGGGCTTGCCCAGCCGCTGCGCCGCGCGACACGCCTGGTGCTGCATCTCCTCCCAGACGGCATGGACATGGACGACATCGGCGGCGGCCACCTCGGCTTCCAGCGCGGAGCGCAGCTCGGGGTGGCGGGAGAGCTTTCCGGTCGCGCGCCCGACCATGCGCACGCCGACGCCGAGCGCCCGCAGCCGCTCGGCGGACTGGTGGGCATCGTCCTCCTGCCAGGTCGAGATCACGCGGACGTCCAACCGGGCCGCGCGCACCTGCGCGGCGGTGAGTCCGACCAGCGCCTGCGTGGGCCCGCCATTGCGCGGGTCGATACCGGAGATGGCGTGGAGAACGCGCATGCTACTCCGCCGCCACCGTGTCGCCGGTCACCGTGCCGGCCATGCCGGGATTGGCGCCGCCGCCGGTCACGGTGACGGCCGAACCGGCGTTGCCGCCGTCGTCAATCGCCACCCCGCGCGCACCGATCGGCGTCGCGGCGTCGGCGGTGGCGCCGCGGGCGAGCGCCGGGCGCAGCACCCGCGAGCCGATCGGCTTGGCCGGGTTGCCGGCGACGATGGTCCACGGCTCCACGTCGCGCGTCACCACCGCGGCCGCGCCGACCACGGCGCCGTCGCCGACGATCACGCCCGGCAGCACGAACGCTTTGGCGCCGACGAACACATCGGCGCCGATCACGATCGGGCCGACCGCCAGCGGCAGGTCGAGCGTGGTGATGTCGTGCGTGCCGGCGCAAAGATAAACGTGCTGCGCGATCGTGCACCGCTCGCGGAGCTCGATCGGCCCGAGGTTGTAGCACTCGGCGTGCTCGCCGAGGCACGCGCGGTGGCGCAGCGTCAGGTTCCACGGCATGCGCACGCGCGCCGAGCTGGCAACGTAGGGTCGGCCCTCGATGCGCGCGCCGAAGAGCTTCAGCAGCACCAGCCGCCAGCGGAGCATCAGCTTGGGGGTCGGGCGAAAAAGCGCCGCGTACACGACGGACCAGAGGAGCACGCGCAGGCGGGCGCGGACGGACCACGGGGAGGCAAAGGCCCCGTCCTGCTGCAACACGGTGAGGCGGCGATTCGTCATGCGCGTCACTTCCCCTCCGCGTTGGACGGTGACGCGGCCGCCGCCGACGACGACGATGCCGCCGCCGGAGCGCGCCGCGCGGGCGCACGCGCAGGAGCAACCGCAGCATCCGGCGTGCCCGCCGGTCGACTTGTCGACGCACCTGCTGCGCCGGGGGCCCGCGCCTGCGCCCGCACGAGTTGCTCGAAATCGTCGAGCCAGACGCGGGCGACGCTGTCGTAGCCGAAACGGGCCGCCTCGCGCGAAGCCGCCGCGCCGGCCTCCTCGGCCAGCGCCGGCGACGTGACCAGTTGCCGCAGCGCCGCCGCCAGGTTCGCGGTGGCGCCTTCTCCCTCGTCGGCGTGGTCGAAGACGAACCCCGTGCGCCCCGCATCAACGTAATCGCGGAACACCGGCAGCGCCGACACGACCGGCGCGAGCCCCGTTGCCATGGCCTCCAGCGGCGCGACCGGCAGCGCCTCGCCGTGCGCCGCGACCGACGGGTAACAGTAGAAGTGCGCCGCCCGCAGCTCGTCGGCCAGCGCACTGCGTTCGTAGATCGGCTCGACCAAATCAACCGGGAGCCCGCCCGCCCGCCGCTTTAGCGACTCGACGTACTCCGCCCCCCCGCCGCCGGCGGCAATGCTGGTGGCACCGATGATCCGCAGGCGCAGGTCCGGGAACTCGCCGGCCAGCGCGCGGAAGGCGTCGACCAGCAGGTGAACGCCCTTCTCGGGGTGGACGCGGCCGGTGTACAGGATCGTGCCGCTGCCCGCGCGGCGGTCGCGCGGCGCAGTCGGCGGGGTGAAGACGTCGGCGTCGATCGGGTTGGGCAGCACCTTGACCCGCGGCGCGACGTCCGGCGTCTGCCTCACGATCTCGTCGCGGATCGCCCCCGACGCCGCCGCCAGCCGCGCGGCGCGCGTGTACAGCTTCAGCTGCCGCTTCGGCCAGCGGGTCACGTTCACCACACTCGCGCCGGCACGCCGCCGCCGCAGGCGGAGCAGCGCGGGGAGCCAGAAGACGTTGGTCACCGTCACGTCCGAGCGCGGCTGGTGCAGCAGCATCCGCAGCGAGTACCACAGGTCCTGCACCAGGTCGAAGTAGATCGACCTCGTGTGGCTCATGCGCGTGCGGCGAACGTATCGCACGTCGGCGACCGTCTCGTCCTGCGCCTGCCCGGGCCAGTGGCGGCAGAGGACCGTCACGTCGTGCCCCAGCCGCGCGAACCGCTCGGCCAGGTCGCGCCACAGCCGCTCGACCGCACCGCACGGCGCGGGCGGGACGGGGTAGAACGGGCCTGTGACGATGGTGATCTTCATGGGGATGTGGCGATATCTCTCCGTCGCCGCGGCCAGCAGTCCATCGTGCGTCTCCGGCGCCGCACGCACGCACGCACGCACGCGGTCCCCGCTTCAATCCCGCCGGGCGGCCAGCAGGATGTTGGTTTTGACCAGCAGGTCGCGCATGCCCAGATTCGACCCGCACGCTCCGACCGATTCCACCGTCAGCCCCGCGCGGCGAACCAGGTCGGCCAGCGACTTCCGCGTGAAGAAGCGGATGTGCGGGTAGGTCGGATCATAGTGGCGCTCGAAGGCGAACAGCGCGATCCCCAGGTTCTTGATCAGCCCGTGGTACGGCACGGTCAGCCGCGCCCGCCCGCCGGGGCGGAGCACGCGGCGCATTTCCTCCAGCACCGCCAGCGGGGAGAAGAGGTGCTCGAGCACCTCGGAGCACCCGATGAAGTCGAAGCTGCCATCGGGGAAGGGCATCGGCTGGGTAAGGTCGTGCACCTGGAAGCGCGCGTGGGGGAAGCGCTTTTGCGCCGCCTCGACGCCGACCGGGGAGAGGTCGATGCCCGTTGCGTCGCAGCCGCGCTGGGCCAGCTGGCCGGTGAAGAACCCGTCGCCGCAGCCGACCTCCAGCGCCCGCACGGGCGTGGGCAGCCCGGCGAGGCCGGCGTCCATGAAGCGCAGGAAGTTGGGCGTGTAGCCGATGTTCTCCGCCGAGTACCCGCACTGGCCGCTCTGGGCGCCCGCCCAGCGCGCGTCGTACTCGGCCCGTTCGGTCAGGTGCGATTCTGCCATGCTTCGGTTCTCTTCTTCGCGCGTCGATCGCCTCCAGCACTCACCGCCGCCCCGCCCGCGCGCGGGGCGGGAAGTCGCTATCGTTGACCCGTCAGGTGCAGCGACGGCACCGCGCTGAGCTTCTTCGCGCTGTGCTGATCTTCCTCCGCCCGCTTCAGCTCGTAATACTTCGCCACCGAAAGGTACTCGTAAATCGCCAGCAGCCGGCAGAAGACGTAGCCCGGGTGGCCGTCTAGGAAGCCGCCGCGCCAGATGTAACTGTAGAGGAACCGCAGCGTCGGGCGGAACGGGAGGTAGCGCGACCAGCGCTTGAGCCGCCGGTTCTTCGCCAACTGCTCATTGGTCACCACCGCCGAGCCGTTCTCCTGCCCCCGGAACTGCACCGCCGCCTCCCAGTTGCTGTAGCGGTTGTGCTTCTCCATGAACGTGTGGATGTTGGGGAAGGCGAAGTGGAGCATGTCGTTGTCGAGGTAGCTGACCGGCCCGCGGGCGATGACGTGCTCGTGGACCTCGTTGTCGCCCGAGCCGGTGTTGCCGATCCCGGTCATCTGCTCGTACTCGCCGAACCCGCGCTTGATCAGCCGCAAATTCCAGCTCGGGTAGTAGCCGCAGTGGCGGATCCACCCGCCCATGAAGATGAACTTGCGATTGACGTAATACCCGACGTTCTCGCCCGGGTTCTGCACCGCGCGAGCGATCTCCTCGGCCAGTTCGGGGGTGATCCACTCGTCGGCGTCGACGATCAGCACCCAGTCGTGCTTCAGCGGCGCGTGCCGCAGGGCCCAGTTCTTCTTCTTCGGGTAGTGCCCGTTCCACTGGAACTGCACGATGGTCGCGCCGTAGGCGGCGGCGATGCGCTCGCTGTCGTCGGTGGATCCGGAATCCACGATCACCACCTCGTCGGCCCACTGGAGGTGATCGAGGCAGCGCGGGAGGTTTCGCGCCTCGTTCAGCGTCGGGATGATGACCGACACCGGCACCTTGCCGCTCGGGGAGGCCCCGGGCCCCGCCCCGGCGGGCGAGGAGCGAGGGTACAGCGGCAGCGACGACACCGGCGGCGGCGGCGCGTCGTCGGCCACGGCCGCCTGCGGCGTCGTCGCGCGCAGCGGCGCGCTGATCGCACCGGCGGGCAATGCCGCGCCCGCCGGCGCCGCGGCATCCGCCGGCTTCGCCAGCCGCGCGGCGGCGCGCTGGGCGGACAGGTTTCCTTCCGGCAGGCTCAGGCCGTCGAAGATCCGCTTGTCCCGACCCTTGAGCCGCCGCAACTCCAGGTACTTCGCGTGGATGAAGAACTCGTACGAGCTGATGAAGTTGCACAGCACCCAGCCCGCCTGCCCGTCGAGGAAGCCGCGCTGCAGCACGTACATGTAGAACAGCCGCCAGACCCACGGCAGCGGGAGCTGCGGCACCACCCGCGCCTTGATGAACCGTCGGCGGGCGTTGCGGTCGGTGAAGAACTCGCGCAGCCCCGGCCAGCGGTCGCGCGACGCGTAGATCTCGCGCGCCTCCAGCGTCGAGTAACGATTGTGCTTGGCGAAGAAGTGCTCCAGCCCGCGGCGGTCCTCGTGGATCAGCAAGTTCTTCAGGTAGCCAGTCGACCCCGACGTGATCATGTGCTCGTGAACGTCGCGCTGCTCGTAGCGCGCGAAGTTCCGGCGGAACAAGCGGAGGTTCCAGCTCGGGAAGTACCCGCAGTGGCGGATCTCCCGGCCCATGAAGATGAGCACGCGGTTGATGTAGAACCCGACGTGCCGCACCTGCTCGACCGGGCGGGCAACGACGTTGAGGATCTCCTCGCGCAGCCCGGGGCTGACCGCCTCGTCGGCGTCAATGATCAGGATCCACGGGCTCTCCCACGGGAGGTTGTCCAGCGCCCAGTTCTTCTGCCCGGCGTACCCTTCCCAGGCGTGGTGGACGAACGTGGCGCCGTGCTGCTCGACGATCTCCTTCGTGCGGTCGGTCGAGCCGGAATCGACGACGAACACGCGGTTGACCCAACCGGCCACGCTGGCCAGCGTGTAAGGAAGGTTGAGCTCTTCGTTGTGCGTCTGGATCAGGACGTCCACCGTCCCCGGCCGACGCGGCGGTGGCGGCGCGGGGGCGGGCGCCGCCGCGACCTCGGGCGCGGGCGTGCTGACGTGCGAGCTGTCGGTTGACGCTTCGGTCATGGGGTGCAATTCAAACCTTCTCTGCGAGAACCGCGCGCCGCGGTCCGATGAACTATCGGCTCCCGCCGCGGGCTTGCCACTTCGGTGGCACGTTCTCCCGCCGGGCGACCATGTTATCGGTCGCACGCCGGCCGATGAAGCGCCCGCGACCGCGGCGCCGCGGAATGTGACATGCGCGACCCCGACCGCCCGTTACGCATTCTCCACCTGACCGCCGGCTCCGACGCCGGCGGGTTGAGCCGCTACATCTACGATCTCTCGACTGCCATGATCGCGCGCGGGCACAGCGTTGCCGTCGCCGGGCAACGCGGGGCGTGGCACTGGCTGTTCGAGCGCTCGCCGATCCCGTGGATCGACGCCCCGCTCAAGGGCGGGCCGGCCGCGCTCTGGAAGGCATCTCACACGCTGCTCGACTGGCTGGCCGCCCACCCGGTGGACGTGATCCACACGCACTACCGCCGCCCCACGCTGGTCGCGCGGCGCGTCCAGCGGCGACGCCCGTTGCCGATCCTCTACACCGTCCATTTATCGGACCTGACGCTGCGCTGGCCGTGGAGCATGTTGAGCGACTTCGGCGACCATACGCACGTGGCATCGGAAGAGGCGCGGCGATGGGTCGTCGAGGACGGCCGCGTCGCCCCCGACCGCGTCAGCGTCGTTCCGCACGGGATTGACCCGAGCAAGTATCCGCCGGCTGACGACACGGCACGCGGCGACGCCCGCCATTCCCTCGGCCTGCCGCCGGATGCGCGCGTCGCGGCGTTTGTCGGTCGGCTGGATTACCCGAAGAACGAGGAGTGGCTTCTCGACGTCGCCGGCGAGCTTTCCGACCTGCACGTGCTGCTCGCCGGCGAGGGGCCGCACGAGCCGGCGCTGCGGGCGGCAATCGACGCCGCCGGTCTTCGCCGCCGCGTGCACCTCCTGGGGCACCGCGACCCGCTGCCGGTCTACCGGGCGGCCGACGCGCTGCTCCTGCCGTCGATCCGCGAAGGATTTTCGCTCGTCTCCGCCGAGGCGATGGCGGTCGGCGTGCCGGTCATCCGCACGCGCACCGCCGGGACGCGCGAGCTGATCGTGGAGGACGTGACCGGCCGATCGACGCCCATCGACCGCCGCGCCTTCGTCGCCGCCGCCGTCGAGATGCTCTCGCTGCCGCCCGCGCGCTTGCGCGAGATGGGGGCCGCGGCGGCGGCGCACGTGCGCGGGCACTTCACCTTTGACCGCCAACTCAAGCAGACGCTCGCCCTCTACCGGCGGCTGGCATAAACTCCCCGGCCCATGGAGCTGACGACGGACTGGCGGCGGTTGCACGGCGATGCGTTCTCCGGGGCGCGCGCGCTCGTCACCGGCGGCGCGGGGTTCATCGGCTCGCACCTCGTCGAGGCGCTGGTGGCGCTCGGGGCGTCGGTCGTCGTGATCGATGACCTCTCCGCCGGGCACCGCGAGAACCTCGCGCTGTTTCCCGGCGCCGAGTTCGTCCAGGGCTCGATCCTCGACCGCGCGGCCGTGGCGCGGGCGATGGCGGGAGTCAACTACGTCTTCCACCAGGCGGCGATGGCGTCGGTGCCGCTGAGCGTCGAGCGCCCGCGGGATTTTTACGACGTCAACGTCACCGGCACGCTCAACGTTCTGGAGGCGGCCGCGAGCGCGAAGGTCCGCCGCGTCACCTTCGCCGCCAGCAGCAGCGCGTACGGCGACAGCGAGGTGCTGCCGAAGGTCGAGTCGATGCCGCCGCAGCCGCTCAGCCCCTACGCGTCGAGCAAGGTCGCCGGCGAAGGGCTGATGCGCGCCTGGGCCAACTGCTACGGCGTGGACACCGCGGCGCTGCGCTACTTCAACATCTTCGGCCCGCGGCAAGGCGCCGACAGCGCCTACGCCGCCGTGATCGCCGCCTTCGCCAAGGCGATGCTCCAGGGGAAGCGGCCGCTGATCTTCGGCGACGGCGGGCAGTCGCGCGACTTCACCTACGTCCACAACGCCGTCCACGCCAACCTGCTGGCCGCCCGCCACGAGACGCCCCTGGGGGGCGAGGTAATTAACGTCGCCTGCGGCGAGCGCGTGACGCTGATGGACCTGGCCCGCGTGATGCGCGAAGCCCTCGACCGCCCCGACCTCACGCCCGTCCACCACCCCGCGCGTGCCGGCGACGTGCGGCACTCGCTGGCTGATTTGTCGCACGCGCGAAACGTGCTGGCGTACCAACCGGTTGTCGGCTTTGAGGCCGGCCTTCGCGCGACGGTGAATTGGTATCGCGCTGTGGTGTAACCGGCGCGCGACCTTCAAGTGGCTCGGGCGTCCCCGCGAGCGCTCGCCGCGGCAGCGGAATAAATGGAACGAGCGGCTGAATGGCAAACCGCGTGGCTTGGGTATCGTGCCGGAGCGCTCGCCGCGGCAGCGGAACGATGATGGAAGAGCGGCTGGCTGCCGTGATGGAGGCGACCCGCGCCGCCGATCAGCCGTCGTCACGGCCGCGGGGATCCCGGAGGTGGCGGTCGCGCAGGTCGTCACCGCGCGTCCGGTGCCGTTCGCGCAGGCCGGTGATGCCCAGCGCGCCGATCACGGCCGCGCCGGCGTAGTAGAGCGTGGGCGACGCGCCGTTGCGCGCGGCCCTTCGGCCCTCGTACGCGAAGACGGCGGCGAGGATGACGAACGAGAAGGCGAGCCGGCCCAGCCACTTTCGCATCACGTGGAGACCCCTGCTGGTCGCGCGGCGTGCTGCTGGATCGCCGCCACCAGCCCTTCAACGTTGTAGCGGTCCGCCTGCACGGCGGGCTGAAGCCCCAGGCGTTGCAGGGTTTGCGTGGTGATCGGGCCGATGCTGGCGAGCTTCACGCCCGAGAGCTTGGCGCGGTAGTCGGGGCCGAGCAGCTCGACGAAGTTCGTCGCGGTGCTGCTGCTGGTGAAGGTCACGCAGGTGACGCGCGCCTCGTCGAGCGCGTCGAGCAGGTGCGGCGGAAGCGACGCCGCCCGCCTGGTTTCGTAGACCGCCACGTCGTGCACCACCGCCGCCCCCGCCGCGTCCAGCCGCTCGCGCAGGACCGGTCGGGCAATGTCGGCGCGCAGCATCAGGAAATTCCGCCCGCTCGCACCCCGCTCCACCAGCGCGTCCGCCAGCGCCTCGGCCACGAACGATTCCGGGCACAGCTCAACGCTCAGGCAGAGCTGCTGGCGGATCGCCTCGGCGGTCGCGTCGCCGATCGCCGCCACCTTCGCCTTGCCGAACGCGCGGGCGTCGAGCCCGAAGTGCAGCAGCTTGCGCTTTGTCTCGGCCACCCCGTTAGCGCTGGTGAAGATGACCCAGTCGTACTCGTGCAGCCGGGCCAGCGCCGCATCGACGTGCGACGCGTCGGTCGGCGGGTGGACCTCGATCGTCGGCGCCTCGATCACGCCGGCCCCGAGATCTTCCAACCGCTGCGACAAATCGCTCGCCTGCTGCCGCGTGCGCGTGACGACGATCGTCTGCCCGAACAGCGGGCGGCGCTCGAACCAGTTCATCGTCTCGCGCAGGCCAACGACGCGCCCGACGATCGTGAGCGCGGGTGGGGCGATCTTCGCCTCAACGACCTTTTGCGGCAGGTCGGCGATCGTGCCGACGACCGTGCGCTGCCGCGGCGTCGTCCCCCACTGGATCGACGCGGCCGGCGTGGCGGGATCCATCCCGTGCTCGATCAGCTTCGCGCAGATCCGCGGGAGCGACTTCACGCCCATGTAGAACGCCAGGCACGGGAGCTTGGCGACTGACGCCCAGTCGATGTCGGACGCGCCCCCGGCGGCGCCGCGCGCCCGCGCTTGCTCGTCCTGGTACTGCTCTTCTTTTTCGTGACCCGTGATCAACGTGAAGCTGGAGTTGAAGTCGCGGTGGGTGACGGGGATGCCGGCGTAGGCGGGGGCGGCGATGGCGGCGGTGACGCCGGGCACCGCCTCGAACGCCACGCCCGCCGCGCGCAGCGCCTCGGCCTCCTCGCCGCCGCGGCCGAAGACGAAGGGGTCGCCTCCCTTCAGCCGCACGACGCGCTTCCCCGCCAGCCCGTGCTCCACCAGCAGCGCGTTGATCTGCTCCTGCGCGAAGGAGTGGGCGGCGGCGCGCTTGCCGACGTAAATCTGCCGGGCGCGCGGGCAATGCGCCAGCAGGCGCGGGTCGGAGAGGGCGTCGTAGACGACGACGTCGGCGCGTTCCAATAAACGCTGCCCTCGGACGGTCAGCAGCCCCGGGTCGCCGGGCCCGGCACCGACGAGGTAGACGATTCCCGCCCGATCCGATCCGCTCACGCCGCCGCTCCCGGTGAAGGCGCCCGATGCGCCCGCGCGATTTTTTAACCGCCGCGCTGACAACCTACGTAAACCCTGCCGCCTGTGTGGCCGATGCAATGGGTGTTAGACGGGACGCTCCGCCAGAGGGCTCCCGAGGGCCACATCATACGGGAGTGCGCAAATGGTCGCGATGATGCCAAGTCTGACGCTGAGCCTCACGGGCGAGGGCGGCGCGGAGCGGCGGGTGTTTCCCCGCAAGGACGTGAACGGCCGCGTCGAGGGCCGCCGCCTCGATCATTCGGTCGACGCCCGCCAGCAGCCGCAGCTCAGCTTCATGCTGAAGGACGTCTCGATCGGCGGGCTGGGCGCGATGAGCGACCGCCCGGTGCCGCGCGGCGAGCGGATCACGGTCTTCTTCCCGCCGCAGGGCCCGGCCCGCGGGTGGGACGCCTACGGCCGCATCGTCCGCTGCGACCCCAGCCCCGCCGGCGGGTATCGCATCGCCGTCGCGTTCGATCCCCTTCCGGCGGCCTGAGCGCGAGACGCGCGGCGCGCTGCGGCGCGTGGGGCGCGCGACGTGCCCGGCATGGCCGCGGCGACACCAATCATTCGTGGGAGCAGGGGCGAGCACGTGCTGTCGCCCCTGCTCTTTTTGCTCCGTACAATGGCGGCACCATGCCGCTCACGACGTTCATGGGCTCCGGCAGCGCCGCCGCCGAGCCGAACAAGCAGTTCGACCCCGACGAGTTCCGCATGACCGTCGGGGAGCACCTCGAGGACCTGCGCCGCCGGCTGGTGCTGGCGCTGATCGGCTTCGTCGTCGCCGCCTGCTTCTGCCTCTACTACGGGCGGACGGTGATCTTCTCCGTCTTCTGCCGCCCGCTCACCGAGACGCTGAAGAAGTTCGGCCTGCCGCCGCAGTTGCACTCCGACCAGGTGCCGGACGTCTTCGCGTCGTACCTGAACATCAGCCTGATCTCCGCCGCCGCCATCGCGTCGCCGTGGATCGTCTGGCAGTTCTGGCAATTCATCGCCGCCGGGCTTTATCCGCACGAGCGGAAGTACGTGACGCGCTACGTGCCGCTGAGCATCACGCTGCTAATCACCGGGATGCTGTTCGTTTACTACTTCGTGCTGCCGTGGACGCTGGAGTTCTTCATCGCCTTCACCATCGGCGTCCCGCTGCCGCTGGATACCGGCCCGCCGCCGGCGCCGCCGGTGGCGGTGGCGGGCGCGGTGGCGGGGGCGACGCAGCCGACCACGCAGCCGACGTTCCTCCAGATCGTGCCCAACACGCCTCACCGCCCGGCCGAGGGGCAGTGGTGGTACAACCAGTCGATGCACCGCCTTGAGGCGATGCTCGGCGGCGAGGTCCGCGTCATCCGCTTCAGCGCCGATCAGCTCATCGCCACCGACTACAAGCTGCCGGACTACATCAACCTGGTCGTCGGCATGCTGGTGACGTTCGGCCTGAGCTTCCAGATGCCCCTGGTGGTGCTGGCGCTGGTGCGCGTGGGGATCGTGGAACGCGAGACGCTCAAGAGCGCGCGGCAGTACGTCTACTTCGGCATCGCCGTGCTGTCCGCCACCATCACGCCCGGCGACACGATCACGGCGACGGTGCTGCTCACCGGGCCGCTCATCCTGCTGTACGAACTGGGCATCTGGCTGTCGCGCGAGCCGAGGAGGGCCGCCGGTGAACCCGCGTAGCACCGCCAGGCGGATCGCCATCGTCGGCGCCGGCCCCATCGGGCTGGAGGCGGCGGCGTACGCGCGGGCGCTGGGGCACGACGTGATCGTCCTTGAGCAGCGCGACGTCGCCGACGCGGTGCGATCGTGGGGCTTCGTCGCCATGTTCTCCCCGTGGGGCATGAACACCACGCCGCTGGGCTGGCGGGCGATCGGGCGTGGCATGCCGGACCAGAAGATCTGCCCCACCGGCAACGAGCTGCGCGAGACGTACCTCCTTCCGCTGGCGGCGACGCTCTCCGATTCGATCCGCACCGGCTCGCAAGGGGTGGCGATCGGGCGCGATGACTTCGCCAAGGGCGACGCCATCGGCAAGGCGGACCGCGCGGCGTCGCCGTTTCGAATCCTTGTTCGCGACAGCGGCGCCGGCGGGGCCGAGCGCGTCGAGCGGGCGGACGTGGTCCTCGACTGCTCGGGCACCTATGGCCACCATCGCTGGGCCGGCCGCGGCGGAATCCCCGCGCCGGGCGAGCGGGCGGCCGAGCCGCGCGTCTGGTACCGCCTGCCCGACGTGCTCGGCGCCGACCGCGAGCACTTCGCCGGCCGGCACACGCTGCTGCTGGGCGCCGGCTACTCCGCCGCCACGGTGCTGCACGGGCTGGGTCGCCTGCACCGCGAGGACCCGCGCACGCGCGTGAGCTGGGCCATCCGCCGGGTCGGGCAAGCGCTGGAAGCGATCCACGACGATTCGCTTCCGGCGCGGGCCAGCCTGGTCAAAGGTTCGCTCGAGCTGGCCAACCACCCGCCGGAGTGGCTCCAGTACCTCGGGAACTGCACGCTCGAGCGGATCGACGCGGGCGCGCAGTTTGGCGTGACGCTGCGCTACGTTGAGACCGACATGGCACTGGTGGTGGACGAGGTCGTAGCGCTGGTCGGCTACGCCCCGGACGCGTCCATCTACGAGCAGCTCCAGGTCCACCAGTGCTACGCCACCGCCGGGCCGATGAAGCTCGCCACCGCGCTGATGGCCGGCGCCAGCGGCGGCGGCGACTGCCTTGCCGCCGGCGCAGCCATCGGGCCCGAGGCGCTGCGGAACCCGGAGCCCGGCTTTTTCATCCTCGGCGCCAAGAGCTTCGGGACGCGCAGCAACTTCCTCCTCCAGGTCGGCCACCAGCAGGTGCGCGACGCCTTCCGCATCCTGCACGACGACGCGGAGCTCGACCTTTATCGGACCGCCTGAGCCGCGGCCACCGGGACGGTCACTGGGCGCGCAACGCACGCACCCGCGCGCGCGCGGCCTCGCCGGTTCCTGGCGCTTTCCGTAATCAGCGATCATTCCCCCCGTCCGCGGCGTCGATACAATCGCTACGCGGCACCCTTTTCCGCCCGCGCGCGCGGCCCCAGCGCGGCCGCCCGAACCGAATCGAGCGAGCGGAAGAGCGAGCGAGAGAAAGCGAAGCGGTTGTCATGATCCACCCCTGGCACGACGTCACCCCTGGCGAGGAGATCCCCCAGGAGTTCAACGCCATCATCGAGATTCCGTTTGGCTCCAGCGTGAAGTACGAGTTGGACAAGCAGTCCGGGCTGATCATGCTCGACCGCGTGCTCTACTCGGCGGTCTACTACCCGGCCAACTACGGGTTCATCCCGCAGACGCTGGCGGAGGACAACGACCCGCTGGACGTGCTGGTGCTGTGCCAGGAAACCGTCGTGCCGCTGACGCTCATCCACGCCCGCACGATCGGGCTGATGACGATGATCGACCAGGGGGAAAAGGACCACAAGATCATCGCGGTGGCCACCGAGGACCCGGAGTTCAACAGCTACCACGAGGCCATTCAGATGCCGCCGCACCGCCTGACAATGCTGCGGCGGTTCTTCCAGGACTACACCCAGTTGGAGGGAAAAGTGGTGGAGGTGGATGCGATCCAGCCCGCCAGCGCCGCCTTCCCGATCATCGAGGACGCCCTGCACCGCTACAGCCGGCAGCGGCGCAAGGGATTCAAGTAGGCCCCCGGGACGCGCGCCCGCGCGCGTCGCCCGCTGCGCGTCGCCGCTGCGCGTCGCCCGCTGCGCGTCGCGCGCTGCGCGTCGCCCGCTGCGTGTCGCGGTGCGGCGAGTTATCGCGCGGATGTATCGCGCAGGCGTTGCGCAGGCAGCCGCTAATTGCCCACGCCAACGGGGGTCCCGGACGGCACTCGCGCGTCGGGCGCTGTCGGGCGGAGAGCGGCGGCGCGTCGGCGGAAAAATCTCACCTTGGCGCGACCGCGCTTCCCCGCGACACGACACAAGATCCCGACTTAAAATCCCCCGCGTGCCCCGATCGGTCCCACTCGATCCCGAAACCCTCCTCTCGGCCTACGCGCAGGGCGCGTTCCCCATGGCCGACCGTGATGGGACCGTCCGCTGGTACACCGCCGACCCGCGCGGCATTTTTCCGCTGGAGGGGTTTCACGTCCCGCGCAACCTCGCGCAGCTCGTCAAGCAGGGGAAGTTCGACGTCCGCGTCAACCACGACTTCGAGGCCACCATGCGCGCCTGCGCCGACGCGCGGCGCGACGACGGCACCTGGATCAACGAGGAGCTGATCCGCGCCTACGTCCGCCTGCACCACCTCGGCTTCGCCCACAGCGTCGAGTGCTGGCAGGACGGGCTGCTGGCGGGCGGGTTGTACGGCGTGAGCCTGGGCGCCGCCTTCTTCGGCGAGAGCATGTTTCACGCGCGCCCCAACGCCAGCAAGGTCGCCCTCGTCCACCTCGTCGAGCGCCTTCGGACCCGCAGGTTCGAACTGCTCGACACGCAGGCGACCACCCCGCACCTCAAGCAGTTCGGCTGCATCGACATCTCCGCCCGCGAGTACCTCGTGCTGCTGCGCAAGGCGATGAAGCGCAAGTGCGAGTTCGCGTGAGCGCGGCGCCGTCACACCGGCGCCGACGCGATCACGCCGCCGGACTCGCCGGCGCGACGGGCGGATCGGTCCGCCCTGAAGCCTTGGCCAGCCGCCCGCTTGCCCGCGCAAAAGAGAAGGCGCCGACCCGCGTCGGCGCCATCGTCGTCGTTTTCAATCCTGAACTGCCGTGGCTGGAGCTGGCCCCGGAGCTGGCCGCGGGGCTACTTCTCCGCCGGCTCGATCGTCACCGTCAGCCCCTTGCTGTCGAACTGGTCCTTGTCCAGCTCGGCCCGTTCCGTGTGCGTGGTGACCAGCAGCGCGACGCCGGTCTCGAGGGCCTCGACGGTGCGCTGCTTGGCGTCCTGCTCGTTGAGGGTCGTCAGCTCGCGGATGGTGCTGACGACGTACATCATCTCGTTCTTGTCGTCGTTGTGCAGCAGCACCTTCCACGGCGGGAGCATCTGCGGCGGCTTCTGCTTGGGCTTGGGCTTGCTCGCCCTTTTCGGCTTCGCGGTGGCGGTGCCGCTCGTGTCGGCGTCGCTGGGTTGGTCCTTCTTCGGCTTCTTCTCGGCCATCGTCGCCTCTACTTCCCGCGCCGGCGGCTCGCCCCGCGCCGCCGGCTGCACAGCTCAGACATGCACATGGCGCCCCGCGCGCCACGCCGCGCCCGCGCGCGGTGCCGACGGCCGGCTGCCCGGGGGGAATTATACCCGCGCCTTTTCGGTTTTGGCGAGACGCAACTCGTCCGATAAGCTCGCGGGCGTGGCCACTGTGACGCACCCTACGCCGGGGCAAGCGCCGGCAACGACGCGGCTCGTCGCCGGCGCCATGAGCGGCACCAGCGCCGACGGCGTCGACGTCGCGATCGTCGAGGTTGCCCGCGGCAACCGCAGCGACAGCGGTTCCAGTGGCACCAGCAGCAGCGAGCACGGCGCGGACATGACCGCCCGCCTGCTGTTGCACCATCACCGCGCGTACCCGACACAACTTCGCGAGCAGATCTTTGCGTTCCGCCGACCCGACGGCGCCGTTGCCACGCCCGCAGCATTCCTGCGCCAGCTTGCCACGATGGGCCGGGAGATTTCCCTCACCTGCGCGGCCGCCGTGAACGAAGCGCTGGCCGCGGCGAACTTGAGTTCGGCCGAGCTTTGTGCCGTCGCGGCGCACGGGCAGACGCTGTTCCACGAACCGCCGGACACGGTCCAGTGGTTCGACCCCGCGCTGGTGGCCGCGGAGGTCGGGTGCGCGGTGGTGAGCGATTTTCGCCGCGCCGATCTCGCCGCCGGCGGGCAGGGCGCGCCGCTCGTCCCCTTCGCCGATTACCTGCTCTTTCGCGACGCAGGCAAGAACCGCGTGCTGCTCAACCTCGGCGGGATCGCCAACATCACCTGGCTGCCGGCGGGCGGCTCGCCGCGCGACGTGATCGGCTTCGACACCGGCCCGGCCAACTGCGTCATCGACCACCTCGCCCGCCAGCACGGCGTCGCCGGCGGCCTCGACCGCGACGGCGCCATGTCCATGCGAGGGCGGGCAGATTTCCCCACCGCTTTCGCCGCCATCCGCGGTTCATCGTTCGTCTTCCGCCCGCCGCCCAAGTCGGCTGATATCCCGGAGATGATCGCGATGTACGAGCGCACGCGCGACCAGCTCGGCCACGCCGCGATGCCGCTGCCGGACCAAATGGCGACCGCCTCCATGATGGCCGCCCTCGGCGTCGAGCTCGCGCTCGCCCACCTGCCGCGCCGCCCGGACGAGATCATCGCAAGCGGCGGCGGCGTCGATAATTCGCGCCTGATGCAGGAGATCGCCGCGGCGACCAAGCTCCCCGTCCACCGCACCGACGCCTTCGGCGTGCCCGCGCAGGCGAAGGAGGCGATCGCCTTCGCCCTCCTCGGCGCCGCCACGCTCGACGCCATCCCATCGAACATTCCCAGCGTGACCGGCGCGAGAAGGCCGGTCGTGCTGGGTTCGGTCACGCCAAGGCCATGACGTCAGACCGTCGTCCTATTGGGGCTTGGGCATCTGGCCCGCACGTTGGCGGCGGGCAGCCGATGTCGTCGGTTTCCCTGTTCTGCGTGGATTCTCCAACGGGACCAAGCCACGGAGCGCGCGCGGGCCGGAGACGTGGGGGCTGTTGGCGTCGATGAAGCGCAGGGGTTCGTGCTGCCACTGACGTGCATAGGCGACGCCGATGCGCGGCGTGATGCGGATCGTTGGACGCGCCCTGGGATCGTGCAGGATGAAGAGATCCTTCTCGGTCAGGTCCAGCCCGTTGTCGCGCTTCACCTTGATGTCGAAGGCGCGCGCCAACTTGCCCGGGCCGGAAAGGTCGGCGGCCCAGCCCTCCAGCGGCTCGGCGGCGCGCACGAGGACCGCCTGCGCGTCCCCCACCGGACCGGTGACGATGTTCAGCATGTCGTGCATGCCGTAGATGAAGTAGACGTACGCGTGCCCGGCGGGGCCGAACATCACCTCGGTGCGGCGGGTGCGTCCCTTGGCCGCGTGACAGGCGAGGTCATGCGCGCCGACGTAGGCCTCGGTTTCGACGATCCGCCCGCGCTTGTCGCCGCGCACGAGGATCGTACCGATCAGCTCGCGCGCGACGGTGGCGGCGTCGCGGGCATAGAAGTTTCGGGCCAGCTTGGTCATGCTTTTCTCCCTCGCGCCGGTGCGCTGGGAGAGGGATCGAACATCCGGGCCGCCCGGCGGTATCAAGTGGCGTCAGGCCGGCGCGCCTGCTCATGTTTTTATGATGGGACGCCTTACCTTGAAACGCCTGATCCTTGCCGCGGCAATGCTCGCCGGCGGCG
>DASQDR010000137.1:0-11210 GCA_035634055.1 Tepidisphaeraceae bacterium | reverse complement strand
GCCCGCCCGGCCGCTGAACGTCGGTCCGTTATGCCCTCGGAGGCGACATGGACGCTGTAGCGATCACGATAGGCATCAGCTGGACACTCGCCGGACTTCTCTGCATTGTCCTGTCGATCCCGCTCATCCGCGGCCGCGTCGGCCGCAACGAGGTTTACGGGGTCCGCTTCCGGGGGTCATTCCAGTCGGATGAGGCGTGGTTTGCAATCAACCGGTTCGGCGGCAAGCGTCTGGCGGTCTGGTCCGTCCCCCTCGTCATCGTCGGAGTCATCTCGTTCTTCCTGCCGCTGCAATCAAACACCGCCCTGACGCTCGTGCTCGGGTTCGCGCCGCTGGTGTTTATCCTCATCCCGCTGTTCCAGTCCTGGCGGTTCGCGCAGCGGTACCGGCCGAGGGCATAACCCGCCATTGGAGCGGACCGCGCGGCGGCATAGTTCACTTGCGGTCTAGCGTCGCCTGTGCGCCGCCGCGGCCGCTCAACGGCCTTACGTTATCCACATGCAGCCGGACGTCATCGACTACGCCTCCGCTGAAACTCCTCGCCGGCGGATAGATTGGTTGCGGCTCGCTCCCCTGTTCGCGATCGTTTGCGCCGCGTTCGCGTGGTTAAAGTCCGCTCAGTATCACGACTACGGGCATCTGCCGGACGAGCAGGTCTCAACCCTGATCTTCGTCGGTCTTTCGCTTCCCTGCCTCGCCGTCATGTTCTTCCGATTCCGACGATACAGGGGCGACAGCCGGACGAAGATGACGATCATGGTTGTGCTAAGTGTCGCCGTCGTGATCCTTGACGCCCTTGCCCTGTGGAACCTTCACACCGCGGTCGGGTATCGTCTGTTTTGACGGCGGTCGGGCATGTGGATAACCAGCCGTTGCAGCGGACCGGGCGGGCGTCGTGGCTCCCGTAGTTCCAGAAGTGGCTCGGCCCGCCCGGCCGCTGAACGTCGGTCCGTTAGTGGGCCTATGCGACTAGCGCTCCTACTCTTCGTACTGCTTCTCGCCGGATGCTGCGGGACGCCGGTCAACCAGCCGCTGGCCGATGGGATCATCCACGGTCCCAATCGCAATCTTCCGCTTGCCCTCTATGCGTACCGCGAAGGGAGCGGGCGCTGGCCCTCGTCGGCTGAGGCGCTGGGCGCGTTCGTGGCGGGCGAGCTTCACCTGGATCGACACGAGAATCTGCGGTTCGACCCGCTCGCCGATGGCGGACTGGCCGTGACTTTTGACCGTTACGTGTCGCCGGACGGAAGAATGACGTGCTCCGACTACCGTCTGGAGCTCGGCAAACCGCCGGCCCACTAACCCGCCGTTGGAGCGGACCGGCCGGGAGAATGCGGCTCGGCGCCCGGCCGGCCGTTCAATGCTGATCCGTTATCCCTCGCAGCCGCGTGTACCGATGGCCAGAATCGTCCGCATATGGATTGACGAGCAGATTTGCCTTGCGGACGGGTTCTGCGTCGGCGAATGCCCCGAGGTGTTCTCGCTCAAGGATTCCTTTTCCATCGCGAAGATTCGCCCCGAGGCAGAGCAGTTCTACGTTTCGAAGGAACGAGAGATCTGGTCGGCAGTCAACTGCTGCCCGTACGACTGCATCCACATCGAGGAGTGCGAAGGATAACCCGCCGCTGGAGCGGACCGCGGCGGCGGTATGCTTCTCTCGTGGTCGAGCATCGCGCGTGCGCCGCCGCGGCCGCTCAACGGCATTACGTTATGCCCCTGCACCCATGGCGAAGCGAAGCGTTTTTCGAGACTTTATGACGGCGTTGAAGCGGCATTGGCGGACGGCCTTGCCGGGCGTCGAGCCGCTTAAAGCGGCTCGGGGATCGCTGCCGATGGCTAGCACGTTTGACGCAGGGAAAGTCACCGGGAGCGAGCAGCGCGTTTACCTTTGTTTTCAGCACAACCAGAAGGTTCCCGGCGAGTTCACCGTCAACGTCATCCTCGCGCACGACGGCGAGGAGCCTCGGTACTGGGGAGTGCACCCGGATGAAGTCAGACCGGGCGAAACGCTCGGCGACGGCCCGCGGCGAATAAGCCAGTTTCTCCCGCACGTCCGACACGATAAGTGGTGGCACTTGAAGCGCGACGAGCACTACGCGGAATTTTGCCGCAGCTTAGGACACGAGTTCAAGCTGCCGAACGATTACTGGCGTCCGGCGAGCTACGACGATGAGCAGGAGGTCATTCGCACCGCCGTCCTCGACGTGACCCGCGACGTTCAGTCGACATTGGAGCAGCTTGGCGCGCGGAAGGCGGCCGGGGCATAACCCGCCGATGCAGCGGACCGGAGCCGCGGTTACAGTTTCCGTGATCCGAACGCTGCTGGGGCGCGGCTCCGGTCGCTGATCGGCTTCACGTTATCCCTCATGCGACTCCAATTTCACCGCGACATGGGTGCGGCGTACGCGGTGCTCATCGCGGCGAGCGCCAGCGTCTACGCCGCCCTCGCGGTGGACCACGTTCTCCATCGCGATTCACCGGACTCGTCGCCCACTCTCGTCGCGGTGGTAATCGCGTCGATTGCGGTCGCCCTCGGCTCCGCTCTCGTCATCGTCCGCCGTCGACCGGCTGATCTGGCCGGCTGGATCGGGGTGATCTGGTGGGGCGCTGGCGTGCTGCTCGCCGTGGTTGCAGGATCGAAGTGAGGGATAACCCGCCGCTGGAGCGGACCGGCGGTAGAATCATCTGCGCGGTTGGTCGCATCGTGCGCCGGCCGCTCAACGGCCACTACGTTATCCCCACATGGCATACGACGGTCACATCGTCTGCAAGAAGTGCCAACGGACGCTCTACCTCGGAAAGCACAAGGAAGGTCGGTTCTGGCCGGGCAATGCGACCCATGAGCAATTCTTGATAGGAGTTGCACGGTTTATTGAGGAACACTTCGGGCACGGCAGCCTGATCGTGATGGGGGATAACTCGTACGAGGATTACCTTGAGTCTTGTCCGACGAACGAATGGCCTGTCACCTTCTCTATCGAGGCAACGCATGACGGCAGGATCAAGTTCGTGAAGGTACCGTCCCCGATGCGGGGATAACCGCGCACTGCAACGGACCGGCCGAGCGGAACGGTCCTCGTGAATCGCGAACGGTCAAGCGCCCGGCCGGTCGTTCAATGCTGGTCCGTTATCTGCCATGGGGATAAGTTACTCGTACGCCAACTTCACGAAACGGCAACGCTTTCGCGTGGACGCACTGGGTGGCGGATCCAAACGGTCGGCGTTCGCGTACACGCTCGCGTCCCGGGCGTTTCACCTGATGCTGGACGACTATCCGGGTGGGTATCCATCGGCGACCCGGGTTTTGGAATCGCCCTGGAGTCAGGCTGGCTTCTGGGCTGGCGACTCCGTGGCCATCGTCGGAGATGATCAGATCGTGCCGGATTGGGAACGGTTCGCAAAAGAGTTTGCGGAGGTGGATGCCAACGCCATCTTAGTGGTGTTCAACATCGACGGCTTTCGACAGCTCGGCGAGGCCGCGGAGCGGGACGACTCGCTGTTCATGGAGATGTGTTATCTCGTCTCGACTCGCCAGGCTTTGGCATTGGAGCCACACTTGCGACGGGTGTTCGGCCATAAATACCTGCATCGCTACAAAGAACTTCGCCAACAACTCGTTTGGTTTCATCCGAAGAATTTGGCCATTCCCCCGGGCAGATAACCCGCCGCTGGAGCGGACCGGCGGGTAAGCTGTTCGCGAAGGTCGGCGCGTGTCGTGCCGGCCGCTCAACGGCCACTACGTTATGCTTCACCACGAGGGGACGGCGTGAAAATATTCTGCCCTTGCGGCTACATGATTTACGAGGGGGGCTCCACTCAACCCGATCGTGCGTATGTCATAACCTCGCAATCGTGGAATGACTTTCTCGAATCCGTCAGGGCCGAAGCCGTCTCGTGGCGCCAGCTACTTCCGTTGTCACATCGCGATATGTTTCAGTGCGTCGAGTGCGGCCGGCTGTTTGTGCAAGGCCGCGAGGAATTTGCGGGGTACCATGCATTCCTCCCGGAAGGCGAGGGCGTGCCTAAGGATCTGTTTCGCACACGCGAGAGCCGCGAGGGTGAAGCATAACCACGCACTGGAACGGACCGGCCGGGCGGAACGGTCCTTGTAGTTCGAGAGATGGTCAAGCGCCCAGCCGGCCGTTCAATGCTGATCCGTTAGCGAGCCATGAGCATCTGGATTCGCACATTTTCACCGCGGCCCCTCGGGCCTCTCGACCCATCCGCGTTGGAGGCAGGCATCCGCCAGCGATTACCCTTGTTGACGGCTCTGTTCTGTCCGGACGACGAGGAAGACCCCGATGTTGTGCTTTCGCGCCTCCGTATTACGTCACAGAACGCCGACCTGCTCGAGATCTACTATCGCGCGGATACGAAGAGGTTCATTCGGGTGGAGCGATGGTCAGGCGATGCAGCGGCCGAAGAGGTCGGCGAAGCGCTGGAAGATTTGGAGGACGAGGCCGGCCCGGGCGCCGAGAAGGTTCGCGGCCTTCTTGGTCAGACCGTCGAAACCGTCGCCTTCGAGCTGAAGCTCAGCGACGCCCAAGGGATGGGTTGGCCCTTGGCGATTGCCGCGGCGGCGAAGCTCGCCGAGCAGTGCGGTGGAGTCGTCTCCGCGGACGATTCCGGATGGATGGTTCCGAGCGGCAACGAAGTGGATTTTCTGGTCCAGGCGTAACGGGCGGCTCGCTAACCAAACACTGCACTGGACCGGGGCCACGAGGGTCCTTGTGATTCGAACGCTGGTCGTCGGCCCCGGCCAGTGAATGTCGGTCCGTTAGTCGGCGTCGGATTTGACTGCGGCGACCAAGGAGCAGAATGGCGGAGGTCTGCGAAGTTTGCGGCCACCCGGCCACCGTTGCGCCCGTGGACCCCGCGACGCTGGCGGCGCGCCAGCTCAGTTGCTGGGAAGCCCTCACCTGGGTTGCCGCGCTTTATGCCGGATGGGAGATCACGATCGCAATCATGGGCGCGCATTGATCGCGGTGCCGCGGGATAACCGGCCGCGGGAGCGGACCGGAGCCGCGGGGAGCGTTTCCGTCTGGCAAGCGTCACCACTACGGGCTTGTCTCATTTTTGCCGCCGATGAGCGAAAGGATTATGATCGCGGCGTGCTACCGGGATGGGCAACGATACGAAGGGAACCGCATATGAAGCCCCTGATCACCGTGGTATCGCTCCTTGTGCTCGCCTCATCCGGCTGCATCAGCCGCACGACGGTTCGCGACGAGCCCCGCCGCAGCGTCGCGTTCGCGGACGTCGCGACGGCGCAGACGTTTTACGACGCTTACCTTCGAATGTACCACTCCGAGGACGGGCGCCTCAGCGTGGCGGTGCCCCTGCCCTATCACCACGTGAAGCGCGGCAGCGAAAACGTGCAGTTCAACCGCGCGATCGACCGGGCGGACGCCGACCATGACCGCGGCATCTCCGCGGAAGAGGCCCGCGCGTTCGCTGCCTTGGCCGAAGGCATGCGCCGCGCGCCGACGCAACCCGCGCAAGGCGCGCGGGCAGGGCAATCGGCGCGGCCCGCGGAGTCTGCGGCCGCGAACGCCGCTCCGTAGAACGCCAGCGCGAATGCCCACCCGCGGCATCACCTGCCAACCCCGCCGGCGGCGTCGAACAACCCCTGGCAGAAATCAGCATGGGAGAAGCCTTCATGAAGCGATCTCTTCGCGATGTTGCCGTCGCCGCGGTACTTGCCCTGCACGCCGGCGGGCCGGGGGCATGGGCTGCGCCGGCGGCCACACAACCGGCAACGACGCAGTCGGCGGCGACGACAATCGCTACGACGCGGCCGGCAACGACGCAGGCGGCGGAGTCGCCCGCGTAGGCAATTCAGGATTTCATCGCCTGGAGCGATCAAGTGCGGACGGTGCTGCAAGGCGTGAGGGACAAGCCGACCGCCGAAGCGGCCGCCCGGCAGCTCGACGTCGCGGCCGCCGAGGGCCGCAAGCTCTTCGCGCGGTCGATGACGGTCTTCGCCCGACCCACCGCGCCGGCCGAGCGCGAGGCGTTGCAGAAGGAATTCGGGCCGGCCCTGCAAGGGGCGATGGGGAGGCGGCTGGCGGAGAAGCAGCGGATCTACGCCGACCCGACGCTGAAGGCGATCGTCGCGCTGAAGCTGGACGCCGCGCTGGGGAGCTTCAGGAGCCAGAGCGAGGGGGGAACCTAGAGCGGTGCGCGATTGGGTGTAGCGGACAGGCAGGAGCGATGTCATCCCGAGCGTCCTCGCGAAGGATCTTGGGCTGGTGAGCCGCTTTCGGTCCCGAGATCCCTCGCAAGTACGCTTCGGGATGATAAGTGCGAGATGCTTCGGGATGACGGCGCGCGAGTACGCTTGGGGATGACGGCGCGCGAGTACGCTTGGGGATAACGCGCGGTTACGCTTCGGGATGACACAACTCCTGCCGCCTACGCTACACCCGAAGGCGCGCCGGACTAGCCTACGCGGCGCCCACGCTCAGGTTCAGGGGGCGGTCGGGCGGGCGGGAAGCCGATCGCGCGGACGATCGCCGGTGATCTCCGGGGCGTTCAGCAGCGGCCGGACCAAGTCGCGAGCGCTAGCGGTAGGGGCAGGCCACGCGCCTGAGCCGCGCTGCGGCGCGACGCTTCGCTCCGGGCGGTGGCGGGAGTCGCGCGGCTACTTCCTTTCTTCCAGCTCCGCCCAGCGGGCGTAGAGGCGTTCGACCTCGTGCTGCGCTTTTGCCAGCGCGTCGAACGCGTCGCGCGAGCGGACGTGATCGGCCAGGACGGCGGGGTCGCTGACCGTTGCTTGCAGCGATTCGACGCGCGTCTCGGCGTCGAGGATGGCGGACTCCATCCCCTCCAGCTCGCGCTGCTCGTTCCAGGTGAGCCGCTTCTTCGCGGCCGCTTGCGGCTTGGCGGGCGCCGACGCGGCGGCGGCTTTCCTCGCCGCCGACTCCGCCTGCTCGGCGGCGTCGCGGGCGCGTTCCCACTGGGTCAACTCGGCGTACATCGTCGCGTTGCCCTTGCCGTCGAGGGCGAGCAACTCCGTCGAGACTCGGTCCAGCAGGTAGCGGTCGTGCGTCACCAGCACCAGCGCGCCGGGAAAATCCTCCAGGCTCGATTCCAGCACGTCGAGCGTGGCGATGTCCAGATCGTTGGTCGGCTCGTCCAGGATCAGCACGTCGGCGGGGCGGAGCATCAGGCGGGCGATCAGCACGCGCGCCTGCTCGCCGCCGGAGAGCTCGCGCAGCGGCAGGTCGAGCTGCTCGCTGCGGAACAGGAAGCGCTTGGCCCAGGCGGTGATATGCATGGCCGAGCCCTGGAAGCTGACGGTATCGCTGCTGGGCCACAGGGCGTGGCGGAGGGTGTCGCCCGGGTCGAGCTGCTCGCGGTGCTGGTCGAAGACCACGACCTTGAGCAGGTCCGCCCGCGCGATCTCGCCGCTGTCGGGCGGGAGCTGCTCGTTGAGCAGGCGGATCAGCGTGGACTTGCCGCTGCCGTTGGGCCCCAGCAGGCCGAGCTTTGATCCCGGCGCCAGGGTGAAGCTGACGTCGCGGAACAGCTCGCGCCCGCCCAAGGATTTGCCGACGCCCTTGAACTCGATCAGCTTGCGCGTCTTGCGGTCGGACGAGGTGAAGTCGATCTTGGCCGGGCCGCTCCGCGCGTTGCGCTGGCGCAGGTCGGCCAGGTCGCTCATCATCTCGCCCGCGCGTTCGATGCGCCCCTTGGCCTTGGTGGTGCGCGCCTTGGCGCCGCGTCGGAGCCACTCGATCTCGCGGCGCACGCCGCTGGCTAGCGCCTTCTGCCGGCCCTGCTGGGCGGCCAGGAACTCCTCGCGCTTCTCAACGAATTCGCTGTAGGTCCCGTTGTGGCTGAGGAACCCCTCGGGGTACTGCCGCCCGAGCTCGACGATGCGGTTGGCGACCTCCTCCAGGAAGCGGCGGTCGTGGCTGACGGTGAGCGTCGCGAAGCTGCCGGCGTCCACCAGGTCTTCCAGCCACAAAATCCCTTCGACGTCGAGGTGGTTGGTCGGCTCGTCCATCAGCAGCAGGTCCGGCTGGCGCGCGATCTGGCGGACAATCGCCAGCCGCTTCTTCCACCCGCCGGACAACGTGTCGATGACCGCCGACGGGTCGCGGAAGCCGGCGCGGTCGAGCAGGACGGCCGCGCGCACGTGGCGCTCGTGATCGTCCACGTGCGCGTCGATGGCGTCGGCGACGGCGTCCATCGCGCTGGCGCCGGCGTCGAAGGCATCCTCCTGCGGCACGTAGCTGACGCGGAGCTGCCGCCGGGCGACCAGCTCCCCGTCGTCGGGCGGCTCGAGCCCCGCGAAGAGGCGCAGCAGCGTGGACTTGCCCGAGCCGTTGGCGCCGATCAGGCCGATCCGCTCGTTCTCCTCCAGCCCCAGCGTGATCCCGGAGAAGAGCAGCCGCGGGCCGAACCATTTGGACAAGTTTCTGCCGGTCAACAACATCGCCGCCAAGGGTAGGCGGCGACAGCGCGAACGTCACGCCCGCGCGGGCGTCGCGCCGCCCGCCGACGGCGGGGGGGGCGAGCGCGCGGGGCGGCGCTCTTGCCCCCGGCCCGCATCACTTGGAGAGGAAGAGCATCGTCCCGCGCTTGTTGCCGACGACGACGTCGGTGCGCTTGTCGCCGTTGATGTCCTGGGCCGCGACCATGACGCCGACGCCGCTGCGGTCGTCGATTAGTCGGGGCTCGAACTTCACCGTGCCGCCACCACCGCCGCCACCGGCCTCACGGGTGAGCTTGAACCAGTAAAGGACGGGGGCGGCCTCGGGTTCGGGGTCGCCCTTGGGGCCGTGCGCCCAATAGCGCTTGCCGGTGAGCAGGTCCTTCAGGCCGTCGCCGTCCATGTCGATCAGCTCCAGCGCGTGGAGCTGCGAGAACTGCGCGCCGCCGAGCTTCGTTTTGGCGTCCTCGCTGAGGATCAGGTGCTGCTCGAAGGTGACGGCGCCGCCCGCGCCGCCTCGTTCCTTCACCTGCTCATACCACGCCAGGCCGAAGCCGTGGGCGTTGAGGGAGGTGATGACGTCGTTGTCACCGTCGCCGTCCACGTCATAAATGTGCATCTGCGCGCCGCCGTGGGCGCTGAAGGGGACAGCGTGCTGCTTCCACTCGCCGCCGGACGAGGCCGGCTGCTCCCACCAGCCGGACTTCTCGAGCAGGTCGATCTTCCCGTCGCCGTTGACGTCGCCGGCGCCCAGGCCGTGGGTGAACTTGTGGAAATCGCGATTCGGGGTGACGGCGTGGAAGGTCCAGGGCTTGCTCGGGTCCGACGCGTCGGGCGTCGCGTAGCCGGCCCGCCCGCCGTTCATGCAGAGCAGCTCGGGCGCGCCGTCGCCGACGATGTTCACCAGCGCGGGCGACTCGTTGTCCACGCCTTTGACCGCCAAATGCTTCTTCCAGTGCCCGGCATCCTTTCGGTCGCCGGGGTTCTGGTACCAGTGTGCGTCGGCGCCGGGGAAGCCAATGACGAAAACGTCGGTCCAGCCGTCGGTGTCGAAGTCGCCGGTGTAGGTGAAGAAGTTTTGCGCGTAGTGCAGCGGGTCGGCCGGCTCGCGCGGCATGATCTCGCGCTTCACGGTGAACTCCGGGCCCTCGTAAATGTACGGGCCCGAGACGACGTCGAGCTTTCCGTCCCTGTTAAAGTCCGCGAAGCTCGCCCCTTCGCCGTAGAAGACGCCTGAGAGCCAGCGCTTCTCGAACTCCGGGGCGGTGGCGGCGGCAGCGGGGGCATTAAACCGCGGATGAACGCAGATGAATGCGACCAGAGCCACCAAGAACAGAATGGATGTGCGTGCATCGGCGTTCATCTGCGGTTTCCTCTTCTCTGGTTAGTTAGCTGAAGCTCGGCAGCATGACGCGGTCGCCGCCGTTCATGGCGCTATCGTGGGCGCAGATGCCGACGCAGGTCCAATTGGCGCTGGTGGGGGCATCGGGAAACGCGGGCTGCTTGCCCTGCACGGCCATGAGGAACTGGTGCGCCAGGTGCGGGTGGCTTCCGCCGTGGCCGGCGCCTTGCAGGAACGACAGGTGCGTGGCGTCGTGGATCGCGCCCGTGAACTTCCGGATCGGCTCGGGCAGCCGGCCCGCGAAGTCCGGGACCGGCACGCGGCGGGGGATCTGCGGCTCCGGCAGCCCGCGCATGTGCAGCACCGGCTGCTCGTTCTCCACCTGCTGCCACTCGAAGCTGACGTTCGATCCGGTCACGTCGAAGCTCTCGCGGTACTGACGCGCCGTGTCGAACAGCGAGCGCGTCACCTCCGCCACCACGTCGCTGCCGCGGATCCTGAACGTCGCGGTCTCGACGGCGAAGGGGGAATTGTACTTCTTGATCAGCTCCTCGCGGATGCGCCCCGAGCCGTGGCAGACGACGCTCTCGGCCAGCGCGAGCTGACCCGTGGCGGGGTCGGAGAGGATTGCCAGGCACGGGCTGACCGCGTGCGTCGCGTACCACATCGGCGGCAACCCCGGCCAATAGTTCGGCCACCCGTCCATGTCCTGCTGGTGGCTCCCCCTCAAAAACTGAATCCGCCCCAGCACCCCCCGGTCGTACAGATCCTTCGCAAACAGATACTCGCGGCTGTACACGACCGTCTCCATCATCATGTACGTCTTGCCGCTCTTCCGCTGCGCCTCGATGATCTGCCGGCACTCCTCGACGCTCACCCCCATCGGCACCGTGCACGCCACATGCTTGCCCGCTTCAAGCGCCTCGAGCGTCATCCACGCATGATCGGGAATCGGCGAATTGATATGCACCGCATCGACGTCAGGATCGCGCAGCAACTCCCGGTAATCCGTGTAGCGCTTCTCCACCCCGAACTGATCGCCCACCTCATCCAAACCCGCCCGATCACGCCGGCAGATCGCCGCCATCTCGGCCCGCGGATGCCGCTGATAGATCGGAATGAACTCAGCACCAAAGCCAAGCCCGATCATCGCCACTCGAATCACAGAACTTCCTCTCTCTCCAAGATCACTCGGTCACGCGGGCACAGCGGCCAGCGACTCGCGCAGGAACGCCGCGCCTCGGCGAGCGAGTTCGTCGCTCGGCGCGTCGAGCGGGCGCCACAAGCTCACCGCCTTCGCGATCTCGCGGATGCCCGGGGTGAAGGACTCGATGACGAGCGGGCCCGTGAAGTTCATGTCGTGCAGCGCCTCGAAGAGCTCTGACCACGGGAAGTGGCCCGTGCCCGGCGTGCCACGGTCGTTCTCGC
>DASQDR010000136.1:0-37461 GCA_035634055.1 Tepidisphaeraceae bacterium | reverse complement strand
TTCCCGGCGACATGGTCGAGCCGTCGTACGCCCCCGCGCCCGGCGGCGGCGGCGCGGCCGTCACCGCCGCGGGACGCCCCCCCGGCTACCGTCCCGCCGGCGCCCCCCCCTACCGCCCGGGCATGCCGCCTCCGGGCATTTACGACGGGCCGGTCGACACGCTCGAGGGGGGCTACCCCGGCGGCGGCATGGGCGCGGTGGCGGTCCCGGCGAACCTCCCGCAGCCGGGCACCGACTACCCCACCGGCGACTTCAACCCCGGCGACCCAAAGTGGATCGTCAAGACCCCCGCCGGCCCGCCCGCCCTGCCGCTCATCGACGTCTGGGCGCACGACAACACCGTCGAGGGCGGCAAGACCTACCGCTACCGAGTCCGCTACAAGATCAAGAACCCGGTCTGGTTCGCCGGCAACGTCACGGAGCCCGAAGCCCTCTCGGCCACCTTCGCCCTCGCCAGCGAGTGGAGCGACTGGGGCAGCGAGGTGAAGGTCCCGCCGCTGGTCAACTTCTTCGTCGCCACCAGCAAGGCGCCCACCGCCAACTCGATCACGTTCGAGGTGTTCAAGTTTGAGAAGGGCGCGCAGCGGTCGGAGAAGTTCCCGGTCTCGCCGGGCGACACCGTCGGCGGGCTAAAGAACGGCGTCGACTTCCGCACCGGCTGGACCGTCGTCGACTTCCGCGCCGACCCGCGCACCGACGACTGGCAGATCCTGCTGATCGACGACGATGGGAAGATGGTTACCCGCAGCTTCAAGGGAGACCGCGACGACGCCCTCTACAAGGGGCTGCAAGACCAGTTGCGCCAGCAACGCGCCGCCGAGGGCGTTGCCGTCGGCAGCGGCGCGCTGCCGCCGCCGGGGCGTTGAGCAGTATGGTGCCAGGCAATCAGGTCCGCGCACCGCGGGCACCGGAGGACCGGGTGAAGGTCGCGCACCCCCGCGGCCGTCACCCGGTCCTCGGGCTGTTCGCACGTTCGATCTCGGGCCTGAGTTTGCCACTTTGACCTGCCCGCCGGCGGCCCTTACCATCCCGTCAGACTTATGAATCCCGCCACCACGACCGCCACCGCCGGCGCGCCCGACCCCTCCGCCGGCAAGCTCGTTCGGATCCGAATCCGCCGCCAGGACGCCCCGGACAAGCCGCACCGCTGGGAGGAGTTTGACGTCCCCCACCGGGCGAACATGAACATCATCTCCTGCCTCCAGTGGATCGCCGCCCACCCGCGGACAATCGACGGCACGGAGACCACGCCGCCGGTCTGGGATTCCGGCTGCCTCGAAGAGGTCTGCGGCGCCTGCACGATGCTGATCAACGGCAAGACGCGGCAGTCGTGCTCGGCCTTGGTGGATAAGCTGGACCAGCCGATCACGCTCGAGCCGTTGACCAAGTTCCCGATGGTCCGCGACCTGTTCGTCGACCGCCAGCGGCTGTTCAACGACCTGAAGCGCGTCAAGGCGTGGGTGCCGATCGACGGCACCTACGACCTCGGCCCCGGGCCCGCGCAGTCTCAGGAACTGGCCGACGAGCGCTACCCGCTGAGCCGCTGCATCTCGTGCGGCTGCTGCCTGGAGGCGTGCCCGCAGTACACGCCCGCCAACGAGTTCGTCGGCGCCGCCGTCATCAGCCAGGTCCGCCTGTTCAACGAGCACCCGATCGGCAAGGCGCTGAAGGCCGAACGGCTGGACGTCATGATGGACAAGGGCGGCGTCGCCGACTGCGGCAAGGCCGGCAACTGCGACGAGGTCTGCCCGAAGGACATCCCGCTGCTGGAAAGCATCGCAGCGGTGCAACGCTCGGCGACGGTCTACTCGGTCAAGCGATTCTTCTCCAAGTGAGCCGCCCCCACGGGGTTAACGCGTGAGACCGCCGGGGGCACGGGTGTAGCCTCGGCCAAGCCCTCTTCTGGTACAGTCCGCCGCCATGGCGACGCCTCGTCCTCTTCGGATCGCGATGTGGTCCGGGCCGCGGAACCTCTCCACGGCTCTGATGCGGTCTTTCTCGTCGCGCCCTGACGCGGCCGTGCTCGACGAGCCGTTCTACGCTCACTACCTCCGCGAGGCCGGCATCGCCCACCCCGGTCGCGAGCAGGTCATCGCCGCCTACGAGAACGATTGGCGCAAGGTGATCGACTTCATCACTGGCCCGGTCCCCGGCGGGCGGGCGGTCTGGTACCAGAAGCACATGGCCCATCACATGCTGCCGCACGTGGACGCACAGCGGCTGATCGACGGCGGGCTGCTGACCCACGCGTTTCTGATCCGCGACCCGGCCGACGTCATCACCTCCTACACCAAGGTCCACCCCGAGATGACGCTGGCGGAGACCGGCCTGCCGTACCAGGTGGACCTGTTCGAGCGCGCCGCCCGCGCGGCGGGCCGGACGCCGCCGGTCATCGACGCGCGCGACGTGCTGCTTGACCCCCGGCGGACGCTCGCCCGCCTGTGCGCGGCGCTGGGGATCGAGTTCACCGACGCGATGCTTTCCTGGCCGCGCGGCCCGCACCCGGACGACGGCAACTGGGCGCCGCACTGGTACGACGCGGTCTACCAGTCCACGGGGTTCGACGCGTATCGCCCGAAGAACCAACCGGTGCCCGAGCACCTCCAGCCGATGCACCGCCAGGCCCGCGCGCTGTACGACCGCCTGGCCACGCACAAGCTGTGAACGTGGCGAAACCCTTATGCTCCAACGCTACGACGCGCGCAACGCCGACCTGATCGTCAACGTCAACGGGCGGCTGGTGCGCCGCGATGAGGCGGCGGTGTCGCCGTTCGACTCGTCGGTGCAGAACGGCGACGCCGTTTGGGAAGGGCTGCGGCTGTACGACGGGCGGATCTTCCGCCTCCGCCAGCACCTCGCCCGCCTGCGCAAATCTGCCGGTGCGCTGCGCTACGAGGGTTACCCCGTCGACGATTACCTCGTCCAGCAGCTCGCCCGCACGCTGGCGGCCAACGGCATGACCGATGGTGTGCACGTCCGCCTGACCGTGACGCGCGGCGTCAAGTACACGTCCGGCCTGGACCCGCGGGTGAACACCGGCGGGTGCTCGCTGATCATCCTGGCCGAGCACAAGCCGCCGGTGTTCGACAAGGGCGGCATCGCACTGGTGACCGCGACGGTGCGGCGGCCGTTCGCAGACGTGCTCGACCAGCACATCCACTCGTGCAACCAGCTCACGTCGATCCTGGCCAAGCTCCAGGCCAACGCCGCCGGCGCCGACGACGCGCTGCTGCTGGACCCGGCCGGCTTCGTCGCCGAAACCAGTGCGACGCACGTGTTCATGGTCAAGGGCGGCACCGTCATCACGCCGACCACCCGCGCCTGCCCCGAGGGGATCACCCGCGCGGCCGTGCTGGAACTGTGCGCGTCGGAAAGCATCGCGCACGAAGTGCGCGACGTGACGCCGGAGGAGTTCACCGCCGCCGACGAGCTCTTCTGCACCGGCACGATGGGCGAGCTGGTCCCCGTCACGCGCATCGATCATCACGCCTTCGCGCGCCCCGGGCCGGGCTCGGTGTTCGAACTTTTGTCGCGGCGGTTTTCCGTCCTGGCGCGTGCTGCGGACGAAGGCACCGCAATGTCGATAACAAGCTAGCGCAGGCGACGGAAAAAGTTTTCCTGGTGGACCATAACCGCGTCGGCGAACGTATAATTTGCTGCGGCCCGACGGTCCGTTCGTTCGGCGGCGCTGCTGAACAGTTCACTCTCGCGTGCCCCACTTGCCCGGCCGACCGCCGCGCGCGGGGCAATGGATGCAACCTTGAATTCAACGCAATCTTCCGCCATTGACCCCTCGACCGACAACGAGATCACGCACGCGCACCAAGCAGCGCACGACGAGCCGCACGGGCAACAGCACCACGCCGCGCCCGCCTCGCTCGCGGTGAAGATCGTGAACCTGCTGGCCGTCCTGATCCCGTTCGTCGGGCTGGTCGCCGCCATTGCCCTGCACTGGGGCCTAGGGTTCGGGTGGGTGCCGCTGGCGATCCTGTTCGTCATGTACCTGCTGACCACCGTCGGCATCACCGTCGGCTTTCACCGCCTGTTCACGCACCGCGCCTTTGAGACCAACCGCGCCGTGAAGTTCATCTTCGGCGTGCTAGGGTCGATGGCGGTGCAGGGGCCGCTGTTTCAGTGGGTGGCAACGCACCGCCGGCACCACCAGCACTCCGATACCGAGGAGGACCCGCACTCCCCGCACGCCGCCGGCTCCGGCGTCGCCGGGGTGCTCAAGGGCCTGTGGCACGCCCACATCGGATGGATGTTCCGCGCCGACGCCCCCGACCTGTTCCGCTACGTTGCCGACCTCCAGAAGGACGGCCTGCTCCGCAAGGTCAGCGCCCTGTTCCCGGTCTGGGTGATCGCCGGGCTGCTCATCCCGGCGCTGCTCGGCGGGCTGCTGACGCTCTCGTGGAGCGGCGCGCTGCTGGGGTTCCTGTGGGGCGGGCTGGCGCGGATCTTCCTGGTCCACCACGTCACCTGGAGCATCAACTCCGTCTGCCACCTCTGGGGCAGCCGCCCGTTCAAGAGCCACGACGAGAGCCGCAACAACTTCGTCTTCGGCGTGCTGGCGATGGGCGAGGGTTGGCATAACAACCACCACGCCTTTCCCACGTCCGCCCGCCACGGCCTGCGCTGGTGGGAGATCGACGTCAGCTACTGGATCATCCGCGGCATGGAAGCCGTCCGCCTGGCGTACAACGTCAAGGTGCCGAGCGAACACATGATGGCGATCAAGTCGCGGTGATGCGCGAAGCCTACCGCGGCCGCGCCTGCCGACAGCTTTGGCGGTCGGGCCCTCCTTTCGCTCGACCTTCCATGGTGGGCGGTGTTCTCTCTTTCCTCGCCCCCGTCCGCGCGCGCCGCTCCCGCGTTGACAGAATTTCTCCTCCATCCTAGCCTGCATTCATGGTCCCCTTAACGCGGCACGGGTTCCGCGAGATGTTGATCGGGTCGTTCGTTCTGGTCGCCGCCGCGGTCGTGCTGGGGTGGTCGTTCTGGTGGCCGGTCTCGTTCATCGTGCTGCCGGTGCTGGTCTGGCTGTTCGCGTTCTTCCGCGACCCCGAGCGGCAGATCCCGGCCGAGCAGCACGTCATGGTCAGCCCCGCCGACGGCACCGTCTCGGACATCACCGAGCTTCCCAACTACGACCTGCTCGGGGGCGGGCCGGCGCTGCGCGTCGGGATCTTCCTCTCGGTCTTCAACGTCCACGTCAACCGCAGCCCGTGCGACGGCAAGGTGGTCAAGGTCGAGTACAAGAAGGGCAAGTTCATCAACGCGATGAGCCACGCCAAGGCCAGCGACGAGAACGAGTCGAACACGGTGGTGCTGGCCGAGCCGGACACGGGCAAGCCGGTCGCGGTGGTGAAGCAGATCGTCGGGCTGATCGCCCGGCGGATCATCTTCGATGCCCACGAGGGGGACCGCCTGACGCGCGGGCAGCGGATCGGCATGATCAAGTTCGGCAGCCGCACGGAGCTCTACGTGCCGATGTCGCTGGCCCCGCAGGCGAAGGTGCAGGTCGGCCAGACGGTGCGCGGCGGGGCGGACATCATCGTCGTGCTGGGCGAGCCGATCCACACCCTCCAGGCGGCGCGGGACGTGCCCGACGAGTACGAGCCGCTGGTCGGCCGCGCGACGCCGGCTTGACCGGAGCGCATGCGTGCGACGGTCGCTTGGGCGGGTACGCAAGGCGACACCGGTTTGATCGCGGCCTGGGCGCCCGGCGCCGCTCCGTGGGGATTGCACGTTCGAGCGACAGACGCCGGGCAGGGATGCGCGGACGCAACGGGCGGAGCGATCGGGCGGATGACGGAGTTGTGAGGGCGATGCCGTGACCCAGCCGCAGAGTCAGCGCGACCCGCTTCACCCGGTGGCCGCCATAACGCCCGCGGCGACGGCGGTGACGTCGGCGGACTCGCGTTCCCGGCACGCGTCGCACTCCCCGGACCACGACGATCGCCGCCGCCGCGAGCACCGCCGCCGCCGCATGCGCCGCCACGGTCGCCGCGCTTACGTGCGGTCGGTCTACTTCCTGCCCAGCCTGGCGACCCTTGGCAACGCCATCTGCGGGTTCGGCGCGATGTACGTCGCGGCGCTGGCGGCGACCGCGCTGGAGAGCGGCCCCGGACGGATGATCTTCCGTGACGACCTCACCCGCTTCTGGGCGCAGCACGGCTTCACCGCCGCCGCCTACCTCATCTTCGCCGCCATGGTTTTCGACGCCCTGGACGGGCGGCTGGCGCGGCTGACGCGGCACACGACTGATTTCGGCGGGCAGCTCGACAGCCTCGCCGACGTCGTCAGCTTCGGCGCTGCCCCGGCGTTTATCGCGCTCCAGCTCTTCCGCCTCGAGGTGCTCGATGTCCACCACGTGCCGGTCGCGCTGGCGCGGCTAAACTGGGCCATCGGCGCCCTTTACTTCAGTTGCGCCGCCATCCGCCTGGCGCGCTTCAACGTCAGCAACGAGCACGGCGAGCAGCACCACTTCAGCTTCCTCGGCCTACCCAGCCCCGGGGCCGGCGGCGCGGTGGCGGCATGGATCCTCATGCAGCAGGACCTCCGCTCGCTCGGCACCGACTACGCCACCGCGCGCGTCCTCGCCAACGCCTGCGTCTACGTCCTGCCCGTCGTCGTGCTGGCGACCGGGCTGCTCATGGTCGCCAACATCCGCTCCCCGCACCTGGTCAACCAGTACCTGCGCGGGCGGCGGTCGATCGCGCGGCTGCTGTTCGTGGTCGTGCTGCTGCTGCTGCTGGTCGTGTGGCACCAGTACACGCTGGCGATCGGGATGATGCTTTACTCGTCGTACGGCCTGGCGAACTGGGTCTTCTCCCGTATCCGCCGAAAGTCGCCGCCCGCGCCCGCGGCGCACGCCTGAGCCGACCTTGTCAGTGCCCGCGCCGGCGACGCCGCGCGTGTGAGCCCGCTTGCCATCACGCTTGCCATCGCGCGCCCGCTCCGGATAATCGCGCGGCCTATGCCCGCCGCTTCCGCCGATACCGTCGTCACCCGTTTCGCCCCCTCGCCCACCGGATACCTGCACGTCGGCGGCGCGCGCACCGCGCTGTTCTCCTGGCTGCTCGCCCGCCACGCCGGCGGCGCCGGGAAGTTTCTGCTGCGCATCGAGGACACCGACCTGGCGCGCAGCACCGAGCAGGCCACGCTGCAACTGCTCGACGACCTGCGCTGGCTCGGCCTGCACTGGGACAACGCCGCCGACCTCGTCTACCAGTCCAGGCGAAAGCACGTTTATGACGCCATCATCGAGTCGCTCGTGCAGCGCAACCTCGCGTACCGGGCGTACGAGACGCCGGAGGAACTCGACCTGCTGCGCAAGGCGGCGGAGCGGGAGAAGCGCCAGTTCGTCTACCGCCGCCGCGACCTGAGCGCCGAGCAGGTGAAGCAGTTCGAGGGCGAGGGCCGGCCGCACGTGGTGCGCTTCGCCATGCCGGTGAAGGAGTACCGCTTCCACGACGAGGTGCTGGGCAAGGAGATCGTGCTCGGCCCGGACGAGGTGCAGGACTTCGTCATCAAGAAGGCCGACGGCATGCCGACTTACCACTTCGCCGTGGTGGTCGACGACGCCGAGATGCGCGTGACCCACATCCTGCGCGGGCAGGAGCACACCAAGAACACCTTCCTCCACATCGCGCTCCAGGAAGCGCTCGGCTACCCGCGCCCGACCTACGGCCACCTCCCCATCATCATGAACCTCGACGGTTCCAAGATGGGCAAGCGCGACCGCGACAAGAAGATTCGCGCCGCCACCCAGCTCCACCTCAAGAATACCCGGCAATCTCCTTCCGACGTGGCGGCCGCCGCGTCGGTCGCGGTTTCACACTTTGAAGAGTGGCTCAACAACGCCAGCAAGCAGCTCGACCTTCCGGAGCAGTCCGCGCTCATGCACGTGATCGGGATGACGGAATCGGACCTCCCGGAAATCCTGGTCCACGATTTCCGTCGCAACGGCTACTTCCCCGACGCGCTGCTGAACTTCCTCGCCCTGCTCGGCTGGTCGCCCGGCGGGGACAGGGAGCGCATGACCATGACCGAGATGACCGAGCTGTTCTCCGTCGCCGGCATTGGCAAGTCCAACGCCAAGTTCGACCGCGCTAAGCTGCTCGCCTTCAACACCCAGCACGGCGAAGCCACGCCCGCGCCGCAGCTCGTGCCCGCGTTCCGCGCCTACCTGGAGGTGAACCCCGATTCCCCGCTCCAGCGCGCCAGCGACGACCAGCTCGTCAAGCTGCTGGAGATGAAGAAGGGTTTTCGGCTGCTGCGCGAGGTGGACGAGGCGTCCCGCTTCCTCTTCGTCGCCGACGACCAAATCAACTACGACCCCGACGCGGTGGAGAAGGTCCTCCGCAAGAACGACCGCCAGGGTGTCACGGTGCTGCAAGAGCTGGGCGACGTCCTGCCGAACATCACCGACTGGCGGCACGAGACGATCGAGAAGATCGTCCAGCAGTACTGCGACCAGAAGCAACTAGGCCTCGGCAAGGTCGCCCAACCTCTGCGCGTCGCCATCAGCGGCGGCACGGTCAGCCCGCCGATCTTCCAGAGCCTGGATTTCCTCGGCCGAGAGAGCACCTTGGCGCGGATCGACCGGTGCCTGGGAACGGCGGTATATTAGATCATGGGCCAACGGAGCTTCGATCCGCGACGGATTGAGGTCATCGACGATGACGTGGCGGAGATCCTGCGCCGCAAGGCCCCGGCTGAAAAGATGGAGATGATCTTCGCCGCCAACCGAACGATGCGGCTGCGCATCGAGGGCGCGCTTCGGACGTGGCATCCGCAATGGACTGATGAGCAGGTCGCGCGCGAGGTGGCACGGAGGATGACCCGTGCAACAGGATGAGACTCCTCAGGTACGCGGTTGACGTCCTGGAACGGCTCAACGTCCCGTACATGCTTGTCGAATCCCTGGCCAGCGGCATTTACAGAGACCCGCGGCTCACGCAGGACATCGATTTCGAGATCTCGCCGCAAGCGGCGCAGCTAGAACAACTGTGTGCCGCGTTTCCCCCCGATGACTTCTACGTGAGCCGCGAGGCCGCCAGCGAGGCTCTGCGTAACCGCGGGCAGTTCAACGTGCTGGACCCTTCGTCCGGCAACAAGATCGACTTCATGATCCTCACGGGCAGACGCCTGGGGCAAAGAGCAGATCTCGGGGCGTCAACGGATGCGATTGCTGCCCGACCTGGAGGGGTACGCCGCGCGGCCGGAGGACGTGATCCTCTCGAAGATGCAATACTTCGAGGAGGGCGGCTCCGAAAAGCACCTGCGCGACATCGCGAGCATGCTGAAGACGAGCGGCGACCGCATCGATCGTGCGCACGTCCAGCGGTGGGCGGACCAACTTGGCGTGATGCACATCTGGAGAGATATTCTGACGCGGCTCGGAGAGTAGCGCAGCCGCCTACTTCTTCCCCTTCTTCTCTTCCTTCGCCCACGTGTCCTTCAGCGTCACGGTGCGGTTGAACACCGGCCGGCCTTCGGCTGAGTCCCTGTCGGCGGTGAAGTAACCTAGGCGCTCGAACTGGAAGGTATCGCCAGGCTTTGCCGACTTCAGGTTGGACTCGAGCCGGGCCTGCACGACTTCCAGCGAGTTCGGGTTCAGGTTCGCCCGCCAGTCCTGGCCCTCCGGCACGTCCTCGGGGTGGGGCGTCCTGAAGAGGTGGTCGTACAGCCGCACTTCCGCCGGCACGGCGTGGTCGGCCGACACCCAGTGAATCGTCCCCTTCACCTTCCGCCCGTCCGGCGCGTCGCCGCCTCGGGTGGCGGGGTCGTAGGTGCAGTAGACTTCCGTCACGTTGCCGGCCGCGTCCTTGACCACGTCGGTGCACCTGACGAAATAAGCGTAGCGCAGCCGCACCTCCACGCCCGGGGCGAGGCGGAAGTACTTCGGCGGCGGGGACTCGCGGAAGTCGTCCTGCTCGATGTACAGCGTTCGCGAGAACGGCACCTTGCGCGTGCCGGCGGCGGCGTCCTCCGGGTTGTTCACGGCGTCGAGCTCTTCGCTCTGACCCTGCGGGTAGTTCGTGATCACGACCTTCAGCGGCCGCAGCACCGCCATGCGGCGCGGGGCGCGCTTGTTCAAGTCGTCGCGCAGGAAGTTCTCCAGCACGTTGATCTCGACGGTGCTGTCGAACTTGTTCAACCCGATGTGCCGGCAGAACGCGCGGATGCTCTCGGGCGTGTACCCCTTGCGGCGGAAGCCGCTGATGGTCGGCATGCGCGGGTCGTCCCAGCCGCTGACGATCTTGTCCTCCACCAGCGCCAGCAGCTTGCGCTTGCTCAGCATCGTGTAGGTCAGGTTCAGCCGGGCGAACTCGATCTGCTGCGGGTGCCAGATCTTCTTTTCCGCCGGGCGGTCACGGTTCACCGCGGCGATGAACCAGTCGTACAGCGGGCGGTGGTTCTCGAACTCCAGCGTGCACAGGCTGTGCGTCACCTTCTCGATCGAATCCTCGAACCCGTGCGCCCAGTCGTACATCGGGTAGATGCACCACTTGGTGCCGGTGTTGTGATGGGCCTCGTGCAGGATCCGGTACATCACCGGGTCGCGCAAGTTCAGGTTCGGCGACGCCATGTCGATCTTGGCGCGCAGCACCTTGCTGCCGTCGGGGAACTCGCCCTTGCGCATGCGCTCGAACAGGTCGAGGTTCTCCTCGGCGCTGCGATTGCGGTACGGGCTGTCCTTGCCGGGGCGGGTGAGCGTGCCGCGATTAATTCGGATCTCGTCGGCCGTCTGGTCATCGACGTACGCCAGCCCCTTGCGGATCAGTTCCTGCGCGTACGCGTACATCGTGTCGAAGTAGTCCGACGCCCAGAGCTTGCTCGACCAGGTGAACCCCAGCCACTTCACGTCCTCCTCGATCGAGCGGACGTACTCCTCCTCCTCCTTGGCCGGGTTGGTGTCGTCGTAGCGGAGGTTGCAGGTACCGCGGTACTCCTCGGCCACGCCGAAATTCAGATAGATGCTCTTGGCGTGGCCGATGTGCAGGTAGCCGTTGGGCTCCGGCGGAAAGCGCGTGGCGACGCGGCCGGCCCATTTCCCGGTGCGCCGGTCTTCCTCGATGATCCGGCGGATGAAATCCAGCCCCGACTGCTCCTGCGGCTGCGACCCCTGCGCGGGCGCGCTCGGCTGAGCGCCGGAGGCCTCCGCCTTCACCGGCTTCTTTGGGGCCGTCGCTTCCTTTGGCTTCTCGGTCGGGTCTTCGGTGCTGCTGATTTCCATCGTCGGTACCGCCTCGCTCAATGATAGGGCTGGTTTACCCGATTTGCCGACGCCCGCAAGGTGGCAGGCGACGTCCGGGCGGTCCGAGATGATCGTGTCGAGCCCGAGCTGGAGGGCGCGGCGGATGTCGGCGTCGCTGTTGATCGTCCACCCGCCGACGCCCAGCCCGCGCCCACGCAGCGTCTTGACGATGTCGGCGTGAAGCGTCTTGAAGTGCGCGTTCACCGCCGACCAGGGCCCTTCCTGCCGGGCGAAGGGCCCGCGCGCATCCTCGACCAGCAGCGCCCGCGGCACGTCCGGCCGAAGCTCCGCCGCCTGCACCAGGATGCGCGGGTCGAAGCTCTGAACGACGACGCGGTCGTCCCCGCGCACGATCTGTTCCAGCGTCCTGCGGACGGCGTCGCGGTGGACGTACGGCTTGATCTCCAGCAACAGCCGCGCGCGCGGCGGCATGGCGCGCAGCAGCCCGGCGAGCGTGGGGACGGTAACCCCGGTCACAGAGCCGTCGCCGCGCACCAGCCGCAGCGTGCGGAGCTGCTCGGCGCGGGTCTCCTCGACCTTGCCCCGCCCGGTGGTGGTGCGTTCCAGCGTCTCGTCGTGGAGCAGGAACGGCTCGTGGTCCATCGACCCGCGCACGTCGCACTCGCACCAGGTGAACCCGGCCGCCCACGCGGCCAGCAGCGCCTCGATGGAGTTCTCCGGGTGCTCGTGGTGGATCCCGCGGTGCGCAACAATGGCGACGGGCGGCCGGCTGGCGGGGGCGATGGGGACGGAGGCCATGGTGATGGGGCGGCTCACACCACAATTATCGGCCACTGCCGCCCGCGGGCCGCAGCCCGATCGGCCGGCGCGACCGGCGTGACGGCACGAGGCCATCCGCGCGCACCCTGCCCTACCGCCGGTGCGACATGGCGCGCCGCACGTCCCGATCCATTTCCTTCTTGCGGATCGAATCGCGCTTGTCGTGGTGCTGCTTGCCCTTGGCGACGCCCAGTTCCACCTTCGCGCGGCCGCCCTTGAAGTAGATCGCCAGCGGGATGAGCGTGGTCCCCTTCTGCGTGGCGGCGTCGGCCAGCTTCTTGATCTCGCGCTTGTGCGCCAGCAGCCGGCGCGGGCGGGTGGGCTCGTGGTTGTAGGCGATGGCCGCCTTGGTGTACGGGTCGATGTACGCCTGGAACAGGATCAGTTGCCCCTTCTCCACGGCCGCGTAGGCGTCCTGGAGCTGCCCCTTGCCGTCGCGCAGCGACTTCACCTCGCTGCCCTGGAGCGCGATGCCGCACTCGAGCTTGGCCTCGATGAAGTAGTCGTGCAGCGCCCGCCGGTTGTTGATGCGCGGGGCGAGGTTGTCCTTGCGATCCTTGGCCACGGCCGGCGATTCTACGCGACGGCGGCGCGCGCGACCACGCGCCGATCCCCCGTCGCGACCATCGGCCACGCGCGGTCCGGCGACGGGCGGGCACGCGGAGCACACGCGGAGCAGTTGACGGGCCCGCCGCCCCGCTGTCTGCTACGCGCCTTATGCCGCGTCTTCTCATCGCCTGCTCGATCCTCGCCTGCGCCGCGGTCGCCGTCACCGGTTGCGAGCGCGAAAACCCCGGCCCCGCGCCGTCGAAGCCGACGAACTCGCCGGCCGCGCCGGTGACTCAGCCCGTCGCCACCGCACCCGCCGGGGCCGGCCCCGCCGCGGCCGCCCCGCAAACCGGGCGGCAGCAGTTTGACGAGTTTTCCTTCGAGCTCCCGCCCGGCTGGCTGCGCGTCGACCCGGACCGCGCCAAGACCAAGGCGATGATCCTGCTCGGCGCGCCGCGCTGGGACCAGGCCAAGGGACTGATCAAGGTGGACGTGGCCGGCCCCGCCTTCCCCACGCCTCAGGCGATGGCGCAGGGGTTGGCCGGCGGCGTCGATGGGCGCGTCGACCCCGCCACGTTGGAGCTCGACGGCCAACCCTGCGTCCGCGTCACCGCCGGCAGCACCGACCTGACCAAGCCGCGTGGCGTGCTGATCGCCTACCGCAACAACCAGGCCTACATGCTCGGCGCCGCCGGGCCGGAGCAAACGGATGTCCTCGCCGCGCTGGAGCACGTCCGGGCCACGTGGAAGTGGACGCGCTGACGCGGGCGGCCCGGACGGTACACTAGCGGGCAATGAACACCGCCATCGCCTGCGCCTTCGGCGCCCTGCTCATCTTCGCCACGACCGCCCCCGCCGCCGGGCCGACCACCAGGTCCGCCGGCGACGAGGCGTACCTCTTCAGCTCCTTCCGCGGCAACGGCGAGGACGGGTTGCACCTCGCCTACAGCACCGACGGGCTGAAGTGGACCGCGCTCAACGGTGACAAGAGCTATCTCAAGCCCACCGTGGGCTCCGAAAAGCTCATGCGCGACCCGTGCATCCTCCAGGGCCCCGACGGGCAGTTCCACATGGTCTGGACCACCGGCTGGAAGGGCCGCGACATCGGCTACGCCAGTTCCAAGGACCTCATCACCTGGTCCGAGCAGCGCGCGATCCCCGTGATGGGCCACGAGCCGTCCGCCAAGAACTGCTGGGCGCCCGAGCTGGTCTACGACCCGGCCACGCAGCAGTACCTGATCTTCTGGGCCACCACCATCCCCGGCCGCTTCCCCAGCACCTCCAAGGGCGGCGACGGCGGCTACGACCACCGCATCTACAGCACCACCACGCGCGACTTCAAGACCTTCACGCCCACCAAGCTGTTCTTCGACCCCGGCTTCAACGTGATCGACACGACCATGCTCCACGAGGCCGGGCGGTACTACCTGGTCTTCAAGGACGAGACCAAGACGCCGGTGAAGAAGCACCTGCGCGTCGCCGTCAGCGACAAGCTTGAGGGCCCGTTCGGCGACATCTCCGAGCCGTTCACTCCCGACTGGGTGGAGGGCCCGACCGTGCTGAAGGTCGGCGGCGAGTTCCTCTGCTACTTCGACCTGTACACCAAGCACGCCTACGGCGCCATGCGCTCGCCGGACATGAAACGCTGGACCGACGCGACAAAGGAAATCCGCTTCCCCAAGGGCACCCGCCACGGCACCGCCTTCCCGGTCAGCGCGGCGGTGCTGGACAAGCTCAAGAACTGACGCGAGATCCAAGCCTGACGCGCGCCCCGCGCGATCCTTGACACGCTGCGCCGCGTACCTACTATCTAGACCCAACACCAGCCGCGGCCGTGGCGGAATTGGCAGACGCGCTAGATTCAGGTTCTAGTATCGAAAGATGTGCTGGTTCGACTCCAGTCGGCCGCAATTGGCAAAAAACCCCCGAGAAATCGGGGGTTTTTCTTGCGCGGATTTCTTGCGGTCAATGCGAGTGTCATCGGCCGATCCGAGTATTCCCCCGCGAGGTGTGATGTCCTCTTTCGGGCGCGCCGCCGACCGGGCGCTCAGCACCAATCGCTGCCGAGCCCAAAGCCGATGCGCTTGTCGCAGCCGAGCGCATGGGCGCGCTCGCTGGCGGCGCGGTGGAGCTGGGATTCGATGCCCCGGCCGCAGAACTTGGGGGCGATGCCGAAGGTATCGAGGCGCGCCTGGACGCAGCCGGTCCGGGAGGGGCTGACGCTGAAGCAGACGTGGGCGGCGGGCGCGTCGCCGGCGAAGGCGATCATCAGCACCTGCCGGGCCGATAACCAGCCGTCGGCGTCGATCTGCAGCTTGTCGGCCGAGCCGGTGGCCTCGATCAGCTTGAGCACCTTTGACCAGGCGACGTGCCAGCTATCGACCGGCTCAACGCGAAGCGCGGCGCGGCGGGCGGCGCGGGCGGGGTACGCGACGTTCTTATCGGGCCCGCGGGCGGCACGGTCGGCGTTGCCCGCGTGGGCGGGGCCGGCGGTGCGGGCAGCGCCAAGCTTCCTGCCCTCGTTGTCCCTACGGTTGCTCCGGGTCGCGCACATGGTACTTGGCCTCATGCCAATAGAATCGTTCACGCCAGCACTGCCGCTGAGGACAACAGCGCCCGCGCGCGCCGAAGTTTCGCATCAACGGCGCCCCGGATGTGAAACAGTTCCGGATGTGCGCCCTGCCCCCGTTCCCGCCGCGCCTGTCAGAAGCCGGGCCACGAAGGGGCACCAAGCAGAGCAGCGGGTTGCTCATCTCTATAGAGTCGCGTTCGGGTGCGAACGGCTCGTGATTGTGATCCTGACACCGTTCGGCGCTCTTCCGATTGACGCCGCCTCGCGCTGGCCGCAACGTATGGGGCATGGCCGACAGCAGCAGCAGCGGTGCACGGATTGCCTTGGTGACCGGCGGGGCGAAGCGGGTCGGGCGGGCGATCGTGGAGCGCCTCGCGGCCGAGGGGTTCGACGTCGCCTTCACGTACAACACCAGCGGCGGCGAGGCGGACGCGCTGGCGGGGCAACTGCGCCAGCGCGGGCGGCGGGCGGTGGCGATCCGCGCGGATCTCTTTGATCCCGCGGCCGGCGTCGCCGCGATCTTCAACGAATTCTCGCGCCACTTCCCGGGCGGGCGGCTCGACGTGCTGGTCAACAGCGCCAGCGCGTACCTCCCCGCGCGGCTGCGCGAGACGGACCTGGAACTGATCCGCCGGCTCAACGCCATCCACCTCGAGGCGCCGCTGCTGCTGTGCCAGAGGTTCGAGCCGCTGCTGCGCGCGGCGCGCGGGCACGTGGTGAACATGGTGGACCTGCTGGCCGAGCGGCCTTGGCCGCAGTATCTGGCTTATGCCGCGAGCAAGGCGGCGCTGGTCGCGCTCACGGTCGGGCTGGCGCGCGAGCTGGCGCCGGAATGCACCGCTAACGGCATCGCCCCCGGCGTGGTCGAGTGGCCGCCCGATTACCCCGAGGCGGAGCGGGAGAAGTACCTCAAGCGCGTCCCCCTCGGCCGCGCCGGCACGCCGCAGGACGTCGCCAACCTTGTCCATTTCCTCGCGACCGGCGGCGCGTACATCAACGGTCAGATCATCCGGCTGGACGGAGGACGCTCCGTCACGTGATGCCGCGCAGCGCCGTGGCTTGCGCGCTCCCCCCACCGCTTGGCGCCTCGCTACGTCGCCCGGCCGGTGTCGCCCCCACGCTTACCCTTGGCGCACGATCCGATCATCTTTCCCAGCTTTTCCACCCGCACGGCATTCGCGCCAGGATTTTCGCAAGGACCGGAAGTTTCCGCTCGCATCGGGCAACTGGTTTTGCTGTAACGGTGGCGCGGGCGAGCGAGCGGTTCGGCATGGCCCGCGGTTGGGCAGTCGCACCGTCCCGCGCACCGTGAGCCTCGTCACGCGCATGTCGTTGTCAGATCCCATTGTCACCGTCGAGAAGCTCGAGCCGCGCCGGCTGATGGCGTCGGCGCTGGTCATCACCAAGGGCGGCACCTACTCCGGCACCTGGAGCAACCTGGCCGACCGCGACCCGGTCATCGTCGTCAAGACCGCCGAGCCGGTCGTCATCCAGAACTCGGTCCTGCGCGGCAAGGGCCACCTCATTGCCAGCGCGGTCGATCACACCGACATCACCGTCCGCAACACCTCCGGCTACGGCGTGAACCCCAATGTGCTCGGCGCGGGCGTCGGACGGTTCATCGCGGTCGAGGGGTTCGACAACGTCCGCATCGAGAACAACTACCTCGAGGGCACCGCCGGCATCCACCTGCTCGGCTACGACGGCGGGCGCACCGCCAGCGACACCATCCGCGTCGTCGGAAACCGCGCCCGGAACATCGACGGCCGGCTGAGCAACGGCACCGGCGGGTGGCTCGACTTCAACACGCGCACGCACACCACCACCGCAAAGGTGGAGCACGGATTTGCGTACGCGCAGTTCCTCCAGCTCGATAAGGTGCCCTTCGTTCCCGGCATCGAGATCGCCTGGAACGAAGTGGTCAACGAAGTGGGCAAGAGCCGCGTCGAGGACAACATCAGCATCTACAAGTCCAGCGGCACCGCGGCCAGCCCGATCCGCATCCACGACAACTACATCGAAGGCGGCTACACGCTCCGCCCGTGGCAGGGGAACTACACCGCCGGCAACTGGAAGTACGACTGGAGCTACGCCGGCGGCGGCATCATGGTCGGCGACGGGTTCGGCACGACCGCCAACGGCGACCCGGCCTTCGTGAAGGCATTCGGGAACACGGTCGTCTCCACGACGAATTACGGCATCGCCACGTCGGCCGGGCACGATACCGAGATTTACCTCAACCGCGTCGTCTCCAGCGGCAAGCTGCCCGACGGGCGCGCGATCCTCGGGCAGAACGTCGGCATATTTGTGTGGGACTCGTACGACAAGGGGGCGACGCGCTTCCACAGCAACACCGCGCGCGACAACACCGCCGGCTGGGTGAAGGGCGCGGGGCGGAACGACTGGTGGAGCCCGCACCCCGGCACGCTGCTCAACAACGTGCACTATCCCGGCACGATCACGCGCGCCACCGAGTTGGCGGAGGCGGCGGCGTGGCGCGCCAAGCGCTACCCCGCCCCCGCCGCCACCGGCAACATCGCCGGCACCGTCTTCAAGGACGCCGACGGCGACGGCGCCCGCGACGCCACCGACGGCGGGCAGGGCGGGTTCACCGTCTTCATCGACTCCGACAACGACGCCATCCGCGACTCGACCGAGCCGACGAGCAAGTCCACCTCGACCGGCCGATACCAGTTCTCCGCGCTCAAGCCGGGGAAGTACGTCGTGCGCATCCTCTCCAACGCCGGCTGGCGCGTCAGCACGCCCGCATCGGCATCTCTCACCGTAACGGGCGGGCAAACGGCGACGCGCAACTTTGGGGTCAGCACGACCCCGATCGTCTCAGGCACCGTCTTCATGGACGCCGACAAGGACGCCGCCTTCGACGCGCTGGAGAGCGGGCTGTCGAACTGGACGGTTTACGTCGACAAGGACAACGACGGGACGCTCGACGCCGGCGAGACGCGCACGATCACCGACGCCTCCGGGAAGTACGCCCTCATCGGCCTGGCCGTCGGCACGCACCGCGTCCGCGTCGTCCCGCAGGCGAACTACCGGCTGACGACGCCGACCCTCGGCTACCACATCGTGACGCTCGCATCCGGCTCCGTGCTCGCGGGGCGGAACTTCGGCGAGAAGCGGTTGTGATCGTCGGAGCCTCGGCTTGGTGCCCGCACTTTCCCCGCGCGCAGCTTCACTCCCCGAAATAGTGCCGCGGCAGCTCGTCGCGACCGCGATAGCAAGACGATCCGCAACCTCTGATCCGGGTCGGGAAAGAAGCGCGCGCTCGCCGGTGAAGTAGACGGCGGGCGTACGCCAACGGCTACGACAACGAGCGGAGCGCGAGCAGCGATCCCGACCCGTCGCGACGCGCCGCAGCAGGTAGCGACGCCGCAAAGAAGTCGCGCTGCGGCGACCTCTTGTGATGCACCTCCCGCAACGGCCCCCGCCGCGCTTCCCCACCTGCCCTGCCCGCACCCTCCACGGTGATGCTTTTTTGCCCGCCCTCGCGATCCAACGGCACGGGCGCGTCGTGGTAGGTAGGGAGGGGACCCGAGACATCGCACGAGGAACCGATCGCGCATGATTTTTGCGCTCGCCGCCGCCGCCGTCATTCTCGCAGGCGCCGCCGCCGCCTCCAGCGCGTGGCTGCAGGGCCTCGGTCGGTTCCACGTCGCGGTGGTTCATTTTCCGATCGCTCTGCTGCTCGTCGCCGGCGCGGTCGAAACGTGGCGGGCGCTGCGGCGGTCGCAGCAACCGTCGGCCGCGACGATCGGCTGCCTGATCGTCGGCGGGTTCTTTGCGGCGCTCTCATCGGCGCTGGGGTGGATCCACAAAGGCTTCACCGGCTTCGGCGCCGAGAGCGGCGCGACGCTCTGGGCACACCAGTGGCTCGGCGTCGGCTCGGCCGCGGCGGCGGGCGCGGCGCTGGCGTCGCTGGCGGTCTGCCGCCGGCGCCCGCGCGCCGGGCTCCACGCTTTCCGGGCGGGCGCGATCGCCAGTGCGGTGCTCGTCGGCGCGGCGGGGCACTACGGCGGCACGCTCACGCACGGTGATGGCTACCTCACCGAACTGCTCCTCCCGGGCCGCGCGCAGAGCCAGGTCGCGATGACCGCGGCGAGACAAGCGACCGGCGGCGGCGGGGCCGCGGCGCAAGCGCCGGTCATGCCCGTCGCGTTTCCCTCCGACGGGCAGGTCTTGTTTGCGCGCGACGTCGAGCCGATCCTCCGCCACGCCTGCCTCGACTGTCACGGCCCCGCCAAGCACCGCGGCAACCTGCGCCTCGACACGCGCGACGTCACCCTCAAGGGCGGCGCGAACGGGCCGGCCGTCCTTCCCGGCAACAGCGGCGACAGCCTGATCATCAAACACGTGCTGGCGCAGGACGGCAAGAAGAAGATGCCCATGCAGCGCGACGCGCTCACCGATGCGCAGGTGAAGATCCTGCGCGCATGGATCGACGGCGGCGCGTATTGGCCGGAGGCGAAGACGATCGCGTCGGCCGAGCAGAAGATTCACTGGGCGTACGTGAAGCCGACCGCCCCGGAGCCGCCGCCCGTTGCCGATGCCAACTGGTGCCGCAACCCGATCGACCGCTTCGTGCTGGCCCGCCTGGAGAAGGAGGGGCTGGAACCCTCGCCCGAGGCGGACCGCACCACGCTGATCCGCCGGCTCAGCCTCGACCTGACCGGCCTGCCGCCGTCGCCGGACGAGGTGGACGCGTTCGTCGCCGACCCCGATCCGCACGCCTATGACAACCTGGTCAGCCGCCTGCTCGCCAGCCCGCACTACGGCGAGCGCTGGGGCCGGCACTGGCTCGACCTGGCGCGCTACGCCGACACCAACGGCTACGAGAAGGACAACCCGCGCGTCATCTGGCCGTACCGCGACTGGGTCATCAACGCGCTCAACCGCGACATGACCTTCGATCAGTTCGTCATCGCGCAACTGGCCGGCGACATGCTGCCGGGCGCGAGCGACGAGGACAAGATCGCCACCGGCTTCCACCGCAACACGATGTTCAACGAGGAAGGCGGGATCGACGTCGAGGAGTTCCGCTACAAGGCAGTCGTCGACCGCGTGCAGACCACCGGCACCGCGCTGCTCGGGCTCACGCTGCACTGCGCGCAGTGCCACAACCACAAGTACGATGACATCAGCCACGAGGAATACTTCAGGTTTTTCGCCTTCTTCAACAACGCCGACGAGCCGCAGATCGACGTGCCCGACCCGACAATCGCCGAGCAGCGGCGGCAGGCGCAGGAGAAGATCGATGCGCTCACCCGCGCGCTGGCGTCGAAGTTCCCCGCGCAGGACGAGTCGATCAAGTGGGAGGTCCTGTCGCCCGACGCCTTCGCGACCGCGCAGGATGGCCGCCTGGTCCTCCAGCCGGACGGGGCGCTGCTGGCCACGGGCCCATCACCTGAGACCGACACCTACACCATCGAGACCGACGTGAACCTCGACGGCGTGACCGCCTTCCGGCTTGAGGCGCTGACCGACCCGTCGCTCCCGCGCGCCGGCCCGGGGCAGAACCAGAACGGCAACTTCGTCCTCAGCCAGTTCAAGGTCGAGCAGCGCGACATTCCGACTGACGACGACGACGCGCCGCCCGGGCCCGCCGCGCGGATCAAGATCGATCGCGCCGAGGCGGACTACAACCAGCCGGACTTTGACGTCTCCAAAGCGATCGACGATTCCTTCGCCAAGGGCTGGGCGGTGGGCGGCGGCGGGCCGGGGGAGACGAACAAGGCGCGAGCGGCGACGTTTTTCACGCCGGAGAAGCTCGCCGGGCGCAAGACGCTCGTGGTGACGCTCAAGCAGCTCTACAAGAACCACACGCTTGGGAAGTTCCGCCTGTCCGTCGGCCGCCCCGCCGCGCCGCCGAGCACGCGGCCGACGCCAGAGGTGCGCGAGAAGTTCCTGGTCAAGAAGCTTGACGAGTGGGAGCGATCGGTCGCGGCCAAGAGCGCGCACTGGACGATCCTCGACCCGTCGCGCTACACGCGCCGGCACGACGCGACCATCACGGAGTTGCCCGACAAGTCGCTGCTGTTCACCGGCGACAACTTCTACCGCGAGCAGTACGAGCTGGAGTTCGACACCGACGCCCGCGACATCACCGCACTGCGCATCGAGGCGCTGCCGCACCCGGAACTGCCCCAGGGCGGGCCGGGGCGTGATCCGAACGGCGGGTTCCTGCTGAGCGAGTTGACGGGCGTGGCGGTGGCGCGGAACCCGGCGGCGCCGTCCACGCGGCCGGCGACGACGACGCGCGTCCTGCTCGCCTCCACCGCCGCCGACGCCAGCGCACCCGCCGCCGGCAGCCCCGCGCTCCCCGCCGCCACGCAAGCAACAACGCAACCGATCGAGTTCGCGGCCGCGTCGGCGGACGTCGCCAGCGATTCGGTCGCCCGCGCGATCGACGGCAAGGCGGACGCCCACTGGACCGTCCCCGGCGGGGCCGAGCCGCGCACCGCCGTCTTCAAGCTCAAGCAGCCGGTCGGCTTCGCCGGCGGCACAACGCTCAAGCTGTCGATCCTGCAGAACCAGTTCAGCGAGATCAGCATCGGCCGGCTGCGCCTGTCGGTCAGCAGCGACCCAAACGCCGGCGCCGCGTCGGGCCTGCCGGATGCGGTCGAGCGCATCGTGCTCACGCCGAAAGAGAAGCGCACGCCCGAGCAGTCGGCGCGGCTGCGCGAGCACTTCCTCTCCGTTACGCCGCTGCTCGCCGGCCCGCGGCAGGAGATCGCGGCGCTGCGCACGGGGCTGGCGAAGTACACCAGCACGCTGGCGATGAGGGAACGCGCCAAGCCGCGCGTGACGCGCATCTACCACCGCGGCGAGTTCGTCCAGCCGACCGATCACATCATCCGCCAGCCCGGCGTGCCGGCGGTGCTGCCGCCGCTTCCCGCCAACCAGCCGGCGAACCGCCTGACGCTCGCCAGGTGGATCGTCGGCGACGAGAATCCGCTGACCGCGCGCGTGGTGATGAACCGGACGTGGAGCCTTTACTTCGGCCGAGGGATCGTCAATTCCGTCGAGGACTTCGGCATCATGGGCGAGGCACCGTCGCACCCGCAGTTGCTCGATTACCTCGCGACCGAGTTCCGCCGGCAGCACGGGTCGATGAAGGCGATGCACCGGCTGATCGTCACGTCCGCGACCTACCGGCAGTCGTCGCGCGTCGCGCCCGAGATGCAGCAGCGCGACCCGCAGAACGTGCTATACGCCCGCGGCCCGCGGCTGCGGGTGGAGGCGGAGGTGGTGCGCGACATCGCGCTGGCGGCCAGCGGGCTGCTCAGCCCGCGCGTGGGCGGCCCCAGCGTCTTCCCGCCGCAGCCGCCCGGCATCAGCGAGCTGTCGTACGGCCCGCTGAAGTGGGTGGAGAGCGCCGGCGCCGACCGCTACCGCCGCGGCATGTACACGTTCCTGAAGCGCACGGCGATGTACCCGATGGAGACGACGTTCGACGGCCCGACGGCGGAGGTTACCTGCGCCCGCCGACCGCGCAGCAATACGCCGCTCCAGGCGCTGATCACGCTGAACGACGAGGTGTTCGTCGAGGCGGCGCAGGCGCTGGCCAGGCGCTTGATGGAATCCGGCCCGGCCGGCGCAGCGGATCGCGCATCTCACGTCTTCCGCCTGTGCGTCGCGCGCCGGCCGGACGAGACGGAGCTGAGGGCGATCCTCGGCTTCTACGAAAAGCAGCTCGCCCGCTTTCGGGATGAGTCGCTCGACCCGGCCGCGGTCGCTTTGCGCGATCCCGCGCAGTCGCCGCCGGCGGGAATGGACGTGGCGGAGCTGGCGGCGTGGACGACGGTGGCGCGGTCGATCCTGAACCTCGACGAGACGATCACCAAGGAGTAGCCGCCATGCCGTGCAACCACCCGCGCCCGCGCAACGCCGCCGAGCTGCGCGACCTGACCCGCCGGCAGTTCTTCCAGACCTGCGGCGTCGGCGTCGGGAAGATCGCCTTGGCATCCCTGCTGGCCGGGGGCGGAAAGGCGGCGCTCGGCGGCACTCCTTCAACCACGCATGCGGTGGCGGCCGGCACGGGCGCGCTGGGGCCCAAGTCGCCGCACTTCCCCGCGCGGGCGAAGCGCGTCATCTACCTGTTCATGGTCGGCGCGCCGTCGCAGCTCGATCTGTTCGACCCCAAGCCCGCGCTGGCGAAGTTCGACGGGCAGCCGATCCCGAGCGATTTCGTCAAGGACCAGCGCTACGCCTTCATCGAGAAATCCGCCGCGCTGATGAGCAGCCGGTACAAGTTCAAGCAGCACGGGCAGGGCGGGCTGGAGCTGTCGGAGATGCTGCCGCACCTGGGCGCGGTGGCCGACGACATCTGCCTGATCCGCTCGATGCACACCGATCAGTTCAACCACGCGCCGGGGCAGATCTTCATCAACACCGGCAGCGCGCAGCTCGGGCGGCCCAGCATGGGGTCGTGGGTCAGCTACGGGCTGGGGTCGGAGGCGAGCGACCTGCCCGGCTTCGTCGTGCTCACCAGCGGCAAGGGCACCAGCGGCGGACCGTCGCTGTGGGGATCCGGCTTCCTGCCGTCGATGCACCAGGGCGTCAACTTCCGCGCCAAGGGCGATCCTGTGCTGGGCGTGATGAACCCGCGCGGGATCGATCCCAAGCTCCAGCGCGATTCGCTCGACCTGATCCAGCAGCTCAACGCCCACCGCCTCGCCGCCGTCGGCGACCCGGAGATCGAGACGCGCATCAATGCCTACGAGATGGCGTACAAGATGCAGACCAGCGCGCCGGAGCTGACCGATCTGTCGAAGGAAGACCCCAGGACGCTGGAGATGTACGGCGCCAAGCCGGGCGAAGGATCGTTCGCCAACAACTGCCTGCTCGCCCGCCGGCTGATCGAGCGCGGCGTGCGCTTCGTCAACCTCTACCACGCCGACTGGGACCACCACAGCGACGTCGCCGGCGGGATCAAGGACCAGTGCGGGCATACCGACAAGGCATCGGCCGCCCTGGTCAGGGACCTGAAGCAGCGCGGGCTGCTGGAGGACACGCTCGTGGTGTGGGGCGGCGAGTTCGGGCGCACGCCGATGGTCGAGACCAACCCTGCCATCGGCCGAAGCATGGGCCGCGACCACCACCCCGTCGCCTACTCGATGTGGATGGCGGGCGGCGGGATCAAGCCGGGCATCGCGCACGGCGAGACCGACGAATTAGGCTTCCGGATCGCCCGCGACCCGGTCCACGTGCACGACCTCCAGGCGACCATCCTGCACCTGCTGGGGCTCGATCACACGAAGCTGACCTACCGCTTCCAGGGCCGCGATTTCAGGCTTACCGACGTGGCGGGGAACGTGGTGAAGCAGATCCTGGCGTGACCGCCGGGCCGCTGCCTCAGGCGATTCGGGGGCGCGAAGTCAGTCTCCAGCGCGAGATCCTTCGCCGGCATGCTCAGGACGATCCGCCGGCGCGTTGACGCTTCGCGCCAGGCGGCAGCATTCCGTCTCGTCACGCCGCGAGTTTCGGGTCCCGCCCCGGCCCCGCCCGATAACACCGCCTTTGGCACGCCGTCATCCCGCGCGCCTGCAAATTCCGCGTAATCCTTCCGCTCCGAACCTTCAGTGACTCCGGCGACCGCCCGATGAGGCGAGAGTGCTGCGGCCTTTGACGGCCGCGACGGCTTTGCCGCGCGAGGTTTATCGGCCCCGCGCCGCGACCGCCGGCAGGAGTGTGGAGCACGCAGAGCGAGCGGAGAGCGGGATGCAGAAGCCTCGGCCAGATCGACAACGCGAAGACGCACGCCATGCACGGCCCGCCGCCGCCGCCCACGCCGCGGCCGCCGGCGCGCTCACCGCCGGCGCCAGCGCCCGATCCGCGCACGCGCCCGCCGCCGCCGCCGCCGCCGCAGACCGGCTGGCGCAGCAGCTCGTGGAGCACCTGGAGTCCCGGCGGATGATGTCCGCCGCCCCCGCCGCCGCGGAGGGGAGCGACGTCGCGCTGATCGACTCCAGCCTGCCGAACTTCAACCAGCTCAGCGCCGCCGTCGCCGGCCGCAGCGAGGTGATCGCCTACGACGGACGCCGCGACACCGCCGAGCGCGTGTTGGGCAAGATCGTCGCCTGGGCCGCCGCTACCAGGACCAAGATCAACTCCCTGTCGATCCTGTCGCACGGTTCCGCGGGACGGTTCGCGCTGGGACGCGAATTCATCACTGTCGCCAACGACAACGACCCGGCCTGGGCGAAGCTGCGCAAGGTGCTGTCGAAGAACGCCGACATCTACGTGTTCGGCTGCGACGTCGCCTCCAGCAGCAAGGGGATCGACCTGCTGAACCACCTCGCCGCCACCACCGGCGCCGACGTGTACGGCTCGACCAACCTGACCGGCGGGAAGCGCGGCGACTGGGTGCTGGAGGCCGCCTCGAAGGGCGCCGATGACGCCTACGCCGCGCCGCTGAGCGCCAAGGCCATGTCGAGCTGGGATTTCTCCCTGGCCGCCGGCATCACCGTCACCCCGACCACCCCGACCGCCACCACCGAGGCGGGCGGCACGGCCAGCTTCAACGTCGTGCTCGACGAGGCGCCGACCGACGACGTCACCGTGCCCATCGTCAGCACCGACACCACCGAGGGCACCGTCTCCGCCGCCTCGATCACGTTCACCGCCGCCAACTGGAACGTGCCGCAGGCGGTGACCGTGACCGGCGCGAGCGACAGCGTCGACGACGGCGACGTCGCCTACGACGTGAAGACCGGCCCGGCCGTCAGCACCGACGCAAACTACAACGGCCTGAGCGGCGCGGACCTCTCGCTGACCAACACCGACGACGACACCGCCGGCTTTACCGTCACCCCCACCAGCGGTCTGACCACCACCGAGGCCGGCGCCTCCGCGAGCTTTGACGTCGTCCTCACCAGCGCGCCGCTGGCCGACGTGACGATCAGCGTCACCAGCGACGACGCCAGCGAGGGGACCGTTTCCGTCGCCACGCTCACCTTCACTGCCGCCAACTGGAACGTCGCGCAAACGGTCACCGTCACCGGCGCGAACGATGCCGTCGATGACGGCAACGTCGCGTACAACGTGGTGCTGGGCGCGGCCGCCAGCGGCGACGCCGGCTACAACGGAATTACCCCGTCGGCGGTGGCGATCAGCAACACTGACGATGACACCGCCGGCATCACCGTCGCACCCACGACCGGCCTGACCACCACGGAGGCGGGAGGCAGCGCGTCGTTCAGCGTGGTGTTGACAAGCCAGCCAACGGCCGACGTCACGATCTCGATCACCAGCGGCGACACGAGCGAGGGCACCGCGTCCGTCGCCACGCTCACGTTCACGCCCGCTAATTGGAACGCGGCGCAGACCGTGACGATCACCGGTCAGGACGACCTGACCGACGATGGCAACGTCGCGTACTCGATCGTCACCGGTGCCGCCGCCAGCGCCGACGCCGCCTATGCCGGCTTCAATGTCGCTGACGTGACCTTGAGCAACACCGATAACGACACCGCCGGCATCACCGTCACCCCCACCAGCGGGCTGGTGACCACCGAGGCCGGCGTCACGGCGTCGTTCGACGTGGTGCTGACGAGCCAGCCGACGGCGGACGTGGTCGTGGCGGTGGCGACCAACGACGCCACCGAGGGCACCGTCTCCGCCGCCACGCTCACCTTCACGGCCGCCAACTGGAACGTGCCGCAGACGATCACCGTCACCGGGCAGAACGACGCCGCCCAGGACGGCAACATCGCGTACACCGTCGCCGTCGGCCCCGCCACCAGCGGCGATGCGACCTACAACGGCATGGATGCCGCCGACGTCTCGCTCAGCAACACCGACAACGACGCCGCCGGCATCACCGTCACGCCCACCATGGGCCTGGTGACCACCGAGGCGGGCGGCACCGCCACCTTCAACGTCGTGCTGAACAGCCAGCCGGTCGCGGATGTCACCATCGCCATCGGCAGCTCAAGCACCGGCGAAGGCACGGTCTCCGCCGCCTCGCTCACGTTTACGGCCGGCAACTGGAACGTGCCGCAGACCGTGACCATCACCGGCGCGAACGACTCCAAGGATGACGGCGACGCCAGCTACCAAGTCACCACGGGCGCGGCCGCCAGCGCCGACCCGCTTTACGCTGGGATGAACCCGGCAGACGTGTCGGTCACCAACATCGACAACGACACCGCCGGCGTCACCGTCACCCCCACCAGCGGCCTGGTGACCACCGAGGCCGGCGGCACCGCCACCTTCAACGTCGTGCTGAACAGCCAGCCCTCCGGGCAGGTGCACATCGACCTCGCCTCGTCCAACACGGCCGAGGGAACCATCGGCGTCGCCACGCTCACGTTCAAGTCCAACGACTGGAACGTCCCGCAGACAGTGACGATCACCGGCGTGAACGACGCGGTCGATGACGGCGACGTCGCCTACAGCATCGTCACCGCCAACGCCACCGCCGGCGACGCGCTCTACGGCGGCATGGCGGTCGCCGACGTGGCCGTCACCAACCTCGACAACGACACCGCCAGCGTCTCGGTGTCGCCCACGAGCGGCCTGGTTACCACCGAGGCGGGCGCGGCGCAGACCTTCAGCGTGGTGCTGACCAGCCAGCCGACCGCCAACGTCATGGTCGGCCTTGCCTCCAGCGACACGACCGAGGGGACCGTCTCCGCCTCGTCGCTCACGTTCACGTCCGCCAACTGGAACGTCGCGCAGGTGGTGACGGTGACCGGCGCAGGCGACTTCATCGACGACGGCAACATCGCCTACAGCGTCGTCACCGCCGCCGCCGTCAGCACCGACGTGAACTACGGCGGGATGCCGGTCGCGGACGTGTCGCTGAGCAACACTGACGACGACACCGCGGGCGTATCCGTCTCCGCCGCCAGCAGCACCACCACCAGCGAGGCGGGCGGCACGTCGAGCTTCAACGTGGTCCTGACCAGCCAGCCGTCCGCCGACGTGGTGATCCCGATCGCCAGCAGCAACGCGCTGGAAGGCACCGTCTCCACCTCGTCGCTCACCTTCACCGCCGCCAACTGGAACGTGGCGCAGACGGTGACCGTGACGGGCGCGAACGACTTCGTCGACGACGGCGACATCGGCTACCAGGTCACCACCGGCGACGCCGCCAGCGCCGACCCCGGCTACAGCGGCATGGCCGTCGCGGACGTCGCGCTGACGAACCTCGACAACGACGCCGCCGGCATCATCGTCACCCCCACCAGCGGCCTGGTGACGACCGAGGCGGGCGGGCAGGCGTCGTTCAACGTCCGCCTGAACAGCCAGCCCACCGGCGACGTCACCATCGGCATCACCTCGGGCAACACCGCCGAGGGGACGCTCTCCACCACGCTGCTGACCTTCACCGCCGCCAACTGGAACGTTGACCAGACCGTGACCGTCACCGGCGTGAACGAGCAGGTGGACGACGGCAACCAGCTCTACACCATCAGCACCGCGCCGGCCGTCAGCAGCGATCCGAGCTACAACAACCTCGACGCCGCCAACGTCACCATCACCAACACCGACGACGACACCGCCGGCATCACCGTCACACCGACCAGCGGCTTGGTGACCACCGAGGCGGGCGGCAGCGCGACGTTCGACGTGGTGCTGACCAGCCAGCCGACCGGCGACGTCTTCATCCCGCTGAGCAGTTCGAACGGCGGCGAGGGGACGATCTCCGTCGCCGGCCTGACCTTCACCGCCGGCAACTGGAACGTCCCGCAGACCGTCACCGTCACCGGCGCTGACGACGCGGTGGACGACAACAACGTCGCCTACTCGATCGTCACCGGCGCGGCCGTCAGCGCCGACGGCGTCTACGGCGGCATGAACGCCGCCGACGTCTCGCTCAGCAACACCGACAACGACGCCGCCGGCATCACCGTCAGCCCCACCGGCGGCCTGGCGACCACCGAGGCGGGCAGCGAGGTCACCTTCGACATCGTCCTCACCAGCCAGCCGCTGATGAACGTGACGATCAACCTGTCGTCAGCCGACCTGACCGAGGGAACCCTCTCCGCCTCCAGCGTCACCTTCACCCCGGCCAACTGGAACGTGCCGCAGACGATCACCGTGAGCAGCGTGGACGACGCGCTGGTGGACGGCACGATCGCGTACACCGTCATCACCGCCCCGGCGGTCAGCAGCGACCCGGCCTACAACAACCTCAACCCGGCGAACGTCAGCGTCACCAACGCCGACAACGATCCCAACGGCAGCCCGCTCGGCGGCGAGTTCCGCCCGAACCAGACGACGGCGAACAACCAGCAGACCTTCGCCGAGAGCCCGGGCGCGGTTGCGTCCGACGCCCACGGGAACTACGTCGTCACCTGGTCCAGCTACAACCAGGACGCGCCGGCGACCTGGGGCGTCTACGCGCAGCGGTACGATCGCGGCGGCAACAAGCTGGGCGGCGAGTTCCGCGTCAGCACCGCCACCGCCAGCGAGCAGCAGTACTCGCGCGTCGCCGTCGCGCCCGAAGGTGATTTCGTCATCGCCTGGGCCAGCGCCAGCCAGGACGGCAGCGGCTGGGGCGTCTACGTGCAGAAGTACACCGCCGCCGGGCTGCCGGTGGGCGCTGAGACGCGCGTCAACACCACCACCGGCGGCGACCAAGCGTTCCCCGCCGTCGGCATCGACGCCGCCGGCAACTTCACCGTCGCCTGGACCGCCGGCAGCAACCAGGACGGCAGCGGCCAGGGGATCTACCAGCGGCAGTTCGACGCCGCCGGCAACCCCCTCGCCGGCGAGCAGCGCGTCAACACCACGACCGGCGGCGACCAGAACCAGCCCGCGCTGGCGATGAACCCCGACGGCAACTATGTCGTCGTCTGGCACGATTCCGGCGATGTCTACGCCCAGCGCTACAACGCCGCCGGCGCCAAGCAGGGCGCGCAGTTCCGCGCCAACGTCGAGACGTTCAAGGAACAGGACCACCCGCACGTCGCCATCGACTACGCGGGCAACTTCGTCATCACCTGGTCCAGCACGCACCAGGATTCGGGCGGGAACAAGTACGGGGTGTTCGCGCAGCGCTTCACCGCCGCCGGCGCCGCCGTCGGGCTGGAGATCCAGGCGAACAGCGCCACCAGCGGTAACCAGCAGTACTCCACCGTCGCCATGGACAGCGACGGGGACTTCATCATCACCTGGTCCGGCGTCGGCCGCGACGGCAGCGGCTGGGGCGTCTTCGCCCAGCAGTACGACAACACCGGCGCCAAGCGCGGCGGCGAGTTCCGCGTCAACACCACCACCGCCGGCGACCAGCAGTTCTCCTCCGTCGCCATGGACGCCAACGGCGATTACGTCATCGTCTGGACCAGCGCCAACCAGGACGGCAGCGGCAACGGCGTCTACGGGCAGCGCTACGCCGGCGGCAACGACGCGCCCGTCAACGTCGTCCCGCCCGCGCAGGCGGTGGACGAGGACGCGATCCTCACCTTCTCCACCGGCAACGGCAACGCGATCGCCGTCGGCGACGTCGACGCAGGCAGCGCGCTGGTGCAGATCGTCCTGGCCGCCACCAACGGCACGCTCACCCTCAGCGGCACGTCGGGCCTGACCTTCACCACCGGCGACGGCAGCGGCGACGCCACGATGACCTTCACCGGCACGCTCGCCGACATCAACAACGCGCTCCAGGGGATGACCTTCAGCCCGACCGCGAACTACAACGGCCCGGCCACCGTCAGCATCACCTCGAACGATCTGGGGAACACCGGCTGGGACGCCGCTCAGAGCGACAGCGACACGGTGAACGTCACCGTCAACGCCGTCAACGACGCCCCCGCCAACAGCGTGCCGGGCGCGCAAACGATCGCGGAGGACACCACGCTGGTCTTCTCCACCGGCAACGGCAACCGCATCTTGGTGGCCGACCTGGACCTGGCGTCGGGCTTGTTGCGCGTCACGCTCAGCGCGACGAAGGGCGTGCTGACGCTTTCCGGCGTGGCTGGCCTGGGCTTCACCACCGGCGACGGCATCGCCGACGCCACGATGACCTTCACCGGCACGCTCGCCAGCATCAACGCCGCCCTCGACGGGCTGGGGTTCACCCCCGACGCCAACTACAACGGCGCCGCCTCGGTTCAGATCACCAGCAACGACCAGGGCAACACCGGCGCCGGTGGCGCGCTGCTCGACACCGACGCCGTCGCCGTCACGATCAACTCCATCAATGACGCGCCGGTGAACACCGTGCCCGTCGCGCAGGTGACCGACGAGGACGTGCCCCTGGTGTTCTCGACCGGCAACGGCAACCTGATTGCCGTCGCCGACGTCGACGCCGCAGGCTCGCTGCTCCGCGTCACCCTCACCGCCACCAACGGCACGCTCACCCTCAGCGGCACGTCCGGGCTCAGCTTCACCACCGGCGACGGCGCGGGCGACGGGACGATGACCTTCACCGGCACGCTCACCGACATCAACGCCGCGCTCGAGGGGCTGACCTTCAACGCCCTGGCGAACTTCAACGGCGCGGCGTCGGTGCAGATCACCACCAACGACCAGGGCAACACCGGCGCCGGCGGCGCGCTGGCGGACAGTGACGCGATTGCCGTCACCGTCAACTCGATCAACGATGCGCCGGTCAACACCGTGCCGCCCGCGCAATCCACCGCCGAGGACACGCCGCTGATTTTCTCCGCCGGCAACGGCAACCGCATCTCGATCGGCGACGTCGACGCCAACGGCAACAGCGTCCGCGTCACCCTCTCGGCCAGCAACGGCAGCCTCACGCTGGCGTCGACCAGCGGCTTGACCTTCACCACCGGCGACGGCTCGGGCGACGGGACGATGACCTTCACCGGCACCGTCGCCGACATCAACGCCGCCCTCGACGGCCTGACCTACTCCCCCAACGCCAACTTCAACGGCGCGGCGTCGGTGCAGATCACCACGCACGACCTCGGCAACACCGGCTCGCCCGGCGCGCTGAGCGACACCGACAACGTCGCAGTGACCGTCACCGCGGTGAACGACGCGCCGGTCCTGTCTGGCGGCAACGACCTGCCGACCATCGATGAGGACGACGTCACCTCCACCGGCATCCTCGTCTCCGGCCTGATCGCCGGGCAGGTGACCGACGCCGACGCCGGCGCCCTCTTCGGCGTCGCCGTCACCGCCGTTGATAACACCAACGGCACATGGCAGTACACCACCGACGGCTCGACCTGGCTCAACTTCGGCACGCCCAGCGCCGCCGCCGCGCGGCTCCTTGCCGCCGACGCCAACACGCGCGTGCGGTTCGTCCCCGCCGCCCACTTCAACGGCGCGATCGCCCCCGGCCTGACCTTCCGCGCCTGGGACCGCACGGCGGGCGCCGCGGGAGGGACCGCCAACGTGACCCCCAACGGCGGCTCCACGCCTTTCAGCGCCGCCACCGCCACCAGCAACGTCACCGTCAACGCGTTCAACGACGCGCCGGTGAACACGGTGCCGCCCGCGCAGGCGACCGACGAGGACACGCCGCTGGTCTTCTCTGCCGGCAACGGCAACCTCATCTCCATCGCCGACGTGGACGCCAACGGCAACGTGGTGCGCGTCACGCTCGCCGTCACCACCGGCGCGCTCACGCTCAGCGGCACGACCGGCCTGTCCTTCCTGAGCGGCGACGGCAGCGGCGACGCCACCATGACCTTCACCGGCACGATTGCCGACATCAACGCCGCGATGGAAGGACTGACCTTCTCCCCGCCCGCCAACTACAACGGCGGCGCGACGCTCCAGATCACCACCAGCGACCTGGCCAACACCGGCGCCGGCGGGACGCTCAGCGACACCGACTCCGTCGCCATCGCCGTCAACGCCGTCAACGACGCGCCGGTCAACACTGTGCCGCCCGCGCAGGCGATCGACGAGGACGAAACGCTCGTCTTCTCCGCCGGCAACGGCAACGCGATCAGCATCTTCGACCTCGACGCCGGCTCGTCGGTCGTGCGCGTCACCCTCACCGCCGCCGACGGGCTGCTCACGCTTGGCGGCACCGGCGGGCTCACGTTCACCACCGGCGACGGCTCGGCCGACGGCACGATGACCTTCACCGGCACCGTGGCCGACATCAACGCCGCCCTCGAGGGGATGAGCTTCTCACCCGACGCCAACTTCAACGGTTCGGCTACCGTCACGCTCGCCACCAGCGATCTCGGCAACGCCGGCGCGGGCGGCGCGCAGACCGATACCGACGCCATCACCGTCAACGTCGCCGCCGTCAACGACGGCCCCGTCAACAACGTCCCGCCCGCGCAGGCGACCGACGAGGACACCGACCTGGTCTTCTCCGCCGGCAACGGCAACCTCATCTCCGTCACCGACCTTGACGCCGCGTCCGGCCTGATCCGACTGACGCTGTCGGTCACCAACGGCACGCTCACGCTCTCCGGCATCGCCGGCCTGACCTTTTCCACCGGCGACGGCTCCGGCGACGCCGCGATGGCCTTCACCGGCACGCTCGCCGACGTCAACGCCGCACTCGACGGCATGACCTTCGCGCCGGCCCTGAACTACAACGGCCCGGCCGTCCTCTCGATCACCACCAGCGACCAGGCGAACACCGGTTCCGGCGGCGCGCTGTCCGATACCGACTCGGTCGCCCTCACCGTCAACGCCGTCAACGACGCGCCCGTGCACGTCGTTCCCGGGCCGCAGACGACGGACGAGGACGTGCCGCTCATCTTCTCCCCCGGCAACGGCAACGCGATCTCCGTCAGCGACGTCGATGCCGTGGGCGACCTGCTCAGCGTGACCCTCTCTGCCACCAACGGCACGCTCACCCTTTCCGGCATCGCGGGCCTGAGCTTCACCACCGGCGACGGCAGCGGCGACGCCACCATGGTCTTCACCGGCACGCTGGCCGACATCAACGCGGCGCTCAACGGCCTGAGCTTCCGCCCCGCCCTGAACTACGACGGCCCCGCCACCGTCACGATCACCACCGACGACCAGGGCAGCACCGGCGCCGGCGGCGCGCAGGCGGACAGCGATACGATTGGCGTCACCGTGTCGCCCGTGAATGACCCGCCCACCAGCACCGTTCCGCCGCCGCAGTCCACCGACGAGGACACGCCGCTGGTCTTCTCCACCGGCGGCGGAAACGGGATCTTCGTCTTCGACCCCGACTCCGGCAGCAAGCCGATCGAGGTCGTCGTCACCGCCACCAACGGCACGCTCACCCTCGGCGGCACGACCGGCCTGACGTTCACCACCGGCGACGGCACGGGCGACGCCACAATGGTCTTCCGCGGCAAGCTGGACGACATCAACGCCGCCCTCGAAGGACTGATCTTCTCCCCCGCCGCCCACTTCAACGGCACGGCCACCGTGCAGGTCAGCGTCAACGACCAGGGGCACTCCGGCTCGGGCGCGCCGCTGTTCGACACCAAGACCGTGTCCGTCACCGTGAACCCGGTGAACGACGCCCCGGTGATCAACCTGCCGCCGCCGCAGGCGACCGATGAGGACACCGACCTGGTCTTCTCCACCGGCAACGGCAACGTCGTCTCGATCGCCGACGTCGATTCCGCCAGCGGGCTGCTCCAGCTCACCGTTTCGGTCACCAACGGCACGCTCACGCTTTCCGGCGTCGCGGGTCTGAGCTTCACCACCGGCGACGGCAGCGGCGATGCCACCATGACCTTCACCGGCACGCTGTCCGCCATCAACGCCGCACTGGATGGGATGCGCTTCTCCCCCGCCGCTCACTACAACGGCGCGGCCGCGCTGTCGCTGGCGGTCAGCGACCAGGGTAACACCGGGCAGGGCGGCGCGCTCGCCGACGCCCGCGTCCTCGCCCTCACCGTCAACGCGGTCAACGACGCGCCCGCCAACACCGTCCCGCCCGCGCAGGTGATCGCCGAGGACCAGACGCTGGTCTTCTCCGCCGGTAACAACAACCGCATCTCCATCGCTGACCTCGACGCAGACCCGGGCCACGTCCGCGTCACCCTCAGCGTCACCAACGGGACGCTCACGCTGTTCGACACGACCGGCCTGCTGTTCGCGACCGGCGATGGCAACGACGACGCGACCATGACCTTCACCGGCAGCGTCGCCGACATCAACGCCGCCCTGAACGGCATGGCGTTCGCGCCCAACCTGAACTTCAACGGCACGGCCGTGCTGTCGCTCACCACCGACGACCAGGGCAATAGCGGCGCTGGCGGCGCGCAGGCGGCCAGCAGCGCCGTGACCATCCACGTCAACGCCGTGAACGACGGCCCGACGCAGGTGGTGCCGCCCGCGCAGGCGACCGATGAGGACACGCCGCTGATCTTCTCGCCCGGCGCCGGCAACGGCATCGTCATCGGCGACGTGGACGCCGCCACCGTGCGCGTCACGCTCGCCGTCAGCCACGGCACGCTCACGCTGGCGACGCTGGCGGGGCTGACCTTCACCGCCGGCGACGGCGCCGGCGACGCCACGGTCACCTTCACCGGCAGCATCGCCGCCGTGAACGCCGCCCTCGACGGCCTGCGCTTCGACCCCGCCGCCCACTACTTCGGCCCCGCGGCGCTGACCGTTACCACCAGCGACCAGGGCTCGACCGGCGCCGGCGGCGCCAAGACCGCCACCAGCACCGTCGCCATCGCCGTGAACTCGGTGAACGACGTGCCGGTCATCCAGCTCCCGCCCGACCAATCGATCAGCGAGGACGGCACGCTCGTCCTCTCCGCCTCGACCGGCAACGGCATCCGGCTGACGGACGTGGACGCCGGCAACGGCTCGATCCGCGTGATCCTCGCCGCCGCCAACGGCACGCTCACGCTCGGGCAGATCGCCGGGCTGTCGTTCGAGGCCGGCGACGGCAGCGGCGACGCCACCATGACCTTCACCGGCTCGATCGACGCCGTGAACGCCGCGCTCGAAGCGCTGCGCTTCGCCCCCGACGCCGACTACTTCGGCCCGGCGAGCCTGAACGTGATCGTCAACGACCGCGGCCACAGCGGCGCCGGCGGCGCGCAGTCCGCCAACGCCACGCTCGGCATCACGGTTAACCCGGTGAACGACCCGCCCGTGCTCAACGCCTCGCCCGGCAGCGCGGACTACGTCGAGAACGGCGCGGGCACCATCGTCGATCCGGGCATCACCCTTGCCGACGTGGACAACTCCGGCCTGACGGGCGCGACCGTCACGATCCTGAACTACGTCGCCGGCGAGGACGTGCTGAGCTTCATCGAGCAGAGCGGCATCACCGGCAGCTTCGACGCCGCCACCGGCGTGCTCACGCTGACCGGCAACGCCTCCGTCAACGCCTACCGCGCCGCCCTTCGGTCGGTGGCGTACACCAACACCAGCGACAACCCGAGCGGCGAGCCGCGCGCCGTCCGCTTCGCCGTCAGCGACGGGGCGAGCTGGAGCAACCCGGCCGACCGGGCGGTCAACGTCCACAGCGTCAACGACGCACCGACCGCGGTCGACCCTTCCGACCCCGCGCTCATCCTCACCCTTCAAGAGGACGCCGGGCGGTCGGTCGTCGACCTGTGGAAGCTGTTCAACGACATCGAGGACCCGGACGGCGACCTGGTGCTGACGGTCGAGGGCAACTCCAACGACAAGCTGTTCGGTCGCGTCACGATCGACCCGGCGACGGGGCAGCTCGTGCTGGACTCGGCCGCCGACGCGTTCGGCAGCGGCACCATCACCGTCCGCGCCACCGACAAGGGCGGCAAGAGCGTCGACGCGACGCTCAACGTCACCGTCGAGAACGTGAACGACGCCCCCATCGTGGTCGCCACGCCGGGCACCCAGATCTTCGTCGAGCAAGTCCCCGGCGCCGGCGTGCTGGTCGATCCGGCGCTGGAGCTGCGCGACGTGGACTCGCCGACGCTCACGGGCGCAGTCGTCCGCATCACCGACGGGATCGCCGACCAGGACGTGCTGACCTTCACCGCCGCCCACGGCATCACCGGCAGCTACGACGCCGCCACCGCGACGCTCACGCTCGCCGGCGAGGCGACGCTGGCGCAGTACCGCGAGGTGCTGCGGTCGGTGCGCTACGGCAACGTGACGGCCAGGCCCGCGCGCGGCGAGCGGCACGTGCGCTTCAGCGTGACCGACGACGCCGGCGCCGTCAGCGGCGCCGCGGAACGGGCGATCGGCTTTCCGTCGCAGGGGACGGTGGAGCAACCGCCCCCGCCGCCCCCGCCGCCCCCGCCGCCGGAGGAGCCGCCACCGACGGAGACGCCGGTGACTCGACCGCCGACGCACCGCCCGAAGCCGCCGGCGCAGCGTCCGCCGCTGCCGGAGATCCACGGCGGCGACGAGGGCCCGCAGCGTCCGCCGGCGCCTCCCGTGCCGGTGGTTGCGC
>DASQDR010000135.1:0-15525 GCA_035634055.1 Tepidisphaeraceae bacterium | reverse complement strand
GCCGGCCGTCACCTACACCGCCGTCGCGGTCCCTCAGTGGGCGGCGATCGCGATCGTGCTTCTCCCGGTTTGGGTGGCGGTGGCGATCGCGCTGGGGCGGTGGCGCCGGCGAGCCGTCAGGCGGCGCAACGGGCTGTGCGTGAGCTGCGGCTACGACCTGCGCGGCACCGGCGGCGCGGGCGCGTGCCCCGAGTGCGGCGCCGGCGCCGCTTCGCCGGTCGCCGCCGAGAACGCGGCCGCCACCGCCGCCGCCCTCGCCGCCGAGCGGGAGCTCCTGCCCGGGGCGAGATAGCCGCTTTATCATCCCCAGCTTCCCGTGCCGGTGGTGCAGCGTGGAACCGCGAGCAGGTGCCGCGGGCGGATTGCCTCCCTATAATCGCCGGACATGGGGTCACCCCTGGCGAAGAAATTCACCCTCAACGACCTCCGCGCCGCCCGCGGCTCGGGCGCGAAGGTCCCGATGCTCACCTGCTACGACTACACCACCGCCCGCCTCATGCAGCAGGCGGGTGTGCCGATGCTGCTGGTGGGCGACTCGGCCGGCAACGTCATCCTCGGGCACGACACCACGCTGCCGGTGCCGCTGCACTTCATGATCCAGATCGCCGCCGCCGTCCGCCGCGGCGCACCGCACGCGCTGCTGGTGGCGGATATGCCCTTCGGCTCTTACCACGGCTCGCCCGCGCGCGCCGTGCGCAACGTGTTCCGCATGGTGCAGCACTCCGGCTGCGACTGCGTGAAGATCGAGGCGGCCGAGAGCCAGCTTCACGCGATCCGCGAGCTGGCCGACGCCGGCGTGGCGATCATGGCGCACCTTGGGCTGCGCCCGCAGGCGGTGGGCGTGCTCGGCGGCTACCGCGCGCAGGGACGCACGGCCGAGGACGCAGAGCACATCGTCGAGCTGTCGGTCGAGATGCAACGCGCCGGCGCCGCGGCGATCCTGCTCGAGGCGGTGCCGGCGGAGGTGTCCGCTGCCGTCGTCGAAGCGACTCGAGTCCCGGTGATTGGCTGCGGCGCCGGGCCGGCGTGCCACGGGCACGTGGTGGTCACCCATGACATGATCAACCTGACCCCGCGCCCGCCGAAGTTCGCGCCCAGGCTCGGCGATTTGGCGACGCCGATGGTCGAGTGCTTTGCCGAGTACGCCCGCCGGGTGTCCGACGGCAGCTATCCGGCGGCCGAGCACGGTTACACGATGCCGCCCGAGGAGCGGTCGCGGCTGGCGGAAAACTTGGCGGTTCAAGCCTTCCCGGCCAAGTCCTCCGCGAAGTAAACCAGCGTCGGGCGGTCACCTGACAGCAACTTTTCCGGCCGTCGCGTCTTTTACACGTGTGTGAGGGCGCCCACGTAGTGCGGGCCGCCGTCTCCCGCGCGGTCGATCAACGAAAATGGAGTCTTCAGCGATGAACCGAATGAAGAAGTCGCTCAGCGTGCTCGTCCTCGCCGCGATCGGCGGCGGCGGGTTCATGTTCGGCACCGGCGTCGTCCGCGACGCCCAGTTCGCCCACGCCCAGCAGCAGGTCGAGACCTCGCGCAACCAGCTCGCCCGCGCGGAGGACCTCGCCTCGGTGTTCCGCAACGTCGGCAAGGCGGTCGAGCCGTCGGTCGTGAACATCCAGGTGTCGAAGACGGTCAAGGGCGTGTCGCGCTCCTTGCCGTTCGACGATGACACGCTCCGCCGCTTCTTCCCCGACAAGAACGGCGACGGCGAGCCGGACCTGCCCGAAGGGTTCGGCGGCGGCGGTGACGGCGAGGGCGGTGGCGGCGGGTTCGACCGCATCGGCACCGGCAGCGGCGTCATCATGGAAGTGAACGGCTCCGAGGCGTTCATCCTCACCAACAACCACGTCGCCGGCGACGCCGACGAGATGACCGTCACCCTCGCCGACGGCCGCGCGCTCAAGAACGGCAAGGTCGTCGGGGCTGACCCGAAGACCGATCTTGCCGTGGTCAAGATCCAGGCGGACCGCCTCATCGCCGCCAAGTGGGGCGACAGCTCAAAGCTCCAGAAGGGCGACTGGGTGATGGCCTTCGGCAGCCCGTTTGGCTACATCGGCTCGATGACCCACGGCATCGTCTCGGCCCTCAACCGCGACGTCGGCATCCTGCGCAGCACGATGGGCTACGAGAACTTCATCCAGGTGGACGCGCCGATCAATCCCGGCAACTCCGGCGGGCCGCTCGTCGACGTGCAGGGCAACGTCATCGGCATCAACACCGCCATCGCGTCGCGCTCCGGCGGGTTCCAGGGGATCGGCTTCGCGATCCCGTCGAACCAGGCGAAGTTCGTTTACGACTCGCTCAAGACCAAGGGAAAGGTCACCCGCGGCTGGCTCGGCGTGGCGATCGCGTCGGTGAACGACCCGCGCGTCGTCAAGCTGGCCGAAAGCTTCGGCTACGACAAGACCGAGGGCGTCTTTGTTCAAGAGGTCATGGGCGACACGCCCGCCACCGGCAAGCTTCAGGAAGGCGACATCGTCACCTCGATCAACGGCGAGCAGGTGAAGGACGTGCAGGAGCTGCGCAACAAGATCGCCGCGACCGCGCCGAACCAGGAAGTGACGCTTAGCGTCTTCCGCGACAAGAAGCAGCAGGACGTGAAGCTCAAGGTCGGCGAGCAGCCGGAAGACATGCGCGTCGCCAACCGCGGCGGCGGCAGCCGTAATGGAGGCGAGGACGCGGCGGCCGCGGCCAAGGGTTCGCTCGGGTTGGCCCTGGCGGACCTCAGCGACGAGCTGCGGCAGCGCTTCGGCGTGGCCGCCAACGTCAAGGGCGCGGTCGTGCGCGAGGTCGACCCGCGCGGCCCGGCCGTCAAGGAAGGCATCCGCCCCGGCGACGTCATCACCCGCGTGGGAGATCAACCCGTCGCCAACGCGAAGGAAGCTCGCGATGCCATTACCAAGGCCGACCCCGCCAAGGGCGTTCGCCTTTACGTCGTCGGCAAGGACGCCAGCCGGTTCGTGTTCGTCCAGGGCAGCGCGCCGGCCGAGAAGTAGAATCGAGGGCCAACACACGTGCCCGCGTGAAATGAAAGACCCGGGGCGAGCGCCGCCAGCGCTCACCCCGGGTTCTTTCGTTCACCGGCACGTTGCGTGCGCGAAGGGGCGGGAGCGCCGATCATTCCAGCATCGCAAGGGCGCCCTCGATCTCGCTCAGCGCGTGCGCGTCGCCCTTTTGCTGCGCGGCGGCGACGCCGGCGCGGTAGGCGGCCTTGGCGGCCTCGGTGTCCCCGCCGTCCTCGTGGACCTGCCCCTGCTGAAAGTACGCATAGCAGTATCCCGGGTCCGCACGGATGACCCGGTCCAGGAACTCCAGCGCCAGCGCGCCCTCGCCGAGCTTCTTGTATTCCAATGCGATGCCGTACAGCAGGAATGCATCGCCGGGCGACTTCTCAAGCATCTGCTGAAGTTTGACCAGGCGGTCGGACGTCGCGGGCACGCGGGACTCCTCGGTTGGTGTGGTCGCGCATTGTAGGGGAGACGAGGGCGCTTGGCACCGCAACCCCGCGTGCCCCGCCCGCGCGGTCTCGCCGATACCAGCGGGCCGGGGTGAGCGCGGACGCCGGGGGGAGACCCGGCCCCTACGAGTGGGCCGTTCTGCGCGAACGCGGCTTCTTCCCGTCGTCCAGGATGCTCAGCGACGGGCGTCCGCTCATCACCTGCTCCATCGAGCACGCCTTCGGCGGCTTGTCGGGGCGCCAGCGGAGGAAGCCGGTGCCGTGGCGAAATCGCCCCTGCGTGAAGTGGTCGTACTGCACCTCGACGACGAGCGTGGGGTCGAGCGGCTCCCACTCGCCGCTGCGCTCGGTGCTCCAGCGCGACGGCCCGCCCGGAGCGCGCCCGGTGAAGCCGCCCCCCTTCGCCACCGGCTTCTTCAGCTTCTCAATCTTCGGCGTCAGCTCCGCGCGCTGTTTGGCGGTCAGCGACGAGCAGAAGCCGACGTGGTGGAGCAGGCCCTCATCGTCGTACAACCCGAGCAGCAACGAGCCGAGCGTAGTGGTCGCCTTGGAGCCGTAGCGGAACCCGCCGACGACGCACTCAGCCGTCCGCATCCGCTTGATCTTGACCATCCCGTCGCGCTCGCCGGAGCGATAGTCGCAGTCGAGCCGCTTCGCCATGACGCCATCGAGCGTCGAGCCCTTGCCGCCGACGGTGCCGAACCACTCGTTCGCCTGCTCGATGTCGGTCGAAGCCGGCGAGAGTCTCACCTGGCCGTCGAGGGCGCCGAAGTGCTTCTTCGCCAGCGCCTCCAGCGCCGGCCGACGCTCGCTGAGCGGGTGCTCGACCAGCGCAGCGCCGCGCTCGTCCACGAGCAGGTCGAACACGATGAACGTCGCGGGGTGCGACTGCGACAGCTTTGTGATCCGGCTCGCGGCCGGGTGGATGCGCTGGAGCAGGTCGTCGAACGACAGTTCGCCGCCGGCCAGCGGAACGACGATCTCGCCGTCGAGCACGAATTTCTGCGCCTTCAGCGCCGCGATCGCCGCCACGACTTCAGGGAAATACCGCCCGAGCGGCTGACCCGCCTTGGATTGCAGTTCCACGTGATCGCCGTCGCGGAACGCCAGGCAGCGGAAGCCGTCCCACTTCGGCTCGTACTGCCACTGCTCGCCGCCCGGGATCTTATCGACGGCCTTCGCCTCCATCGGCGGGTACGGCGGCTTGATTGGCAATGGCATTGGGACACCTCGGCTCGTGGTTCAAACACGGAGGCACGGAGAGCACGGAGAAGAGGAGGATGAACCGCAGATCAGTTTGATCCACGAATGGACACGAATGGACACGAATAAGAGAAGAAGCTCAGCAAGTGGATCGGTCTCCTCTTCTCTTCATCCGCGTTCATCCGCGTTCATCTGCGGTTCATCCTCCGTGTTCTCCGTGCCTCCGCGTTTCACTCCGTCTTCAACAATTTCTCCAGGTCCACGCGCACTTTCGCGTCCGGCAGCAGCGGCTTCCACAGGTCGCCGCACTTGGCGATGCGGGCGCGCGCGTTCTTCAGGTTGAACTGCTCGATGGTGATCCCGCGCTCGACTTCCTTCCACGTCACGGGCATCGACACCGGCGCGTGCGGCTTCGGGCGGACGCTGTAGACGCTCGATAAGGTCCGGCCCCACGCGTTCTGGTTGTAGTCCACCAGCACGCGCCCCTGCGGCCGCTTGGCGATCTTGTACTCGGCCGTGATCAGCTTCGGCTCGCGCTTGGCCAGCGCCTGGGCGAACGCCTTGGCAAAGGTCCAGACCTGCTTCTGCGTCGGCCCGCGCACGATTGGCACGTAAACGTGGATCCCGCGCGAGCCGGTCGTCTTCGGGTAGCTCGGCGCCCCCAGCGAGTCCAGCGCTTCGCGGAGGATCAGCGCCACTTCCAGCACGCGCTGGAACGGCACCGGCTTGTTCGTTCCCGTGGGAGAGACCGGATCGAGGTCGAAGTGCAGGAAGTCCGGGCGGTCCACGTCGTCGCACCGCGCGTACCACGGGTTCAGGTCAATGCAGCCCAGGTTGATGAGCCAGAGCAGCGTGGGCAGGTCCTGCACGACCGGGAAGTCGATGACGTTCTGCGACTCGTGCTCGATCGAGCAGGTCTCGATCCACTCCGGCCGCGGCACCGGGGCGCGCTTCATGAAGAAGAATTCGCCGTGCGCCCCGTGCGGGTAGCGCTTCATCACCATGGCGCGGTCGGCCAGGTGCGGCAGGAGGACGGGCGCGACGTCTGCGTAGTATTGGATCAGGTCCGCCTTGGTGATCCCCAACTCCGGCCAGAAGGGCTTCTGCAGGTTCGTCAGGGTGACGGTGCGGCCGTCAGCGGTGACGTCGCAGCTCTTGCCGTCGCGCGGGATCTTGATCGGCGTCTTGGCGGCCGGCGCCGACGGCGACGCGGTGGCGGGATGGCGCGGCTTCGCGCCGCCGCGACTGGACTTGGACGGGTGGCGGTCACGGGTTGCGACGGCGGCGGACGCCATGCGCGGACCTCCGGTGCGGGGTCATTCGTTCACTAAGTTGCCGTTCCGTGGCCCGGGAGGGGGTGGTCCGTTTCCCGGAATGGATAACGTGCAAGTGGCGCGCCAGGAGGCGAAGACAATTGCGGGATGGCATCGAAGGGGGTGCTGGCGTCCGGATCGATGTTTGCGTCCTCGCGCGGTCGTGCCCCGACGCGCGTCCACCGAAACCGCAACCGGCAGCACGCGAGTCAGGCCCGGCGGTGCGAGACCGCGTTACGCCGCGCCCTTGCCGCGGAGGGGTTGGTGCTGGAGGTGGAGCGAGTCGGCGACCGCTTGGTTGGTCACGCGTCCGCCGACAAGGTTGATCCCTTCGCCGAAGCCGGGGTCCTCCGCCGCCGCCTTTTCGTAACCCTTGTTGGCGATCTTCAGGGCGTACGGGAGCGTGGCGTTGTTCAGGGCGATGGTGCTGGTGCGCCCGACGGCGCCGGGCATGTTGGTGACGCAGTAGTGGACGACGCCGTCGACGACGTACGTCGGCTGCTGGTGCGTGGTCGGGCGGGCGGTCTCGATGCAGCCGCCCTGGTCGATGGCAACGTCGACGATCACCGCGCCGTTCTTCATCTCCTTCAGGTCCGCCCGCGTGACCAGGCGCGGCGCCTTGGCGCCCGGGATGAGCACCGCGCCGATGATCAGGTCCGCCTGGCGGACGTGCTCGCGGACGGTCTGCGGGTCGGAGTAGATCGCGTGCACGTTGGCCGGCATGATGTCGTCGAGGTAGCGCAGGCGGTCGAGGTTGATGTCCATGATGACCACGTCCGCGCCCAGCCCCGCCGCCACCTTCGCGGCGTTGGTCCCCACCACCCCGCCGCCCAGCACCACCACGTGCGCCGGCGCCACGCCCGGCACCCCGCCGAGCAGGATGCCGCGGCCCATCATCGGCTTCTCGAGGTACTTGGCCCCCTCCTGGATCGACATCTTCCCCGCCACCTCGCTCATCGGCGTGAGCAGCGGCAGCGTTCCCTTGCGATCCTTGATCGTCTCGTACGCGATGGCGACGATCTCCGCCTCCATGCACGCCTGCGTCAGCTCCTTGTCCGCAGCGAAGTGGAAGTAGGTGAAGACGACCTGTCCCGGGCGGCACAACGCCACTTCCTGCGGCTGAAGCTCCTTCACCTTCTGGATCATGTCGGCGCCCGTGAAGACCTCGCCCGCGGTCGCCACAATGGTGGCGCCCGCGCGCGTGTAGTCCTCGTCGGTGAACCCGCTGCTGACGCCGGCCTGCGTCTCGATGAGCACCTGGTGCCCGTTCTTGACCATCAGCTCCACGCCGACGGGCATCATCGCGACGCGGTACTCGTCCGGCTTGACTTCCCTGGGCACTCCGACGCGCATGGATCAATCCCTCGTCAGTTCCGACCGCTCGACCGGCACTCTCGCCGCCGCGGTGGATGATACGCGCCGGGTGGGAAACCGGAAGCCGGCAAGACTGCACTTGCTCCACAAAAGGCCGCTAATGCTTCAAGCGCGGGCGTCGTCCGGGCCGGTGCCGCCTCGTCGTCGGTGGCGCCTTCGCATACCTTCTGCCGGAGATGAAGCTCCTCACCGAAGTCTGTTCCATCCCAACCGCCCCGTTCGCCGAGCAGTACGTCGTGCGCTACGTCGAGCGCTTCGTCGCCCGGCGTCCGAAGCTGCGGCTGACGCGCGATCGCGCCGGAAACCTGCTGATCGAGCTGCCGCCGAAAGCGCGGCGCGGGGCGAGGTCGCCGCGGTGGATCTTCGCCGCCCACATGGATCACCCCGGCTTCGTCGCCACGCGGATGATCGACCGGCGGACGGTGGAGGCGGCGTTTCGCGGGTGGGTGCAGATCGACTACGTCCGCGGGACGAAGGTTCGATTCTTCGAGGCCGACGGCACCCAGGCAACCGGCGTGGTCACCGACGCGACGCCCGCCGAGCACGATCGCCTGGCGGTGCCGCAGCGGGTCACGGTCCGCCTGTCGCGTGTCGGCAACGTCACTCCCGGCGTCCCCGGCATGTTCGACCAGGGGCCGGCGCGGGTGAAGGAGTCCAAGCTGTATTCGCGCGGCATCGACGACCAGGGCGGGCTGGCGGCGGCACTGGCGATGCTCGAGCAACTGCACCGCAACCCGCCGGCCGTCCCAATTGCCGTGCTGCTCACGCGGGCGGAGGAGGAAGGGTTCGTCGGCGCCGTCGCGGCCGTCGTCGCGCCCGAGCTGCTGCGCAAGACCGATCGCCTGATCGCCATCGAGTGCTCGGCCGCCCAGGCTTACGCCCCGCAGGGCGGCGGCGTCATCGTGCGCGTCGGCGACAAGACCAGCGTCTTCCACTCCGGCCTGACCTACTTCCTCACCCAGTCGGCCGAGCATCTGGCGAGGAAGGACAAGGCATTCAGGTACCAGCGCGCGCTCATGCCCGGCGGCACGTGCGAGGCGACCGTCTACGACGCCTACGGCTACACTGCCGCCGCCGTCTGCGTCGCCTTGGGGAACTACCACAACATGGACCGCGCCAAGAAGCGGATCGCGCCGGAGCACATTGACGTGAACGACTGGAAGAACATGGTCAAGCTGTTCGTCCACGTCGCCCGAACCGCCGACGCCTACACCGGCGACAACGCCGCGCTGAAGCAGCGGGTCACGGCGAGATACGAGCGACTGAAGGATCTGCTGACGTCGTCGGTGGCGTGACGATCAGTGGCGGGCCGTCGTCCCTGAGGCGTCGCCCGCACGACAAAAGGCCGGCCCTTCCCCGCGCGTCCGCCGGCGTCGCACCTGCTCACGCGTGGGCGCCGTTGGCCTTGTCGCCGAGGTGCGATTCGATGCACGTCTGGATGTCGTTGAAGCTCGCCTTTGACTTCACCAGGTAGTGCTGCGCGCCGCTCTGCATGGCGCTGTTCATGGTGTTGGGGTCGGACAGCGCGCTGTAGACGACGACCGGCAGATCCTTGTGCACCGGGTGGGCGCGGATGTGCTTGAGCACCTCCAGGCCGTCCAGCCCGGGCATCATCACATCAAGCAGGATCATGTCCGGGCGGAGCTGGTCGAGCATCGAGAGGGCGGCCCGTCCGTCGTGCACGAAAAAGGGGCTGTGGCCAACGTACTGGAGCAGCCGGACCAGCGGGCGACACCCGTCCACGTCGTCATCGACGATCAGCACGTTCGCCATGGGCAAGATCTCCAGTGTGTCGCGCGCTGCTCGCTCTCCCGGGGGCGTGCGGGTAGAACTGTAATGTCGCAGGACCGTGCTGCAAAGGCACAAACGCCCGGAACGCCCGCCGACCTCGCCCGTTTCGCGCTGGCGCCCCCCCGCGGCGCGACGCTCGGTGTCCTCCCGAATGCCCGACGCTCGCATTCCGCCACAGGTGATGCTCTGGCGTCCCCGGGCAGCCGGGAAACTGGCGAAGGTGATTCCCGCCTTTATAATCCTCGAACCGCTTGTGAGGACACCTCCCATGACGCCGGCGCAAATCGCTAGGACCATTCAGGACCAGTTCGGCCCCGCGATCACGGCGGCGCTGCCGGATGACCGGCACCCGCGCGTGCACCTGGACTCGCCCAACTGGCGGGCGGTCGCGGAGTTCCTGATCGGCGACGACCGCCTGCGGTTCGACTGGCTGGCGAACCTCGGCGGCGTGGACTACGTGGCAGACGGCAAGATGTGCTGCGTCTACGACCTGTGGAGCTTCGACCTCCGTCACACCTTCGCCGTCAAGGTCTTCACCCCCCGCGACGCCCCGAGCATCCCCAGCGTGGTCGACCTCTGGTCGATCGCCGACTGGCACGAGCGAGAGGCGTACGACATGTTCGGGATCGACTTCCCCGGCCACCCGGACCTCCGCCGGATCCTCTGTGCCGATGACTGGGAGGGGCACCCGCTGCGCAAGGACTACCAGTTCCCCCGCGAGTACCACGGCATCCCCGGCAGCGTGGAACTCGACTGGCAGCACAAGCCGGACTACCCGCGATAGCTGCCGGCGATATGTGGATCGCCGCTGGAGACCGCAGAGAAAATATCTTCCGAATCTGTCGTGGGGCTTGCGTTCAAAATTTCATTCGATATTCTGAAAGCATCTGATTGAGGTCGCGTGACAACGCGGCGGCAAGCAGACCAGGGCTTTTGGGATCGGTGAACAGCCGGCCAAGCCCTTTTGTCGGGGGTGTTCCCCGAAGAAGGTTCCCCCCCCTCCTTCTTCAACCCCCGGCATTTGAACAACCCGCTTCGGCGCCCTGGAGGGCGAGACGCCGGACGCGGACCAAGCGAGAGCCGCGGCGACTTCGGTCGTCGCGGCTTTGTCGTTTACCCCCCGGCTAGATCGCCGCGAATCGGTCCTCCAGCGGTCGCGCAACTCGCTGCTCGACGGCATCGTGAGCTACGCCGAGTTCTTCAAGAACCGCGCGTCGGCGCTGCCCGAGGACATGGTTTCGCGGGCGATGTCGGCACTGGAACGCCCCGGTCCTTGATCAGGCGGGCTTCCGGAAACGGCGAGTCGGCCGGAACGGTGTCCAGGCGAGTGATGATCGTCCGCTCCTGGGGCTTGGAATCCTTCTCGGCCAGCGTCGATCCTCCTGATGGATAACCTATCATGATCGCGGCGCGACGGGAACGCCGCCAGCGCCGCCTCCGGGCTTCCAACCGACGCCGTATCGCCGCCTCCGCCAGGGTTCAGGGTGGACATGCCCGCCCCGCGCAACCCGACCGTCCGCCTTGGGGGTTCGGTGAGGTCGCGCGGCCGACTCCGCCCCCGCCGATCCGGGTGGAGCGTCGGCTAAGGCTTCAGGCCCAGCAGCTCCGCGGCGCGCGACAGGTGGACGAAGAAGCCGAACGGCATGTCGCGCTGCGCCACCCCCTGCCGTAGCGCTTCGTACGCGAGGTCGGGTAGCCCGTGGGCGAAGTAGTCTTCGAACTGCGCGGTGTCGACGCCCAACTCCAGCGCGATCCGTGCCGCCTCGCGAAGGGCGGCCTCGGCTTCGGATGACGGCTCTTCCACGTCACACCTCAAAGGGCGACGCAAGCGCCGCCCCGACATTGCGGCGAACACCACGGACCTTTGCCCGCGACCCGCGACCGCCCTCGGCCGGCGGCACGCCGGGCGCCAGCGAAACGACCCACCCGCGACGCAACACACGCGACTGATCGACAGGCGGGCCACGGAAATCTGCCGCTCGCGCACCGGGCTGCAGCTCCGAGCCCGGGCGACGGGCGATACCGATGTCCGCCGCGCACGCCACGCCCCACGCCACCCGCAACACTTCCGCCCGGCCCGGCATGCTTGTGGGCATGCCGGGCCGGAGCGGGGGGTCGCCCTCTCTCTACTTTCGCGCCTTCACGCCGGCGTCCTTCGCCAGCGCCTCGGCCTTGTCGGTCTTCTCCCAGGAGAAGCTGCCGTCGCCGCCGGCGACTCGGCCGAAGTGGCCGTGGCGGGCGGTAGTCTTGTAGATCGGCTTGAACAGATCCAGGTGCTTGATGATCCCGCGCGGGGTGAGCGGGAAGTGCTTCTGCACCAGCTCGGCGATCTTGTCCTCGGGGATCAGGCTGGTCCCCTCGGTGCTGACGGTGACGCTCACCGGCTGGGCGACGCCGATCGCGTAGGCGAGCTGCACCTCGGCGCTTTCGGCGATGCCGGCGGCGACGATGTTCTTGGCGATGTAGCGCGCCATGTAGCAGGCGGAGCGATCGACCTTGGTCGGGTCCTTGCCGCTGAACGCCCCGCCGCCGTGCGCGCCGCGCCCGCCGTAGGAGTCGACGATGATCTTCCGACCGGTCAGCCCGGTGTCCCCGTGCGGGCCGCCGATGATGAATTTCCCCGTGGGGTTGATGTGGAACACGATGTCGCTGTTCCAGTAGTGGTCAGGGATGACCGGCTTGATCACCTTGTCGATGATCAGCTTCTTGGCCTCCTCGCTGAAGCGGTCGTTCTTCAGCACGCTCTCGTCGTGCTGGGTGGAGACGACGACGGTGTGGACGCGCACCGGCTTCTCGTCCTTGTACTCGACGGTCACCTGGCTCTTGCCGTCGGGTCGCAGCCACTTGAGCGTCCCGTCCTGCCGCAGCTCCGCCAGCCGCTCGACGATGCGGTGGGCGAGGTGGATCGGCAGCGGCATGAGCACGTCGGTCTCGTTGGTGGCGTAGCCGAACATCAGCCCCTGGTCGCCGGCGCCCATCTCCTGCTCTTCCTGCTTGCCCTCGGCGTGGTCGACGCCCTGGGCGATGTCCGCCGACTGCGAGTGGATCGCCGTCAGCACGCCGCACGAGTGGTAGTCGAAGCCGATGTCCGGGTGGGTGTAGCCGATCTCCTTGATCGTCTGCCGGGCGATGGCGGCGGCGTCGACGTAGGTGTTGGTGCGCACCTCGCCGGCGATCACGACCTGCCCGGTCGTCACCAGCGTTTCGCAGGCGACGCGCGCGTTGGCGACGTTGCTGGCGCCCTTGGCCTGGAGCTTGAGCTCCTCGGCGAGGATGGCGTCGAGCACGGCATCGGAGATCTGGTCCGAGACCTTGTCGGGGTGACCCATGGTCACGGATTCGCTGGTGAACAGGTGCGTGGTGCGGCGGAAGTTAGCGGACACGGCCGGCTCCTCGTCTAAATTGGCGGAAGAAACGTGCTCCCTGCGCGACCCCTCGCAAACCCCATTCAGATCCACGAAGTGCAGGGCCGGGCAATGTAACGGAGCGGATGCGCGCGAGCAAGAATGCGGCTGCGCGCCCGAACCCGCACAGCAGGACCGCTGTAACCCACGCCACAGACGCGGTTTGCGGCCGAAAATCGGAGTTTGGGTTCGTTTTGCACATTCGCGTGCGCGCGCCGGCGAGGGGGTCGGGCCGGGGTGGGCGCGTCGGCAAAGCGAACGCAGGTTCACTTGTCAAAGAGCCCCGGCTCGCTGGCGAGCCCGCTCGGCCGCTGGTGGTGCGTGTGAGCGATGCACGTCCCCGCACGGCATACGCCTTCCCGTGCGACGGGCTCCCAGCCCATGGTGCGTGTACGCACGCACATCTGCCGTGGCATGGGCTCCCAGCCCATGGTGCGTGTACGCACGCACATTGGGCGCAGCCCGATCAAAGCCATCCGCGGCCAGCGGATCTTCAGGCAACGCGACGGGCGCGGGAGGAAAATCGCTCTGCGATTAATTCTTCGCGGCTGCGCCGCGAGCGTGCGATTACGCACGCCATGGGCTGGGAGCCCATGCCACGTACAGACTAGCAACGCCAGTCGCGGTTGTCGGCCGAATTCTTACTTGGCTTTCTTCTTCGCCGGCGTGGCAGGCGGGTCCTGTTCCCTGGGTTGCTGTTGTCGCTGGTTCCGATTGCCGCCCAGGACGTCGTTCAGCAGTCCGCCGACGGGATCGGCGGGACGGGCGGGTGGGGCGGGTTGCGACGCCGGGGCGGTGCGCTGCCGTTGGCGCGATGGCTGCTGTTGTTGCGCGGGCGGCTGCTCTCGTTGTCGTTGCCGCGGGCGATCCGGCTCCTGCTGTTGCTCCTGCTGCTGGCGTCCGCCGCCCAGGATGTTGCCGAGGATATCGCCCGGCTTTCCCCCGCCGCCCGCTCCGCCGTCGCCGGCGGCGTTGTTTCCGCCCAGCACGTTGGTCAGCCGGCTCTTGACCAGCCCCTGCGTGATCTGCGAGGCGATATTTCCCACCTGCACCTTCGGCTCCGGCGTGGTCCCGCCCATGGCGATGGGGATGCCGGAGGGGAAGATGTCGTTGAACTGCTTGCGGATGTCGCGGTCCGGGATAAAGCGCGAGACCAGCGGCGCCGGGATCGTCACGTTGAGCTGCTGGCGGAGGTCGGCCAGGGCAATGTTGCCGCGGAAGCTCATGGGCATGTGCACGGACTGCACCGGCCGCTGCGCGCCGACCGCGTCGCTGGGCGCGCCGGGGTCGACGAGCTGGAACGTGATGTCCTGCGTGGTCCGCCCCTCGGCGATGGTGATGACGGCGTCCTTGATGTAACCCTGGAACACCTCCGACTGCCCCTTGGCCCCCCCGGCGTTGAAGAGCTGCGCGGTGCTGTTGATGATCGAGCCGAGCATCAGCTCACCGACCGGGTTAGCGATGTCCATGTCGCTGAGCGAGAAGACGATCCGCGCCCGGCCGGACTGTGCGGTTTTGATCGCCTCGCCCAGGGCGAGGTTGTCGCACTCGGCGATGGTCACGTCGAGCAGCCCCTTGGCGCGCTTGGAGTTGGTGAAGACCGGGTTGACGTACTTGCCGAGCGTGGTGCCGAGCAGCTCGTTGATGCTGGCGCCGGCGACGAGCTTCTGGTTCTTGCCGACGAACAGGCGCGGCCCGTCGGCGGGCGCGAGGTCGACCAGCAGACTGTTGAGGTCGAGCGTGCCGCCATTGAACGACGCCGGCTTGGCGGCGCGCTCGGCGCGCGGGCGGTTGGAGTAGAGCGTGGTGAGCTTGCCGTCGGCGAGCGTCAGCGGGACCTCCAGCTTCTGCACGTCGATGCCGGAGGTGTTGAGCAGCCCGACCGCCAGCGCGCCGTCCATCGTCAGGAACTTGATCGCCTGGTTGAACGCCAGCGGCTGCCCGTCGGCGCCGGCGGCGGGGTAGCTGCCGCCGACGTTGAACGTGCGCTGGAACTGCCCGGCCACCTTCAGGTCCTTCAGCGACTCCTGCGTCTCGGGCGCCAGCATCGGCTTGATCATCGGCCAGAGCTTCTCGAGGTCGTACGAGAGGTTCATGGCGACGCCGTTGAGCTTGCGCCCGATCTCCCAATCCTGCACGACGCCCTTGAGCTGCACGCCGGCGGCCTTGCTGCTGGCCATGTCGAGCGCGACGTTGTTGATCGTCGCGGTCTTGGCGGTCGTGTCGGCGACGAGGTCGTTGGCGAGGGTGATCTTCTCCTCGGTGAAGGCGGCCTTGCCGTCGGTCCCGAGCACGACGAACTTCGTCACCGTCGCGTCGCCGGCGAGCTGGATGGCGTTGGACTTGGTGCCGACGTTCTGCGTGACGGCGTAGTCGCCCTGGTAGGGCATGGGGTCGGCGTACTGGATGACCGACAGCAGTTGCGCCAGCGGCGCCAGCGCGCCCGTGAGGGCGATCTTGCCGTTGGCGTCCGGCGAGGCGCCGGTGAGGTTGGAAACGGTGATCGGCGACGGCATGGCGAGGTTCGCCAGCCCGCCAAGGTCTCCGCCGAGCTGCGTGATCTTGAGCTGCTGCACCTGCTGCGTCGGTTGCGTGGTGGCGGGGTTGGTTGAGGGGACGTTGGCGGTGACCACGTCGGCCACCAGCTTGAGGTTGATCGGCTGGGCGAAGGCGTAGCGGCGCTCGCCACGGGCGAGGGAAACTTTGCTGGCGGCGACGGTGGCGTTGTTGAGGCGCGTGGTGTTGGAGGCGGCGTCGCGGACGAGGTCGAGGGTGATCGCCGCCCCGCCGCCGATCTGGAGCGGCGGGAGGGGCTGGGTCGTGGGCGCTTCTGCGCCCGCCGGCGCGGGCGGCAGCGGCGAAGCGGTGGGCGCGGCAACGGGAGCGGGAGCGGGGACGGGCGCGGCCGCGGGGCGGGCGCCGTCGTAGGCACCCTCGCTGCTGCCGCGGGGCGCGGGTTGTGCCGGCGCGGGCGCCGGCGCGG
>DASQDR010000134.1:0-12976 GCA_035634055.1 Tepidisphaeraceae bacterium | reverse complement strand
GCGGTGCTGGCATCGATGGGCGCGTTCGGGCTGCAGTTTCGCTTCCAGCCGCGGATCGATCCGACCCGGGCGGCCCTGCTCTACCTGGTCGAGCCGATCTTCGCCCTCGCCTACGCCGGGATCGTCTCCGGCCGTCGGCTCAGCGCCGTCGGCATGCTCGGGGCGGCCATGATCCTGGTGGCCAACGTGCTGGCGGAAGTGCTCCAGTCGCGCAAGCGGACCATCGTGGAGGAGCCGGCAGCACTGGGCGCGCCGGTGATCGATTGATGCCCCCGCGCGCCTGCTCGCCGCGCAGTTGCCTTTCCGGCAGGCAAAGGGCATAACCGCAACGCACCCATGAACCTGTACGCGGCCCAGTCGCTCGCCCGATCCCTGATGAACCAGCACGGCCTGTCTGACTGGCGCTTCGGCTTCGACCACGCCCGCCGCCGGTTCGGCTCCTGCCGCCCGCGGCAGAAGCTCATCACCTTGTCGCGACACCTGGTCTTTCTGAACGAAGAGCCGGAGGTGCGCGACACGATCCTGCACGAGATCGCCCACGCCCTCACCCCCGGCGACGGCCACGGCCGCCGGTGGAAGGCAATGTGCCGGCAGGTGGGCGCCAGGCCCGAGCGGTGCTACACCGACGAGGCGGTCACCTCCCCGGCCCGGCGAAGCGCGCCCTACCAGATCGGCTGCCTCGCCTGCGGCTGGTGGAACGACCGCCACCGGCTGACCCGCCGCCGGCTGATCTGCAAGGGCTGCCGCAGCGAGGTCACCTTCCGCGAACGCACGTCCGGAAGGCTGTTCCGCACCGTCGTCACCCGTTGAGCCGTCCGGCGCACAACTCCCGGCCGGCCCGCGATTTCCACCCTCCCCGGCGCTGATCTCGCGGTCCCAACGCTTGACAGTCCCCCCCGCACCACTAAATTACCGATCCCGCCCGGTCGAAGAGACGTATAAGGTGGGACCACCCGCCCCCCCACCAGGGCCGGCGGACGCACATTTCGGCAGTAGCTCAATGGTAGAGCAGCCGGCTGTTAACCGGCTGGTTGTAGGTTCGAGTCCTACCTGCCGAGTTCGATTCATGGTTACGGGAGTTCCGTAGCCTGCCGGTTTACCGAGAACCCCGAGAGGATGCCTCTCGGGGTTCTTCATTTTCCGGCCGGCGGGCGGGCTGCCGGTTTTGCGCAATCCTGGTGCTAGATTGACGCAATTTGGTAGCCCCGGTGAGGTATCCTTTGCCGCCATGGCTGAATTCTTCACCATCGCGTGACCCGGGATCCGTCGCCCTAGTCTGTTACGCAAGCCGCATCCGGCGTCGAGGTTGGCACAGCATGAAGTCCCCGCGTCAAAATCGGCGAACTTCGACCATCGAGCGGCTGGAGCGTCGCCTTCAGTTCGCGACCGCCCTGACCATTTCCCAGGGCGTGCACGCGTATGCGACGCTGTCGGACACGACCGTGACGATGACCGGAAAGAGCGAGCTGCACGTGACCGGCGCCAGCAGCGCGCTTCCGGGGAGCACGATCCATCTCAACTCGCCCGACGCGTGGTTTTGGCTGGATAATGTCCAACCCGCGGCGGCCCAGTCGACTTACCTCAGCCAGATTCGGGTCAACGGCGCAGCGGCCGTTCAGGGTTCCAACGTTCGCGTCGTGCAGTACGGGATGGGGACCGTGGTGATCCCCCACGCCCCGTCGTTTCAGCCGTTGCAGGCGTTCGGCGGCCCGAACTTCACCGGTAGCTCGCAGTCGTTCGGCCAGTACACGTACTACAACACGTCCGGAACCCTCGGTCAGCTCAACCGCAACATCAGCTCGTTCAAGCTGAAGCGCGGGTACATGGCCACCGTTGCCAGCCAGGCGAACGGCACCGGCTCCAGCAAGGTTTACGTCGCGCAGGATTACGACCTGGACGTGAGCCTCCTGCCGGCCAAGTTGGACAACGCGATCCAGTTCGTGCGCGTCATCCCGTGGCGTTGGGTCTCGAAGAAGGGCGCGTCCGACCTCGCGCCCGACACGCTTGACGCCGCCTGGCATTACAACTGGAACAACAACCTCGAGTCGGGCCTGGAGGCCGAGTACGTGCCCATCCGCCAGCAGCGCTGGTGGCCCGGCTACCCGACCACCAAGCAGAACGTCACGAGCCTGTTGGGCTTCAACGAGCCGAACAACCCGGTGGAGGACGCCTACAAGACGCTCGACAACGGATCGGTGGACACCGCGATCGCGGTCTGGCCGGAGCTGCTCGGCAGCGGGCTGCGCGTCGGGTCGCCAGCGGTGACCGACGGGGGCAAGGCGTGGCTGTACTCCTTCATGGACAAGGCGATCGCCGCCAACCTGCGCGTGGATTACATCGCCATCCACAACTACCAGGCCGGCCACACGGCGGCGTCGCTCAAAGCGTGGCTCCAGGACGTCTACGACCGCTACCACCTTCCGATCTGGCTCACGGAGTTCAACAACGGCGCGAATTGGACGACCGCCCCGGACCCCACCTACGAGCAGAACGCGTCGGTGATCGGCAGCTTCATCGACATGATGGACAACACGCCTTGGATCGAGCGCTACTCGATCTACAGCAACGTCGAGGCGACGCGCCAGATGACGTACGCCGACGGCAGCCTCACGCCGGCGGGCGTGGTTTACAAGAACAACGCCTCCCCCATCGGCTACGTGCAGGAGCCGGTCCCGTCCACCAATTCCGCTGGCCGGGGCGTCGCGCAGCTCCCGTTCAACGGCAACGGGCTCGACGCCTCCGGCTACGGTCACAACGGGCAGACATTTGGGGCGCCCGCCTACGCTGCGGGCCAGCGCGGGCAGGCGATCCAGCTCGATGGCGCCAACAGCTACGTGCAACTCCCGGAGCCGGTCGCGCGCGGGACCTCGTTCAGCTTCGCCGCCTGGGTCTACTGGGACGGCGGCGCCAACGGGCAGCGCATCTTCGACTTCAGCAAGAGCGCGACGTCGTACCTGTACCTCACGCCGTCCAACGGGTCGAAGCTGCGGTTCGCCATCCGCAACGGCGGCGCGGAGCAGGTCGTCGAGACCAACCCGCTGGCCGCCGGGCAGTGGACCCACCTGGCCGTCACGGTCGGCACCGGCGGGGCGCGGCTTTACGTCAACGGCTCGCTCGCGGCGACCAACGGCGCCGTGACGATCAGGCCCGGCGACTTCAATCCCACCGTCAACTATCTCGGCAAGTCGCAGTTCGTCACCGACCCCCTGTTCAAGGGCCGGCTCGACGATGTGCTCATCAGCGATGCCGCCCTCAGCGCGTCGCAGGTCGCCGGGCTGATGTCGGACGCGCCCCCGCAGTTCAGTGCAAGCACCATCACCCGCGGGCCGGCGCGGCAAGGCGTCTCCTTCACCGGCACCATCGCGGGCTCGGCGAGCGATCCCGATGCCGGCGACAGCGTGACCTACAGCAAGGTGAACGGACCGGCGTGGCTGACCGTGGCGCCGGACGGCACCCTTTCGGGCACGCCCACGGCTGTTGATCGAATCGCGCAGGAGTTCGTCGTCGCCGCCACCGACGCAAGAGGCGTCTCCACTTCCGCCGTCCTGATTTTCAGCGAGTACCGCGGCCTGGCGCAGCTTCCGATGGACGGCAGCGTTCAGGACGTCTCCGCTTACGGCAATCATGGCCAGGCCGTCGGAGCGCCCCCGTACGTCGCCGGCCAGCACGGTCAGGCGCTCCAGTTCAACGGCGTGGACGGCTACGCGCAGCTCGCGCCGAACCTCGCCCACGGCGACGCGTTCAGCTTCGCCGCCTGGGTCTACTGGGACGGCGGCGGGAGCTGGCAGCGGATCTTCGACTTCGGCAGCGATGGCTCGTCCTACCTGTTCCTCACGCCGTCCACCGGCTCGGGCATGCGGTTCGCCATCAAGAACGGCGGCGCGGAGCAGGTCGTCCAGACCACGGCGCTGGCGCCGGGCCAATGGACCCACGTCGCCGTCACGCTGGCGGCGGGCGCGGCGCGGATTTACGTCAACGGCTCGCTGGCGGCGACGAACGGCGCGGTCACGATCAAGCCCGGCGACTTCGATCCGGAGCTGAACTACCTCGGCAAGTCGCAGTTCGCGGTCGACCCGCTCTTCAAGGGCCGGCTCGACGACGTGCTGATCACCGACTACGCCCTCAGCGCCGCGCAGATCGCCTCGATCGCGTCCGGCGCGGGCATGCCGCGCGTTGCCACAACCGCTTCCGCGACGCCCAATCCGGTAGTTGGCAACAGCGTCAGCCTCTCGGTCCTGGGTTCTGATGACGGGGGTGAGGCCAGCCTTGCCTATCAGTGGGTCGTAGGGAGCAAGCCCGCCGGCGCCGCGGACCCGACCTTCAGCGCCAACGGCACCAACGCGGCCAAGAACAGCGTCGCCACCTTTACGAAGCCCGGCACGTACACGCTGACGGCCGGCATCCGCGACGGAAACGATTTGGCCATCGGCAGCAGCGTCACGGTCATCGTCAGCCAGACCCTGACCGGCATCGCCGCCGCCAGCAACGCCATCGCGGCCGGGACGGCCATCGCCATCAACGGGCTCGACCAGTTCGGTGAGGTGATGCCGGTCGGCAGCGGCGCCGCCTGGTCGAGCAACGTCGGCTCGATCACGCAAGCCGGGATCTTCACCGCGCCCCCGAACGGCGTGACCCCCGCCACCATCACCGCGAAGGTCGGCTCGACCACCTACACGACCACGGTCTCCATCGTGGCGGGACGCGGCTGGTACAAGGCGGACGTCGCCAGCGGCGCGTCGCTGGTCGATTCCTCCGGCTCGGGCAACCACGGCGCGCTCACCGGCGCCTACGGTTACGTGCCGGGCAGGGCCGGCAACGCCCTCGGCCTGACCGGCGGCGCGGCGGACCTCCCGGACGGCATCGTCAGCGGCCTGACCGACTTCACCATCTCCGGCTGGGTCTACCTCGACTCCAACCCTTCCTGGGCGCGCATCTTCGACTTCGGCACCGGCACCAGCGCCTACATGTTCCTCACCAACAACACCAACGGCACCGCCGCCCTGCGGTACGCCATCACCACCAGCGGCGGCGGCGGGGAGCAGATCATCACCGCGCCCCCCCTGCCGGTGGGCGCGTGGTCGCACGTCGCCGTCACGCTGGTGGGCAGCGTCGGGACGATCTACGTCAACGGCGTTGCCGCCGCGACCAACACCAACATGTCGCTGCGCCCGGCGAACCTCGGGACGACGATCAACAACTACTTGGGCAAATCGCAGTACCCCGACCCCGCGTTCCAAGGCAAGATCGACGACTTCCGCATCCTCGCCGCCGGCGTGAACGCCGCCGGCGTGGCCGGGCTGCGCGACGCCTGGCGGGCGCCGGCAATCGCCACCCCCGCGGCCGCGTCGTCCTCCACCGTGCAGGGCGCGACGACGACGAACCTGAGCGTCCTCGGCGCCTCCGCCGCCGGCGAGGCGGGCCTCGCCTATACCTGGTCCCTCACTGGCACCCCGCCCGCACCGGTGGGCTACTCCTCCAACGGCACCAACGCCGCGAGGAACACCACCGTCACCTTCACGCAGCCGGGGACGTACAACTTCCTCGTCACCGTGGCCGATGCCACCGGGCTGTCGGTCACCAGCAGCGTCTCGGTGATCGTGCAGGCGGGCGCCTTCACCTTCACCGGCACCGCGGCGGCCGACGCCTATCGCATCCGCGCCAACGGCGCCGCCACGGAGGTCTACCGCAACGACGCGTTCGTCCAATCGATTAATCGGTCCCTGATCGCGACGATGACCATCGACGCGCTCGGCGGCGACGACACGCTGATCGTCGATCACAGCGTCGGCGACCCCACGCCCGCCGGCGGCATTGCCTTCAACGGCGGGGCGGACAACGACCACCTCGTCTTGCGCAACGCCGCCGCTGGCGCCGGCCCGTTCGCCTTCGCCGACAACAGCGGGAGCCAGCAGATCACGCTGGACGGCGGCGGCTTCACGTTCGCCAGCGACATCGCCGCCAGCACGTCCAACGCCACGTTGAACGTCATCAACAACGCCACCGCCACGCTCGGGGCCGGGCAGCGACTGGCGGCAGTGAACATCAGCGGCGGCGGGAAGCTGGACCTGAAGAATCGCCACGTGATCCTCACCGGCCAATCCCTCGACGCCGTCACCGCGCTGCTCGTCGCGGGGCGAAACGGCGGGAGTTGGAACGGCAGTGGCATCCTCACCTCGATGCCTCCCGCCATCGCGCCGTCCACCTTGACGACGCTGGGGATTGCTTCCAACCGGACCACGTTCGCCAAGGGAGCGGTGTCCCCGAGCGACGTGATCGTCATGTACACCTATGCCGGCGATGCGGACCTGAACGGGAAGCTGGACGGCGACGACTACTTCGTCATCGACTCCCACGCCAATGCGCAGCCGCCGGCCGGCGCCGCGTGGGGCTGGTGGCACGGCGACTTCGACTACAACGGCAGGATCGACGGCGACGACTACTTTCTTATCGACAGCAGCGTCGGCCGGCAGGATGGGCTGCTGTAGGCTGGCGCGCTGTGCCTACACGACGCTTGTCACTCGCAAAACCAAAGCACCCCGACCCGTAGGGGTCAGGGTGCGTCAGCGCTCATCGGCGTGTTGTCGGAGCTGGACGCCGTAGTTACCGCGCGCGGTCCGGGAAGGTGGCTACCGGTCGCCGCGGTCGCCCTGGCCGCTCTTGACCTTCTTCTTCGCCTTGCGGGCGCGGTCCTGCTTCAGCGACCGGCCGACGTCGTCGCTCTCCTTGATCCGCCCCTTGGCGTCGCGGCGGATGTACCGCGCATCGCCGTTGGGCTTGATCAGCTCCCGCTTGCTCGACACCTTCCGCGCCGGTTTCTTCTTCGCGCCACCGCTCTTATTGCCGCCGCTCTTGGCCGCGCCGCTCTTGGTGCCGCCGCTCTTCGTGCCCTTCTTGCTCTTCGAACCGCTCGATGCCTTCGCTGCCATGCCGCATCCTCCGTATTGACCTGGCGATGCCTTCACTATCGGCCCGCGCGGCGATTTGCCGACAGCGGGCGCTGTCACGGCCGACGCACGGTTGATTCGCCCGCGGCCCGCAGCCGAGGCATTGCCTTCCCACCTTCACCGTCCGCCCCGCCGTCGCGTGGCGCCGTCGCAATCTTTTGACGGCTCGACGTGGTGGCGGAACGGAGATTTGAGTCGTCGCCAGTTGAAGGAAGGGATGAGAAACGTGATCGCTCGCTCCGCCCGTTCGTCACGCCGCAGCCGCTCTGCCGCCCCCGCCGCCATCGAGTCGCTCGAGGGCCGCCGGCTGCTGGCGTCGGACCTCACGGCATCCATGAGCCTGCCCAAGGGCACCTACGTTGCCGGCGACGAGCTGGCGGCGCAGTTCAGCATCCAAAACCTCGGCACCACCACCGTTACCAACGACTTCAACATCCGCATCACCCTCAGCGTCGACAAGACGCTGGGCAACGCCGACGACTTCACGCTGTTCGACATCCCGTTCACGGTCGATATCTCCAACGCCTTCCCGATCCAGTATCGCTGGTCGACCACGATCCCCAAGATCCCCGCGACCGGCGACGTGTACGTGGCGGTGAAGGTCGACAGCGGCAACGCCATCGCCGAGAGCAACGAGACCAACAACACGGCATGGACCAACCTGGGCGACATCAAGATCGCCGGCGACAGCGGCGTGATCCCGGTGCTCGGCACGGGAAACAATGACACGATCCAGATCAGCCGCGACTCGGGCAACTACTGGGTCAAGATCAACTCCAACATCGTCCGCAAGTACGAGGTGGCGAAGGTGATCGGGTTTGTGGTGGCCGCCGGCGACGGCGACGACGCGATCCTGGTGGGCAACGGCGTGAGCAACGTCTACGCCGACGGCGGCAGCGGCAACGACAAGATGGTCGGCTCCGACGGCGCCGAAAACTTCCTCGGCGGCGCGGGCAAGGACACACTGCACGGCGGGCTGGGGAACGACCGCCTGAACGGCTCCGGCGGCAACGACCGACTCTACGGCGAGGGCGGCGCCGATCGCCTGTACGGCGGCGACGGCAACGACTCCATGGACGGCGGCTCCAGCGACGACCGCTTCTACGGCGGCGGCGGCCTGGACTCCATGTACGGCCAGAGCGGCAACGACAAGTTCTACGCGAAGGACTCGGCCATCGACTCGATCTTCGGCGGCAGCGGCACCGACAGCGGCGAGTACGACTCGTCCGACGTGCGCAGCAGCGTCGAGGGGATCATCTAGCGCACCGCCGACGAATCATCCACCCCTCCGCCCGCGCTCGTGATGAGCAAGGGCCGTAACGACGCGAGGGATCTCGGGGGCGAGGATTCTCCTCGCGCCTCGAGATCCCTCGCTTGCGTTCGGCCCAGTGATGAGGACGGGCACGGGCGCCGTCCGTCAATCGGCCGCGGTGTCGTCGGCGTCGTCGCTGGCGGCCATGGTCCACACCGGCGAGCGGCGCAGCCCCAGGCACGCGGCGAAGAGGAAGATCGGCCCCGCCAACGCCGCGAACCCGAGGTCGCTGCTGTTGTGCTGGAAGAGCGACACCACGCCGGTGCAAACCACGGCAAGGGCGGCGAAAATGAACAGTTCGGTACGCGACGGCAGTAGACGACGCATGCGGTGCCCCATTCGTTCCGTTGGAGGTGGAACCGTCAGACCCATTGGTTGATCGGGCGCCCGGCCGCTGCCCAGCGGCGGGCGTGCGGCGGAATCTATCGGACCGACGCGGCGATTTCCAGCAAAACTGCCCGTAAAGCGACGACAGCACGACGTGAAAATGGCTGGGCCCGGTGCCCGGCGACGGACGCTTTCTGAACGTACGGCCCCGCCGGCGACGCGGTTCGCCGCAACGCCATCAGCCCACTTCCGCCCGCGCGCCGCGCCCGCCGCTGGCCGTTTGATCAGCCGGCTCAAATCCCCATAATCACGCCGCTCAACGGGCGCGTCGGATCGCCCGGCTTGATCCAAGCACTGTCCCACCCGCACCTTCGGAGCCGACCATGGCAGCAGACGGCCAAACGATCACGATTTCCAACGGCAAGCTGAGCGTCCCGGACCAGCCGATCATCCCCTTCATCGAAGGCGACGGCACCGGCCCGGACATCTGGCGCGCGTCGGTCCGCGTCTTCGACGCAGCCGTGCAGAAAGCCTACGGCGGCGAGCGCAAGATCCAGTGGAAGGAAGTCCTCGCCGGCGAAAAGGCGTTCAACCAGACCAAGAACTGGCTGCCGGACGAGACGGTCGAGGCGTTCCAGCGCTACCTCGTCGGCATCAAGGGCCCGCTGACCACGCCGGTCGGCGGCGGCATCCGCTCCCTGAACGTCGCGCTGCGGCAGATGCTCGACCTTTACGTCTGCCTGCGGCCGGTGCGCTACTTCACGGGCGTGCCGTCGCCGGTGAAGACGCCGGAGAAGGTGGACATGGTGATCTTTCGCGAGAACACCGAGGACATCTACGCCGGCATCGAGTACGCCGGCGGCACGCCGGAGGCGCAGAAGGTCCTGGACTTCCTCCAGCAGAATTTCCCGAAGGAATTCAAGAAGATCCGCTTCGGCACCAGGGACGCCGCCGCCGGCTGGCAGAAGCAACTCGAGGGGATCGGCGCGCCCGCCCGCGAAGTGGGCATCGAGGTCGGCATCGGCTTCAAGCCGGTCAGCTACCTCGGCACCGAGCGGCTGGTCCACAGCGCGATCGAGTACGCCATCGCCCACAAGCGCAAGAGCGTCACGCTCGTGCACAAGGGCAACATCATGAAGTTCACCGAGGGGAGCTTCCGCGACTGGGGCTACAAGGTGGCCAAGGACTTCTTCGGCGCCGTCGCGCTCGACGGCGGCCCGTGGCACAAGATCCCCGAGGGCAAGCCGGGCGCGGGCATCGTCATCAAGGACGCCATCGCCGACATCACCCTCCAGCAGGTGCTTACCCGCCCGGAGGATTTCGACGTCATTGCCACCCTTAACCTCAACGGCGATTACCTCTCGGACGCGCTGGCAGCGCAGGTCGGCGGCATCGGCATCGCGCCCGGCGGGAACATCAACTACGTCACCGGCCACGCCGTCTTCGAGGCGACCCACGGCACCGCGCCGAAGTACGCCAACCAGGACGTGGTCAACCCCGGCAGCGTGATCCTTTCCGGCGTCATGATGCTGGAGTATCTGCGCTGGCAGGAAGCGGCCGACCTGATCATCAGGGGTCTGGAAGCCGCCATCGCCGCCAAGACCGTGACCTACGACTTCGAGCGCCTGATGCAGGGCGCGCGCAAGGTCAAGTGCAGCGAGTTCGCGACTGAGATGATCAAGCACATGGGGTGAGGCATGGCCGCCGCCGGTAACGAATCCGCTTCCGCGCCGCGCCCGATGCGGCTGCGCCCGATGCGGCAGCGCCCGATGCGGCGGCGCCCGATGCGGCGCCTCGGCATGGCCGCGATCGGCGCCGGGCTGCTCGCGCTGCCGCTGGTGGCGGCCGCACCGAGCGCGCGCGTGGCACAGGTGAGTGACGAGCGAGTCTCCCGCCTGATCGATCGGCCGAACGTCGTTTAGCGCACCGCCGGGCTGGAGGTCACGCTGCTGGTGGAGGGGCTGCCCGACGCCAGGAAGTACGGGCGGATCCGGTCGAGGAGGCGCGCGACGATTTGGGGACCGACCTGGTGCGCAAGCCTCCCACCACCGCCGCCGCCGCGGAAGCCGCCGCCCGGGCGCCCTTCGAGACCGCGGACAAGCGTGACGCCGATGCCGCCCCGCGCCCATTTACGGTGGACGTCAAGCTCGCCCTCCCGCCGCGCGGCGCCACCCGTATCGCACGGCTCCGCGGATCGTTTCAGGTCCTCGGCGGCGGCGAGGAGAAGGTCATCGCCATCGACAAGCTCAAGTCGCGCGCGGGGCGACCCGTGGACGATCCGGTGCTGTCGGCGGCGGGACTGAAGCTGGAGATCACGCAGCCGGACCCCGGTCGCCCCGCGGAGGTGGGCCTGCACTTTTCGGGGCACCTCGATGCGCTGGGAGAGGATGTCCAATTCGCCGACGCGCAAGGGAAGGACGTCAAGACCCGCCACGTCGGCGTAACGGGCGCCGAGGGACGGACCGCGACGTACAACCTCGGAAGGGAACTGGACGATCCCGTCGTCGTCCGCGTGCCCGTGCTTGTCGGGCAGCGCGTCGAGACGGTGCCTTTCGACGTGAAGGACGTGCAACTTCCGTGACGGTCTGCCCGCCATCCCTCACCCCGAAGCGACGATTGCGCGAAACGATCATTTGGCCTCGTAGCGGATGGCGCGGGCTGGTGCGCTGGACGCCATCTTCTGCGCGCGTAGCGTCGGTTGCGGCAGCGCCGATCGCGTGAACGTAGTGCGGGCGGGCATCAGGCATCTCACATCGGCGCCCCAAGGGTCGGCGGCGCAGCGCCGACCGTGCGGGCGCATCGTGCGCGGCGAGCATCGGGCGCACCCATGGCCGCGCAGCATGCGCGCGGCAGCGCGGCGTGAATGGCGAGCAAGTAATCGTCGGGCGTTGGAAGTGCGCCGCTGATGGGCGCCGCCCAGCGCGGTCGGAGCTGGTCGTGAGCGCCGACCTACGGGACGAAAAATCCCGCGGATGCGGCGGCCTCCGCCACGATTATCGTCCTTTGGGGCTGCGCGGTGCGGCTCGGCCCGCCGCGCGCTCTAAAACCTTACGGATTTTCGGGGGCTGCGCGAGTGCAGGCCGGGGCTACGGTGCGCCCAGTTGCCCGCAGGCGCTCGCGTGGGTTGGCCAAGCTTTGGCCGTCGCGGCGCCGCGGCGAACCGGCGAGCGCTCCCGCGCACGAGCCGCTCGACCGACGGTCACATCAGCCCGAGGAGAACGCGCCATGTCCGCACCACGCAACCGCACCGCACGCGCCGCCATGTCGGCCGCCATCGAGATGCTCGAGACACGCCGCCTGCTCAGTTGCGACGTCGACATCGACGGCGACACGCTGGTCATCGAGGGGGATCGCGGCAACAACCAGATCATGGTGACCCAGCAGGACGACGGCGACGTCGTCATCACCTGCGACGGTCACGCCCCCGAGACCCTCGACGCCGAAGATCTCGAGGACGTCACCGCCCTGCGCATCGCCGGTGGGCAGGGGAACGACAACATCACGGTGAATCTCGGGGACACGGAGTTTTCCGAGATCACCATCGAGGGCGGCCGGGGCAACGACGTCATCAACGTGACGGTGGAGAATTCCGCCGACGGCGACGACGCGGCCGCCGCCGCCGCGCGCGGTGGCAAGGGCGGAACCGGCGGGACGGGTGGGACTGGCGGAACGGGAGGCACCGGCGGCACCGGGGGCGGCACCGGCGGCGACGGCGCTGACTTCATCGTCGTGAACGTCGAGGGCGGGCCGGACAATGACACGATCAATGTCGACGTCACCGTCAACGCCGTCGATGAGGACGACGATCCGCCGACCGGCCCTGGCGGCGACGACGACGGTGAGTTCCCCGGCGTGATCGTCAACGTCGAGGGCGGGCCTGGCAATGACAGCATCAACGTCGACGTCACGGTGAACGATGAGGGCGCCGACGACGAGGCGCAGGTGCCGCTGTTCATCAACGTCGAGGGCGGCCCCGGCAACGACAACATCGACGTCGACCTAGACCTCAACGGCGTGGAGCCGACCAACGTCGATGACGACGACCTCGACGTGCTCGCCGACGACGACGATGACGAGAACTACAGCGGCGGGTCCGGCTCGTTCGTCCGCCTCTCGGGCGGCCCGGGCAACGACATGCTCTCGCTGACCGTCACCGGCGGCGGCGACTTCGACGACGACTGGGACAACGCCTTCCTGCTCGCCGGCGGCAAAGGCACCGACACCTGCAACACCAACCTGCCCGACGACGCCGTGCTCGTCACCGGCTGCGAGGCCGGCAACGCGCACCACGATCACGATCACGATGACAACAACAACTCTGGCAAGGGCAAGAAGTAGGCACCTTCTCGGCCGGCGCGGCGAAAGCCGCGCCGGCCGAGTTCGTTTTCGCAAA
>DASQDR010000133.1:0-5832 GCA_035634055.1 Tepidisphaeraceae bacterium | reverse complement strand
ACGGCGCGGGGCGGGACCGCGCCCGGCGGCGGCGGCATCGCCGGTCCAGCGCCTGGCGGTCCCCCGGCCGCGCGCCGGCGGCTGCCCGCCAGCGGGTCGGGCATCCTGGCAGCCATCGCCTTGGCGGCGCCGACCATTTTCGACCGCATCCGCTCGAATTCCTCATCGGTGAGCTGCCCGTCGCGGTGCAACTGCTTCAGGTCCGATAGCGAGAATGCCGGCCCGGTCGCCGCCGGTTCGTCGTCGCTCTGAAGCCACGCCCGCAGCCGCACCACCCCGAAGAACGCCGCGATCACCAGCGCGACGATCACCAGCGACCGCACCACGATCGTCCCGACCCCGGACTCGGCCAGGATCATCAAGGGGATCATCGGGTTGACGCCCGTCGCGACGCTCATGTGACGCCTGATGCTAAAGGTGGTGGCGCAGGCGGGTCAATTGCGCAAGGATTCCGGCCGGGTTCCTTCAGGTGGCGCATCGATGACAAAGCGCCTGATCCGCCACCGGATGTTTGGTGCTACGATGCCTTCATGGGGTGGTATCGCGTCACGGCTGACCTCGTACTAATCGTACACACGGCGTTTATCGCGTTCGTGGTGCTCGCGCTGGTCCTGATCTGGGTCGGTTACTTTCTCGGGTGGAGCTGGACCCGCCAGCTCACCTTTCGCGTCGTCCACCTGCTGGGGATCGGGTACGTCGTCCTCCAGGCGTACGCCGGCATGGTTTGCCCGCTGACGTCGCTGGAGAACTTCCTCCGGGTCCAGGCCGGGCAGAACCCTTACGGCGATGCCGGGTTCATCGCGCACTGGCTGCACCAGATCATCTTTTTCTCCGCCCCGCCGTGGGTGTTCACCATTTGCTACACCGCCTTCGGGTTGCTGGTCGTGGGGACGTTGTACTTCGCGCCGCCTCAGAGAAGACGGAAGCAGATCGTAGTGGACGATCACGGCACCGCCCACGCCGGCGCCGCGCCTGCCGAGGGATGAGGCGCGGTTTGGGGTTGGGTGCCGCCAAAGCTATACTTCGCCGCCGATGTCTGACTCGCCGCAGCGGATCCTCGTGGTGCAGCCCTCTTGGGTGGGCGACGCCGTCATGGCGACGCCGACGCTGCGCGCGTTGCGCGAGCTGTACCCGGGCGCGCACATCAGCTACCTGCTCCGCCGGTACGTGAAGCCTATTTACGAAGGCATGCCTTGGGCAGATCGGCTCATCACCTATCGCACCGGCAAAACCCGCGCGAAGGCGGGCAAGGGATCCTTCGACCTCGCCGCCCGCCTGCGCTCGGGGAAGTTCGACCTGGCGATCCTGCTGCCCAACTCCTTCAAGAGCGCCCTGATCTGCAAGATGGCCGGCATCGAGCGCGTCGTCGGCTACGAGCGGGACGGGCGCGGATTTCTGATCACCGACAAGCTCCTGCCGGTGAAGGAGCGCGGCAAATTCATCCCCACGCCCATCGTCAAGTACTACATGGGCATCGCCCACTACCTCGGGTCAAAGCACCGCGACCTGCGGCTACAGCTCTTCGTGAGCGATTCGGAGCGACGCGACGCGCAGCAGGTGCTGGCCCGGTGCGGGCTCGATCCGGCGATCGCCCGCCCCGCCGCCGCTGGCGGATCGCCGCTGATCGTGCTGAATCCCGGCGCCGCCTTCGGCGCCGCCAAGTGCTGGTTGCCGGAGTACTTTGCCGCCCTGGGCGACCGTTTCGTCGACGAGCTGGGCGCGACGGTGCTGATCAGCGCCGCGCCGAAGGAGCGGGCGATCGTCGACGCCGTGATGGCCAATATGAAGCACCCCGCCGTCGATCTGTCGCGCGCCGGGATGACGCTGGGGGCGATGAAAGAGATCGTCCGACGGTGCGACCTGATGGTCACCAACGACACCGGGCCGCGGCACGTGGCGGCGGCGTTCGATGTCCCGGTCGTCACCGTCTTCGGCCCGACCCACCCGGAGTGGACCGAGATCTATTACGCGAAGGAGCGGCAGGTCGCGGTGAAGGTCTTCTGCGGCCCGTGCCAGAAGAAGATCTGCCCGCTCGACCACCGCTGCATGACGCGCGTGACGCCGGGGATGGTGTACGAGCGCTCGCTGGTCCTGCTGCCCCAGCAGAACCCCGCCCCCCCTACCGCCGCCGCCCCGGCGGCGTCGGTTTAGCCGAACCTGTTGATATCTGCTGACGCGCTCGCCAGTTATGGCTTATCCCTGTTCAGGGAAGATGTATTGCCGCGCGATGATCGCTAGATTTCCGCCCCATGAGCGCGATTCTTACCAGCGTCCCCGTTAACCGTCATCCGCAACAGCAGCAGCAGGAAGCCGCCCCGTTCACCGTCATTGGTCCCCGTGACCAAGGCGAGGCCTACTGGGTGCAGCAGGAGCTGCTCGAATTCTTCGTCACCCGGGAGCAGACCGGGGGCGCGTACGACGCGCTGCGGCTGACGGTCGGCCCCGGTGGCGGGCCGCCGCCGCACCTGCACCGCCACGAGGACGAGCTGTTTTACGTCATCGCCGGGCAGTTCGAGTTCCAGCTTGGCGAGGAGTCGATCCGCGGCGGGCCGGGCACGTGCCTCTTCCTGCCGCGCAACGTGATCCACCGCTTCCAGAACGTCGGCGAGACGACCGGATCAGTGGTGATCGTCGCCACCCCGAGCGGGTTTGCCGATTTCGTCCGCGAGGCGGGCGAGCCGGCGGTCGATCGCGAAATCATCCCGGCGTTCAACCCTGCGGGTCTGCCGAAGCTCGCCGAAGTGTGCGAGCGGTTCGACATCCCGCTGCTGCCCGACCGCGTCGCCACGCGCCCCGCCGCAAACCCGCCCGCCAAGCCGCGCGAGCTGTGGGTGATCGGCCTGCATGTGAAGCAACTGCTGACCGCCGAGCAAACCGCCGGGCAGATGAGCGTGGCGGAGCTGACGGTTTACCCCGGCGATTTCGTCCCGCCGCACCTGCACAAGGTCGAGGACGAGATGTTCTACGTCGTCGACGGGACGGTCTGGTTCGAGGTCGGCGGCGAGAGCATCACCGCGACCGCGGGCACCTTCGTGCGCGTGCGGCGCGGCGTCATGCACAGCTTCCGCAACATCGGCTCGCGCCCGGCGAAGATCGCCGACTACCACACGCCTGGCGGGTTCGAGAAGTTCTTCGAGGCTGCCGGCGTCGAGTGCGAGGATATCCGCCAGGGCCCGCCCAACGTGGTGCCCAACTTCGCCCGCTTCGCGATGATCTGCCACGACCACGGCATGGAGCTGGGCGAGATGACGCCGCTGGTGGTGTAGCGCCGAGGTGACCGCCCGTGCAGACACGAATGTGGCTTGGGCGCCGATGTAACTGCGGCGTCAATGTAGCTTGGGCGGTCCGCCCGAGCAGTGGCCGCGGGCAGCGGCTCCGGCCTGCGAAAGAGCGGCTGCCGCCGCGAGTGCTCGGGCGGAACGCCCAAGCCACGATGTGCTCTCCTTACCCATCATGAACGACAGGAACTTTTCGATGTCCACCGCTACCCCTCCGGAACCGCGCACGCCGACCCCGTCGCAGCAAATGATCGGCATCCTCGGCGGGTTCTGGGCGTCGCGCGCCGTTTGCGTCGCGGCGCAGCTCGGCTTGGCCGACCTGCTCGCTGCGGGCCCGAAGCGCGTCGAAGAACTGGCGGCGGCGACGCAGTGTCACGCGGGCTCGCTCTACCGCTTGCTCCGCGGGCTTGCGAGCATCGGCTGCGTCTGCGAAGAGGGGCCGGGGCTGTTCGCCTCCACGCCGCTCGGCGACACGCTTCGCACCGATGTCGCCGGCTCGCTCCGCCACGCGATCATGACCACCACGGGCGGCGAGCACTACGACGCGTGGGGCGACCTGCTGCACGCGGTCAAGACGGGGCAGGTCGCATTCGATCACCACTTCCGGATGCCGGTCTGGAAGTTCTTCGAGCAGAACCCGGACAACGCCCGCGTGTTCGACCAGGCGATGACCGACTTCACGCGCTCGATCGACCCCGCGCTGCTGAAGGCGTACGACTTCGGCGGCTTCAGGCACGTGGTGGACATCGGCGGCGGGCACGGGGCGCTGCTGGCGGCGGTGCTGCGCAAGCACCCGCACCTCAAGGGGACCGTCTTCGACCAACCGTACGTCGCCGCCAACGCGGTCAAGGCGCTGGCGGCGGAGAACCTGGCCCAACGCTGCGACGCCGTCGGCGGCGACTTCTTCGAAAGCGTTCCCGCCGGCGCCGATTGCTACATGATGAAGTTCATCATCCACGACTGGGACGAGCAGCGCGCCGCCCGCATCCTGCTCAACGTCCGCAAGTCCATCGCCAGGGGCGGAAAGCTGCTGGTGATCGACACGGTGATCCCCGAGGGCAACGCTCCGGACTTCAGTAAGCTGATGGACCTCAACATGCTGGTGATGACCGGCGGCCGCGAGCGCACGCAGAAGGAGTTCGCCACCCTGCTCAAGGCCGGCGGCTTCCAGTTCACCCGCGTGGTGCCGACGGAATCGATGGTCAGCGTGGTGGAAGCGGTGCCGGCGTAGCGCATCTGGGCGGCGCTCTTCATCGCGTGAGGGAGAGGGGCGGGGAGAGGGAGCCAGCCGCTTCCCTTTCCCGCCCGCGCGGCACCGCTACAATCCGCGCATGATCTACCGGATTGATGTTCGCACCGCCCCACCGGCCCGCGGTGGAGAGGCCGCGATCGACCCGATCGGGGAGGCGGTGCGCCAGCAGATCAAGGAGTTCGCCGCCGGCGTCGGCCCGATCTCCACCCGTCGCATTTTCCTCATCGACACCGACGCCAGCGAGGAGCAGGTCCGCAAGGTTGCCACCGAGCTGCTGGCCGACCCAATCGTCGAGCAGGCGGAGCTGGTGCGCGCGACCGATGACGCGGCGCGCAACGGCCACAGCCGCATCGAGATCCACCTTAAGCCGGGCGTGATGGACCCGGTGGCCGCCTCCACCGAGATGGGGATCCGCGACATGGGCCTGCCCGCGCGCGAGGTGCGCACAGGGCGCGCGTACCTGATCGAGGGCGGGCTGGAGCGCGCGGAGCTGGAAGAGGTCGCGTCGAAGGTACTGGCCAACGGCGTGATCGAGTCGGTCCACTTCGACCGCTACGTTCCGGAGCAGTTCGAAGCCGGGCACGAGTACAAGTTCCACCTCAAGCACGTCCGTCTGCGCGAGCTGAGCGACGAGCAGCTCACGCGGCTGAGCCGCGACGGGCATTTGTTCCTGTCGCTGGCGGAAATGCGGGCGATCCAGAGTTACTTCCGCGAGCAGCAGCGCGAGCCGAGCGACGTCGAGCTGGAGACGATCGCGCAGACCTGGAGCGAGCACTGCGTCCACAAGACCCTCAAGAGCGCCGTCGAGGTGGTGGACGAGAGCGGAAAGACGCTTCGCCGGTACAAGAACCTGATCAAGGAGACAATCTTCGACAGCACGATGACGCTGATGGGCAAGGGCCCGGCCGCCGCCTCGCCGGAGCGCACGGCCGACAGCGTGACCGCCTTCGGCGGCGCGACCGGGACGAAGAAGGACTTCTGCCTCTCGGTCTTCAAGGACAACGCGGGCGTGGTCGCCTTCGACGAGACCGACGCGGTTTGCTTCAAGGTCGAGACGCACAACCACCCCAGCGCCATCGAGCCCTACGGCGGCAGCGCCACCGGCATCGGCGGGTGCATCCGGGACATCCTCGGCACCGGCCTGTCCGCGCGGCCGATCGCGAACACGGATGTATTTTGCGTGGGGTATCCGAACTACGGGCGGAGCGACGAAGCGACGGAGCGACGAAGCGACAGAGGAAAAGAGCAATCCGCGCCCGCCACGGCGCCTTCGTCCCCTTCCTCCCCTTCGTCGCTTCGTCG
>DASQDR010000132.1:0-9229 GCA_035634055.1 Tepidisphaeraceae bacterium | reverse complement strand
GTGGACGACGTGAACCTTCACCGCCGACGGGCGGTTGGCGTACCACACTTGGCCGTCCTTGCCGTGCCCGAGGACGCCCAACAGAGAAAGACATTGGCTGCGCGCGTACTGCTGCGCGCGATTGGCCACAGGTAGCGGTGTTTCCATGAACAGCCGTCCCAGTTCCCCCGATGTCGGCGGTTACTCACCAGACATTTCCGCGGATCTCGTCTTGGACGGTATCCCGCATCCGCTGGCCTCGTTCGGTCCTTTCGGCCTGGCCCTGAAGACCCCGTGCGACGCGGTTGCCGGGATTGGAACCATCAATCTTGTCGTGGACCGTCAGCTGACCACCTTTCTCGTCGAACTACCTGACGGGCTCAATCGCTCCCGCGACCTTCAACCATTCCGGGTTCTTCAGGTGTCCGAACACGCTGCATAACGGCAGCACAGTATCGCGGGGTATCGTTGCCGTCAAACAATTCCTTCCCATTTCGGTCTGCCATCCCGTATCATCGGCGGCAGCAGCTGTCGCCCCTCACGCAGGGGCGACGATTGAAACCCTTGGCCCGGCTGAAGTGCCGGCGGTCGGGGCGTCGCCCCTCACGCAGGGGCGCGGATTGAAACCCATTGCGGTCGGCCATGGCGCACGATCCCGCCTTGGAACAACGCGATAACGGAGGAACAGGGCAGCCTGTTCCTCCGTTTCCGCTGCTCGTGAATTTGACGCCGCTTGCGCCCTACATCTTGGTCACCTTGATCCAGTTGAAGTTCCCCGCGAAGCCGCTGGCGCCGGCGGAGTCGAACTGTAGGCGGAGGACGTGCTTGCCGGCGGAGAGGGCGACGCCGGTCTTGGTGACGGTGCCGAAGGTGTTCCACGCCTTGGTGTCGGGGACCTGGAGGGCGCCGGTCTTGTCTGCGCCGTTCACCAGCGCCTTGAATTTCCCGCCGAGGCCCTTGGAGCTGACGCGGAAGTCGAAGCGGTAGGTGCCGGTGGTGGCGACGTTGATGGTGTACTCGAGCCACTCGCCGGGGGCGGTGTAGCCAACGTGGTGTCCGCCGCCGATGTCGCCGGTGAGTTCGATGTCGGGCCCGACGTTGGTGCGGTAGGCGCCGCCGGTGTTGCCGGCGGTGAGGTCGTGGTAGGCGACGCCCTGCCCGCCGTTGTCGAAGTCCTCCGCCTGGATCGTAGCGGCGGTGGCGCCGATGTTGAACGTCTTGAACGGTGTCTGTGCCGGCGGCGGGGGTGGCGGTGGCGGCGTCGTCTGCTGGCCGATCGTGATGTGGTTGAAGTTCCCGACCGAGCCGTTGGTGCCGGCGGCGTCGAACGCCAGCCGCAGGATGTGCTTCCCGGCCGTCAGGTTCACGCCGGTTTTGCTGACGGTCTGGAACTTCTGGAACCCGCCGGTGTTGGGCACCGTCATCGCGCCGGTCACGTTGGCGCCGTCGATCTCGGCGTGGAACTTGGCGTTGCTGCCGGTGGAGGCGGCGCGGAATCCGAACGTGTAGGCGCCGGCGTCCACGACGTTAATCGTGTACTCGAGCCACTCGCCCGCCTTCACGTAGGCGACGTTGAAGCCGCCGCCGGTGTCGGTGGTGGCCTGCACGTCCACGCCGGTGGTGCGGTAGGCGCCGCCGGAATTGACGGCGTCCAGGTCGTGGAACGCCACGCCCTCGCCGCCGTTGTCGAAGTCTTCGGCCTGGATGGTCGCGGCGACGGACTTGCTGACCGCGAACGGCGTCCCCTTGAACGGCGTCTGCCCGGGCGGGGGCGGGGGCGGCGGATTGGTGCCGTTGGTCCAGGCGTCGTTCGCGCCGGCGGCCAGCGCGTTGCCGGATATGTCGGTGATGCCGGTGCCCGAGCCCTTTATGCTCAGCACGTAGTTTCCCGCGGCGGCGGTGTAGCCACCGAGGCCGACGACCTTGAAGGTGATGTCGTCGGTGGTGCTCAGCGTGACGCCGGTGTTCCACCCGATGGTCGCGCCGTTGCGCGTCAGCACCACGTCCGCCAGGTCAAAGCCCTGGATGCGCTCGGAGAACTTGATGGCCACCTCGTGGACGCTGGCCGCCCGCGGGTCGGGCGTCACGTCCACCACGTCGGCGGTCGGCTTGGTCGTGTCGCTGCCCATGGCGGCGACCAGCTTGTCGGCGATGCGGTCGTAGCCCATCAGGTTGGCCCAGTCGAGCGCGTTTCGGCCGTCGTTGCCGCGGATGTTCGGGTCGGCCCCGCGCGACAGCAGCAGGTCGACGATGGTCGTGTCCTGCGTGTACTTGTTGAACAAATTGCCGACCATCGACGCCCAGATGAGTGCCGTGCGGCCGTCGTTGTCTTTGGCGTTCACGTCCGCGCCGGCGTTGAGCAGCGCGGCGATCTTGTCGACCTCGATCGTGTGCGGCGCGCCGTACTTCTCGAACGTGGTTGCGGCCGCGGCGTGCAGCGCGGTGCGGCCGAGGTTGTCCTTGGCGTTCACGTTGGCGCCGTTGAACAGCAGTCGCTGGAGCGTGGTGATCGACCCGCCGTGGACGCTGCCCGCCGCGGCGATGAGCGGCGTCTGCCCATCGGGGGCCACCTGGTTCACGTCGGCGCCGTTGGCAACCTGGATCGCCAGCGAGTCGTCGTACCCCTTGAGCGAGTTGCGGAAGAAGCTGTTGCTGGTGACGTAGTCGTGGGTCTTGACCACCTTCGCGGTGGTCGGCACGGCCGTGCCGGGCGTCTTGGGCGTCAGCTCCGGCATGCTGGTGATGGTGGTGATGCTCATCCCCGGCACGGTGATGGAGAAGCCGGACCCGCCGGCGATGTTGCCGAGCGACGCGAACTGCTGCGTCGCGGACGACTGGAACACCTTGTAGCTCCCGGGCAGCCCCGCGCCCGAGAGGTTGAACGTCACGTCGTGCGCGCTGCCGGCGCGGTTGAGGATCACGTGCGTCATCGCGCCGGTCTTGGGATCCTTGAAGCTCAGGGCGCGCAGCGTGTCCTCCAGCGAGCTGGTCGCCCCGACGTGCACCATCCCCGGGCGGATGTAACGGTAGAACTGCTTGGCCGCGTGGTACTTCGGCGTCTCCTTGCCCTCGCTCATCAGGGCGAACTTCTCGTTGCCCGCCTTCTCGGAGAACTGCCAGTAGAGGTAGGCCGAGCTGTTGCCCAGGCCGAGCGCGTTCACGATGCCGTTGGCCATCCCCATCGCACCTTCCCAGGTGTTGGAGTTGCCGGAGGTTTCGGTCATCCAATAGGGCTTGCCGTACGGCGCGAGCAGGTCGCGCACCTCGGGCCAGTGCGTGGTCAGCGCGTGCCCGGCGAAGCCGCCGATGTAGTTCTTGGTTTCCGGATCGTTCATCAAGCCGCTGACGTACCAGCCGATGCGGTCCTCGAAGTTGAGGTCTTCCGGCACGATTAGCTTGGTGGTCACGCCGTCGTTCTTGAACTTGCGGCCAATGGCGCGGACCGCTTCGCGAAGCTGGTTCTTGTCGTAGGTGGTCGATTCGTACGGCTCGACGAAGTACGGCTCGTTCTGCACCGAGATGGCCGACAGGTTCACGCCGTAGCTGCTCTTGGCGAGCTGCGAGACGGCCGAGAGGTACTCGGCGTACTCGCCGTACATGTCCGGGCGCAGCGTGCCGCCGTCGGTGAAGATGCGGTTGGTCTTCATCCAGTTCGGGGCGGTCCAGACGGTGCTGAGGAACTTGTTGACGCCGCGGTCCTGCATCGCCTTGAAGAAGGCGAAGGGCCGCCCGACCGCCGAGGCGTCGAAGCCGGCCCAGTTGAAGGAGTTGGGGTCGTTGTTGTCGTTCTTCACCTCCGCCATGGGCAGCAGCGACGCGCGGGCCATGGTCGCGCCGAGATCGTTGACGATCTTGTCGAAGAAGGCGGGGTCGTTGTACTCCGGGCGCGTCTCCCACGGGATCATGGCCGCGCCCATGCCGTCGATTGTCTGGAAGGTCTGGGCGGGATCGACGCCAACGGAGACGGCGTCAAAGAACCGCCGGGCCTCCAGCGGCTCGATGGCGGCGGCGAGGGTGCGGTGCGTCCGGGGCGAGAGGGTGTTCTTCTTCGTCATAAATCCTGAGGCTAAACGGTCGGTGAGACGCGAGGCGAGCCCGGCAATCAAGCGGGAGCCAACGGCGGAAGATTGGCCCGTCTTACCGAGCATGGCCGAACCCTCCAAGCCGAAAAATTCCGAGGACCAAAAGAAAGTGGCCCGCGGCGGCCCGCTCTTTTCCTAAACCCACGGCGGGAGGCGATCCTTCCATAATACGGACGAGCGGGCGAGAAGTTGGTTGGTGCGATTTCTGTGGGGTGCCGGCAGGAGGGGGGCGGTTCCAGTTGCTTACACGTAGGGAAGCTGACCCTTCTGCGCCTTCGATACCCCAACGATGAGCTCGGCGGCCGCCTCACTGCAGGCTTGGAAGAACGCTCGCCCCTTCTCCGCCGTCGCACGGCTGGGGTCGCCGCTGCCGGTGTCAGGATGGGACTGGTTCCAAGGCCGCGGCGTCCAGACGCCGGCTTGGGCCAGCCCCTCGACGGCGAACGGCACCCGCTCGCCGGGTCCGGCCGACTTCAGGTCCACCCATTGCGGGCGGAGGTGCAGCATCACGCTGGTCTCCATCTCGTTCGCGTGGTCGCCGGCGATGGCGCACTTCGGGTCGTCGGCGTACGGCCGCATCTGCCAGAAGTTGGCCAGGACGATCAGCACTTTCATCTCGCCCTGCAGGTCGCGGATGAGCGGCTTGAGCTCGTTGCCCCCGTGGGCGTTGACGATGATCAGCCGGTCGATCCCCTGGCGCTTCAGGCTCCGCACCACGTCGCGCAGGATCGCCATCGCGGTGGCGGTGCCGATGCTGATGGTGGCGACTTGATCGAGCTGCTGCTCGTCGTTGCCGAACGGCACCGGCGGCAGCACGATCGGCTTTCCGCCGCGCGCGTGCGCCAGCTCCGCCGCCCGCACCGCCACCTCCTGCGCCTCGACCACGTCGGTGCCGTGCGGCAAATGGAAGTTGTGCGCCTCCGTCGCCCCCCACGGCAGGACCGCCACGTTCGGCTTGTAATCCAGGAGCTGCCGGTAAGTCGCCTCAAGAAGAACGAACGGCCGAGGTGCTGCGTCGGTCATGGGAATGAGGATATCACCCCAGGGGCACAGAGGGCGCAGCCGCGCGCGTCAGGTTCGATCAGGATGAAATAAAGAAGAGATAACAGCACAGAGGGGATTCTCCGCGCCGCCCCAGAACGTGGAGTGCGCCTCCGCGCCCTCTGCGCCTCCGCGCCCTCTGCGCCTCCGCGGTGACAAACTCCTCTTTCAGACGCGTTCCAGCGCCACGAGGTCTTCCAGCGTCTCCCGCTTGCGGATGATCTTGTAGCTGCTGCCGTCCACCAGCACCTCCGGCACGCGCGGGCGGTTGTTGTAGTTGCTGGCCATCGCGAAGCCGTACGCGCCGGCGGTGAAGACGGCGAGCAGATCGCCGCGCTCGACCGGCGGGAGGCCGCGGCCCTTGGCGAGGTAGTCGCCGCTCTCGCAGATCGGACCGACCACGTCCACCGTGTCGCCGCCGATAATGTCGAACTCGCGGCGACGATCCGCGTTGAGGTTCTTCTCGCCCGGCCGCACCGGCCAGATGTGGTGGTAGCTCTCGTACAGCGTCGGGCGGATCAGATCGTTCATGCCCGCGTCCACGATGACGAACTTCTTCTCCCCCCCTTGCTTGCGGTACAGCACGCGCGTGAGCAGGATCCCCGCGTTGCCGGCGATATAGCGTCCGGGCTCAAAGGCGATGCGGTACGGCTTGCCCTGGAGTAGCGGGATCAGCGCCTTGGCGTGCTCGGTCACCGGGTGCGCCTGGTCCGGGCGCTCGTAGTTCACGCCGAACCCGCCGCCGACGTCGAACCACTCGATCTTGTGCCCGCGCTCGCTCAGGCGGTCGATCAGCGCGGTCATCTTCTTCACCGCCGTCACGTAAGGCTCCACGTCGTAGATCGGAGAGCCAATGTGAATGTGCACGCCGGCGATCCGCAGGTTCTTCAACCCGCGGTACTGCTCGAAAACGCGCTCGGCCCGCTCGATGTCGACGCCGAACTTCGTCTCCTTCTTGCCGGTCGTGGTCTTGGCGTGCGTCTTGGCGCCGGGGTCGACATCCGGGTTGATGCGGATTGCGCCGATCGCCTGTTTGCCCATCGAGCCGGCGACGCGGTCGATGTTCTCGATCTCCGCCTCGCTCTCCAGGTTGAACGCGGCGATGCCGGCGTTGATGGCGTCGGCGATCTCGCGGTCGGTCTTCCCGACGCCGGCATAGATGATCTTCTTCGGGTCGCCGCCCGCCTCCAGCGCGCGGAACAACTCACCGCCGGACGTCACGTCGAACCCGCACCCCTCGGCGGCGAGGAACTTGCAGATGTTGATGTTCCCGCAGCTCTTGATCGAGTAGCAGATCGTCGCGTCCAGCGGCTTGAACGCCTGGGCGATCTGCCGGTAGTGGTGGAGGAAGGTCGCCTTGGAGTAGACGTAACAAGCCGTCCCCACCTCGCGCGCGATCCGCTCGGCCGGGACGTTTTCGCAGTGCAGCTCGCCGTTCTTGTAGTTGAAGAAATCCATGGGCGGGGCATTCTCCGGGATTCATCGGCGGACGCAAACGCCGCCACCGCCGCGGCGCGGCGATTCACCTCGCGTCGTTCGAGCCGGGCAGGGGCGCGCCGAACAGAACGTACCAGTTGTACTCCGCCGCCTCCCGCGAGCGCGGTTCGGAAAGCAGCCCGGCCCCCGCGCCGATCAGCCGGGCGCGCAGCAGTTCCCGGTCCGTGCGGGGCTTGAGCGCGCGCAGGTCATCGAGGTCCTTCTCCCGTTTGCTGCAAAGCTTGCTGACCATCACGTCGTACGTGTCCACGAGGTAGACCTCGAGTTCGCCGAACGCTTGGAAGAATTGAAGCCGGTGCCGCCAGCCGTCGGGGAGATAGTGCGACTGGAAGTGCGCGAGCTGGAGCCCGAAGCGCGAGGAAAGTTGCTGAAGAAGCTCGTGCTGCCCGCGCAGCTCCGCCGGCACCTCGTCAACGACGTCCACATCCTCGGTGCGACGGGCAAGAAGGTCGCGGAGGATCAGCGCGAGCGAGCCCCCGACATCGAGGCGAGTCGGGTGCCGCGCGTGGCGGGAGAGGAGGCGGAAGAACTCAAGGACCGTTTCCGGCTTGGTCACGTCCACCACGCGCCTCGCAAGTGAGGGAAACCCGACCTCGGACGACGCGCGTGCAACCGGCGCCGACCGCCGCTCGCCCTCGACCTCTATCGCGACGCGCGATTGCTCCAGCCAGTGCGCGAAGCGGTCGGCCCCCCAGTGCTTCTCCAGCGCTGCGAGCGCGTGGCGGATGAGCAGCCGCGTGCGGTAGTCCAACGGCTCGGTCGAGCCGGCGGCGGCCTCGATGGCGGTCGCGAGTGCGGCCGCATCCACCTGGGGCGCGGTGAGGGCCACCGTCCAAAGCTCGTCGACGAACGACGCCATTGGCGCAATGATACGCTCGGACCCCCGCGATCGCCGCGGGCGCTAGCGCCATCGCTTCGCCGCTGCCGTTGCCGCGCCGGCGATGCCCAGCAGCGCGGCGCCGGCGGGAAGCCCGGCGGGCAGCGGGACAGCGGTCGGCACCGGGCGAAGGTCGTTGGCGGGGCCGGTCAGCTCGGCCGTGACGGTGTAGCCCCAGAAGCCGACCTTGCCGACGGTGGCCTGGCCGTCGGGTATGCCGTCGCCGTCGCTGTCCACGTTCCCGCCGCCGGTGTTGTTGATCCACCCCTGCACGTCGGACTCGATGTAGCCTGGCCAGCCGTCGACCAGCTCGATGCCGCCGTCGCCGAAGCTGTCGAAGCGGCTGACGCGCCACGACCAGGCGGGCTTGCCCGGCGCGAGCAGGTCACGGTTGATGCCATCGCCGCCGGCGACGATGTCTGCGAAGACCAGCGGCCGCCCCGCCAGCGCGGCGCCGCGGCGGACGAGGTCGCGCGCGTGGGCGACGTCCTCGGCCTGCTCCAGCGGCAGCACGAACGAGTCTCCGTTATGCCCGCCGGAGTCGCGGAACTCGCTGACGAGGAAGTAGACCGTCCCCGCGCCGGCAGGCGCGGCGGACATCAAGCTCGTGATGGCGACAACAAGCGCCGACCAGCCGGCGGGACGGCACGAAGAGCGAGCGGTGGACATGGTGCAACGATCTCCAATGAGTGACTGCAAGACGCGACGCCGACAGGCTACCGAAGCCGCGCCGGCGACGTCAAAAGAAGTGAAGCCGGCGAAGATTTGCCGGCCAATCGGCCCCTGGCCGTGTCGCGAGGTTGCGGCCGGGCGCCACCTGATAACGGCCGCGCGCCACTGGCACGCGCGCTGGCGTTACGGCTCGATCATCGGGGTGAGGTGCTCGTATGCCCGCTTCGCCACGCCGGCGGCCGTCGTCTCGTACGGGTACAGCTCCACCGTCGTCCAGCCCGCGTAGCCGATGTCACCGAGCGCGGCGAAGACGCCCGCGAAGTCGATCACGCCCTTGCCGGGCGTCAGGTGTTGGTGGACGCGGTTGGAGCCGATGTCCTCGACGTGCACGTGGGCGACGTGCTCCGCGCAGCGGCGGATCACGTCGGCGGGATCCTCGCCGACGCAGAACAGGTGACCGACGTCGCAGTTCATCCGCACGTTCGGCTCGTCACGAAAGAAACGGTTCTTGAACTCCAGGTACTCCGCGGCCGTCTCGATGAACAGCCCGGGCTCGGGCTCGATCGCGAGGATCAGGTCCTTCTCCTTCGCCCGCGGCAGCACGCGTGCGATTCCCTCGGCGTATCGCTCGGCGGCGCGGTCGCGGGTGAGCGTGGTGCCGATCATCGGCCCGCCCGGCTGAAGGCTGACCGTGCGGGCGCCGAAGTCGGCCGCCAGGTCCACGCAGCGCAGCGTGTGCTGGATGCGCTCCTCGCGGCGGGCGGCGTCGTCCTCGATCCATGTCGGGTGGTACGTGTCGCCGCAGGCGAACAGCGTGAAGGCGTTGACGTTGCTCACCGGCAGCTTGCGCGCCGACAACTGCCGGCGGGTGCGGTCGGTGCGGGCGGCGTCCATCGCCGGTGGGTAGGCGTGGTGCAGGTCGGCCATCAGCTCCACGCCCGCGTAGCCGATGTCGCCGATCGCATCGATCGCCTCGTCGAGCGTGTTCTTCTTGAACGCGTTGGTGGAGAAGGCCAGTCGGCGGGGTCGCGGGGGCATGGCCGCGATTGTAGGGCGAGCGGCCGCGCGTTAGAACAACTCG
>DASQDR010000131.1:0-10707 GCA_035634055.1 Tepidisphaeraceae bacterium | reverse complement strand
GGCTTGCTGTCGCCGAAGATGTCGCGCATGTGGACGAAGACCTCGTTGAGCCGGTCGGTCAACGCGTTGTAGCGGTCGAAGGCGCCGTCCACCCGCCCGCGGACGGCCGCCACCGTCTGGCGGGCGCCCTCGGCGGTGTCGTTCACCTTCGGCAGCGTGACGGTGCGAAGGTCGCGCGCCAGCTTCTGCACCTCCGGCGCGAGCTCGCCAAGGCTGTTGGCGAGCTGCGCGAACGTGCTCGGGGCGCCGGCCAGCGCGACGCTGTCGCCGAGCGGCTGCCCGGTGCCCAGGGTGCTGAAGTTGAGCCACGACGTGCCGGTCAGCGTGCTCTGAACCGCCAGCGCCGCGCCGTCGCGCAGCACCAGCCGCCGGGGAATGTTGAACGAGATCAGCACGCGCGGCGGATTGGCAGGATCGCCCGGGTCGTCGATGCGGATGGAGCGGACGATGCCGACCTTCAGCCCGCCGATGCGCACGTCGTCGCCGATGCGCAGCCCGCCGACGTCGTCGGTCAGCTTGAACGTCGCGGTGCGCACCTGGTCCGGCTCGATGAACGTGCCAATGCCCTTGATGGCCACGACCACGCCGAGGATCAGCAGGACGCTGAACACGATGAACAGCCCGGCCTTGAACGCGTTGCGATCGTTGTGCTCAGCCATGCGCAGCCTCAGTTAGCCCCAGCGGGTGAACGCGATGACGAAGAGGAGAACAAGCCACGAATGGCACGAATGGGGGAAGACCTGTTCACTATAACTCGTATTCGTGTTCATTCGTGCCATTCGTGGCTCGTCCGTCTCCGCGTTCGGCCGCGCTCTCGCCCGCGGCCCACTCAAACTTCGCCGCCTAGCAGGTCGACCTCATAACCGCCCGCGCGGCGGCGGTCGGTGAGGGGGCCCTTGGTCAGGCCGTGCACGAACTGGCGGACCAGCGGGTCGGTGCTCTCGCGCATCTCGTCGGGCGTGCCGGAGACGATGAACTTGCCGCGGTCCAGCAGCACCATCCGGTCGGCGATGCGGAAGGCGGAATCCATCTCGTGCGTGACCACCACGCTGGTGACGCCGAGCTTGTTGTTCAGATCCAGGATCAACTCGTCGATCTCCGCGCTGGTGACCGGGTCCAGGCCGGCCGAGGGCTCGTCGTAGAAAAGGATCTTCGGGTCCAGCGCCAGCGCGCGGGCGAGCCCGGCGCGCTTCTTCATCCCGCCGGAGAGCTGGGCGGGCATCTTGTCCGCGTGCTCGCGCAGGCCTACCAGCTCGAGCGTGATCTTCACGATGATCTCGATCGTCTCCTCGGCCAGCTCGCTGTGCTCGCGCAGCGGCAGCGCGACGTTGTCGGCCACGGTCATCGAGTTGAACAGCGCGCCGCTCTGGAACAGCACGCCGATCTTCTTGCGGTAGGCGTCGCGCCCCTCGTCGGTCATCGAGCCGAGCGATTCGCCAAGGGCGACGATCTCCCCCGCCTCGGGCCGAAGGTTGCCGATCAGCAGCCGGAGCAACGTCGACTTGCCCGACCCCGACCCGCCCATGATCACCAGCGTCTCGCCCTGGAACACGTCGAGGCGGACGGCGTCCAGGACGGTCTGACTGCCAAACCGCTTGGTGACGTCGCGAGCTTGAATGGCGGTGTCGGGCATGAGGGTCAGCGGCGTTTTCTGCGGAAGATCTTCTTCAGGTCGCGGGCACCGTGCAGCACGCGCATCAATTCGATGCCCTCGCGAGTCTGCCTGTAGAAGATGATGTAACCCCGCACCGGCAAGCTGCGCATGCCATGGAACAGGTCATCGCGGTGTGCCGGCCAATGCCTGGAAACTCCGCCAGCAGCCGCACCGTTTCGTCAAATCGCTCGATCAGGCGACTGGCCGCGCCGATGTCGTTGGCGGCGACGTGGTGCCAGATGTCCAGGTAATCCTTCCTCGCAGGGGCGGTGCGGTGGATGCGCTGCATTTACTAGCCCCGACGGCGACGCAGTTCTGCCCTGCCCTCGGCGATGATCGACTTTGCGTCGAACTCTACGAACTCCCCCCGGTCCGCCTGAGCCACGGCCTCCGCGAGTTCCTTCCGCAGCGCTTCGATGTCTTCTGCGGTACTAGCCTCCTGGACCCGCATTGCGTCGAGGGCGCCGTTGACCACCGGATCGGCGTCGGGGAAATGTCCCGCCCGCACCTTTTCCTCGACGAACTTCGCCAGCTCCGGCCGCAGCGAGATACGCATGGTGAACCTCCGGGACCTCATTATAAGCCGAGATAGTAGAAGACGGCCGTGAACATCAGGTCCACGGTGATGAGCGCCACGATGGTCAGCACGACCGTCCGCGTGGTGGCGTTGCCGACGCCCTGCGCGCCGCCGGTGACGCCCAGCCCGAGGTAGCAGGCCAAGCCGCTGATCAGGGCGCCGAAGACGCCGGCCTTGATCAGGCCCGTCAGGAAATCCTGGAGCTTGACGGCCGTGAACGTGTGCTGGAGGTACTGGAGGTAGCCGATGCCGAGGAAGGTCCGGCTGACGAGCATCCCGCCGGCCATGCCGACCAGGTCCGCCACCACCGCCAGGCAGATCATCATCACGGTGGTCGCCAGCACGCGCGGGACGACCAGGAAGCGAATGGGCGGGATGGCGCTGGCCTCGAGGGCCTCGATCTCCTCGGAGACGACCATCGTCCCCAGTTCTGCGGCGATGGACGCGCCGGCGAAGCCGGTCAGCACGATGGCGGCGACGAGCGGCCCGAGCTCGCGGAACATGGCGATGCCGATGATGTCCGCCACCATCGCCAGCGCGCCGTACTCCTTGAGGATCGGCGCCATCTGGAGCGCGAGGATCGCGCCGATGCAGAAGACGACCAGCGAGACGATCGGGATGCTGCGGACGCCGACGCGGACCATCTGCGCCCACAAGTTCATCCACCCCAGCCGCCGCCCGCGGGGGGCGAAGAGCGAGCGGTGAACCGAGGCGGCCGTGTCGCGCAGCAGGTACCCCAGCCCGCCGGTGAACTCCAGCGTGCCGAGGACCAGGCTGCCCAGCGCGGTGATGGGTCGGGTGATCAGGCGCATCGTGACGCGGCGGAGCATACCACAGCCCCCCGCGGCCGCAGTGCGCCTCAGCGAGTTTGCGCCGTCGTCTGCCCGGGCGCCGGTTGGGTGGCCGGCGCCTTCAGCGTCGCCAGGAACTCGACCAGGTCGCGGACGTCGCGCTTGCTCAGCGGCTTGACGATGTCCTGCGGCATCGGCGACAGGCCCTTGCTGCGCGAGTCGACCTCCTTCTTATCGACGTGCACGGTGGCGCCGTCGCCGGCGTCGATGACCAGCTCGGCGTTGGTCTCGGCCTTGACCACGCCGGTGTAGTTGCGGCCGGCCTTCATGCGGACGGTAACGGACTCGAAGCCGGCGGAGATCTTGGCGTTGGGGTTGACGATCGCCTCCAGCAGGTGGGCGCGGTCGCTGCGCGAGGCGAGGCCGGTCAGGTCCGGGCCGGCGACGCCCCCCTGCCCGTCCACCTTGTGACAACGCATGCAGGCGACGTCCTGGCGCTCGAAGAAGATCTTTCGGCCCAGCGCGGGGTCGCCGCCGACGATCGCCTCGCGGTGGGCGGCCATCGGGTCGTCCTTGGGCTTGGCCTCGTGGTACGCCTTCGCCTTCGCCTTGAGGTCATCGAACCTCGAATTTTCCGCCGCCTCGAGCACGTCGAGCTGAAGCTCGGCGGCGACGCTGCCGGCGGCCAGCTTGTCCATCCAGTCGGAGAGGAGCTTCTGCGCCGCCGGTTGCGCGATCGTCCCCAGCGCGGTCAGCACCGCCTGCTGGTCGGGGATGGAGCCGGTGCTGAGCAGCGACTCGAGCTTCTGGGCGGCATCTGGGCGGCGTGCGAGCAGGTGGATCGCGCCGGATCGGAGCGACCCGCGCCCGCCGGTCAGCGCCAGCTCCACCGCCTCGTCCAGCCGCGCGTCCTTGCGCTGGTCCATCGCGCCCAGGGCGGCGGCGGCCACGTCGGGCGACGTCTGCTTATTGGCGACAAGGTCGAACAGCACGTTGGCGTCGTCGAGCCCGACCTTGCGGATCAAGGTCATCGCCGCCATGCGGACCGGATCGGGCGCGCCGGTGACGATCGCGGGCAGCACGGCGCGGGCGGCGTTGCTGGCGATCTGCGGGTCGCGCGGCGGGAGCGGCCGCCAGATGCCCACGACGCGGTCGATCCCGCTGGGCTTGTCCCACTCGCGGAGCATCGCCAGCGCCTCCATGCGCATCAGCTCCGGCGCGTCGCCGCGGGCGGCGAAGTTGGCGACGGCGGCGGCGTTGGCCGGCGCGCCCAGGCGGAAATTCGCGTGCAGCGCGCGGAGGATGACCGGCTCGGGCAGCGTGACGCTGCCCAGCACCGCCGCCAGCTCCGGCTGCGCCGCCTCGACCGGCGCGTCGCTGATGGCGCGGGCGGCCTCGGTGACCACCGCCGGATTCGCGTCCTTGAGGAACTGCGCCACGCGCCGGTCGCCCAGCCGGCGCAGCGCCAGGCACGCGCCCATCCGCACGCCGGCCGAGTCGCTCCGGGCGCTGGCGGCGATCGCGTCGGCGTCGCCGATCCAGGTCAGCGCCATCACGCCGGCGTGGCGGAGGAAGGCGTCCCTGTTGTCGTTCGCCTGGAGCATCGCCAGCACCGGCCCGACCGCCGGGGCGTGGCGGAGCTTGCCGAGCGCGATCGCGCTGAAGTACTGCACGCGCGGCGAGGGGTCCTTCAGCCCGCTGACCAGCGCGCCGGCGGCGTCGGCGTGCTTCGCCTCGCCGAGCAGCTTCGCCGCCTGCGCGCGGATCTCGGGGTCGCCGTCGCCCAGCAGCGGCGCCAGCGGCTTGATCGCCTCTGGCGACTTGCGGGCGAGCTGCCCCAACGCCCACATCGCGTGGACGCGGGCGAGCTGCTTGTCCGATTTCGCCGCCGTCTCGCGCAGCAGCGGGGCGCTGCTCGTGCCGCGCCCCGCAAGTTCGAACTGCGCCGCCTGGCGGACGCGCACGTCGCGGTGGCCGAGCAGCGATTGGAGCTCACGCGGCGCGCGCTTCGACATCCCCTCGGTGATGAGCTTTTTCGTCTCGGCGACTTCCGGGCTCTTGGCCGCCTCGGGGTCGATCACCTTGTAGATGCGCCCCTTGCCGCTCTTGACCCACCCGGCGTTCCAGTCGGCAATGTAGGCGGCGGAATCCGGACCGAACTCCATGTCGGTCGCGATCAGCCGCTCGACGAACGGCTTGCGGTCCACCATCTCGAAGCTGGCCCCCTTGGGCTTGAGCGCGAAGGAGTGGATCTGGCTGCTCGGCCCGGCGCGGAAGTCGGTCAGGAAGAAGTGGTCGTTGTACTTCTCGCTCAGCCCCGTGCCGGGATAGAAGGTGCACCCGCTCGGGCCGGCGCCCAGGTGCGCGATGGGCGGGATGAGGTACGCGGCGGTGTTGTCCTTCTCCAGCGCCGTGAGGTTCTCCGCCAGCCACGGGCCGGTCGGCTTGGGGGTCTGGAGGTGCTGGTAGCCAATGCGCCAGCCGGTGTCGCCGCCCTCGACGACGTAGACCCAGCGCGCGGGGTCTCCGTAATCGCAGTTGTTGTCACCGGTGAACAGGTTGCCGTACTGGTCGAAGACCAGCTTCTGCGGGTTGCGCAGCCCGCGGGCGAAGACCTCGAGGTTCGACCCGTCCGGGTCGCAGCGCATCACGGTGCCTTCGTCGGGAAAATCCAGCGTCTTTCCCTCGGCGTTCTTCACGTGCATGCCGCGGTCGCCGTTGGAGAAGTAGAGTTTTCCGTCCGGGCCCCAGCGCAGGCCGTGCAGGTCGTGCCCCAGCAGCGAGTAGCGGACGCCGTAGCCGGTGCTGACGACGTGCTGCTCGTCCGCCTTGCCATCGTTGTCGGTGTCCTTCAGGCGGAACAGGCTGGGGATGTTGGTGACGTAGACGTCGTCGCCGCCGCTTTCGTTGCGGCGGGTGATCACGCCGGACGCCAGCCCCTCGAGCGGCTGCTTCCACTCGGCGAAGACGGAGGCGAAGTCCGCCCGGCCGTCACCATCGCGGTCCTCGATCAGCCGCAGGCGGTCGGGCCAGATGGTGAGCGAGGAGTTGTCGCCGTTGTTCCACTTATCCAGCCACTGCTGGCGTTGCTGGACCGTCTTGGACGAGAGGTCGTCCTCAAGCCGGCTGTACATGTGGCGGATGTCGTAGACGCCGTGCCCCGGGCCGCCGCCGTCGAACCGCCACGTCTCGACCACCCAGACGCGATTGCGGTCGTCCACGTGCAGCGCGACCGGGTTCTGGAGCTGCGGCTCGGCGGCGAAGACGGTCATCTTCAGCCCGGACGCGACCTTGTATCGGTCGATCGCCTTCTCCGCCTCGGCGAAGGCGACCGGGTACTCCGGCTGGAGCAGCGCCTGCGTGGTCGGGCGGTTCGGGTCGTTCGCCTCGCGCTCCTTGCGCGCCTTCTCTCGCGCCTCGCGGGCGAGGTAGCGCCTGGCCTTTTCGTCCTCCGGCCCGCCCGCCGGAGCCGTCGTGGGCGTGGCGGCCGTAGCGCCGGCAGGTCCGGCCGGTGCGGGCGTCGCCTGCGGCTTGGCCGGCTGCTGAACCGCCGTCGGTGGGACGGCCCCAGCGATCGGCGAAGTCGCCAGCAAAACCGATGGGGCCAGGGCGAGCCGACAGAGCAACTGCTTTGATAAACGCATAGGGGTTGGCGATGGTAGCCTGCGGACATCTCGGGCGGAACGGACGGCGGGAATTGTTCGTCACTGAAATCGGACGGGCCCCGCCGCAGTTCCTGTTTCCAGCATGTACCTCGAGGCGGCGGCGCTGTGGCTTGGCGCGGGTGAGTTGGGGGTCGACGCCACGCGGCTCGACAGGCAGAATGGTCAGAGTCGTGCTTCCTCTCCAATTGTCGACTGAACGAGGCCCAACCGTGCCCTACTTCCCCCTGATCGCAACCTGTGCCGCCGTGCTGATCTCCCTCTCCGCCGCTGCCACCGCCGTCGCGGACGTCGGCAACATCGGGCCGTGGGGCGACCAGGGGGACGGGACGTACAAGAACCCGATCCTGCCGGCCGATTACAGTGACATCGACGCCATCCGCGTCGGCGACGAGTACTTCGTCATCTCCTCCACCTTCGCCTACAGCCCCGGGCAGATCATCCTGCGGTCGAAGGACCTGGTGAACTGGACGATGGCCGGGCGCGCGATCCCTGACATCACGCGCATCAGCCCGGAGATGAACTACGACCGCATGGGCCGCTACGGGCGCGGCGTCTGGGCCGGCGCGATCCGTCACCACGACGGCAAGTTCTGGATCTATTTTGGCGACCCGGACGTCGGCTACTTCATGACAACCGCCAAGGATGTCGCCGGGCCGTGGGAGCCGCTCCACCCGGTGCTGTTGGCCAAGGGGTGGGACGACTGCTGCCCGTTCTGGGACGACGACGGGCAGGCGTACTTCATCGGCACCCACTTCGCCGACAAGTACAAGATCCACCTGTTCAAGATGTCGCCGGACGGCAAGACGCTCGACATGGCGTCGGACCGCGTGATGTACTCATCCAAAGGGAGCGAGGCGAACAAGCTCTATAAGATCAATGGCCTTTACTACCATTACTTCAGCGAGGTCACGTCGGAAGGCCGCGTGCCGATGATGCGGCGGGCCAAGAGCCTCGACGGGCCGTGGGAGATGCGGCAGATTGGGCACGTCAGAAGGCGCGTCGACAAGGAGCCCAACCAAGGCGGCATCGTGCAGGGGCCGAAGGGCGACTGGTGGTTCGTCACCCACCAGGGGACCGGCGACTGGGAGGGTCGCGCCATGTGCCTGCTGCCGGTCACGTGGACCGACGGCTGGCCGATCCTCGGCAAGCCGGGCGACGACGGCATCGGCAACATGGTCTGGAGCGCCAAGAAGCCGATCGACGGCCTGCCCCCCGCCCTGCCGCAGACCAGCGACACCTTCGATGGCGGCGGCGACGGGCTCGCCGTGCAGTGGGAGTGGAACCACCAGCCCCGCAAGGAGAAATGGTCGCTGACCGAGCGGCCCGGCTTCCTCCGCCTGCACGCCTTCAAGCCGCTGAAGAAGGGGAACCTCCTGACGGCGGGCAACACGCTGACGCAGCGCGGCTGGCGCGCGGCCAACTGCGAGGTGACGGTCAAGCTCGATGTCAGCGGCATGGCCGACGGCCAGCACGCCGGCTTCGCCCACTACGCCCGCACGTGGGCGACCATCGGCGTGCTCCAGGAGGCGGGCGCGCGGAAGATCGTCCGCATCGAGAATGGCAAGGTCGAGGAGGGGCCGGCGGTGAAGTTGGCGGACGTCTGGGTCCGCTCAACGTGGGGCCAGGACGGCATCAGCCGCTTCGCCTACAGCTTGGATGGCCAGACCTTCACGCCGCTCGGCGGGACCTATCAACTGACGTGGGGCCGCTACCGCGGCAACCGGCTTGGGATCTTCTCCTACAACGACGAATCCGAGGCCGGGTACGTCGACGTGGACTCGTTTCAGCTCACCTTCGACCGCCCCGCGGCGTTCGCCAAGACCCCCGCGACGCGACCGACGGAGTAGCGCGCGGGGCCGGCGGCGCCCTGACGTGGCTTGGGCGTCCCCCCCCGAGCATCCGCGGCGGCCGGCCGCCTGTTTTCATCATGGCGCCCGGCCCTTCAAAGCCGCTGGCGCGGTGAGCGGTCGGGCGCCACGCCCAAGCCACGAGACACCAAAAAAGAAGGAGCACCGCGCGGGCGGTGCTCCTTCTCTCGATTCAGGTCGGCCGGTCAGTCGGTCGGGGCGCCGCGTTACGCCGATTCCTTGCGGCGCTCGGGCTTGATCTCGAAGAGGTTGGCTCGGCCCTCGACGACGTCCTCGTCGATGACGTACTTCCCGCCCTGCTGCGCGTCGGGCAGCTTGTACATCAGGTCGAGCATGATCTCCTCGCACACCGCGCGCAACGCGCGGGCGCCGGTGTCGCGCTTGAGGGCGCGGGCGGCGATCAGTTGAAGCGCGCCCGGGGTGAACTCGACGTCGCTCCCCTCCAGGCGGAAGAACTTGCGGTACTGCTTGACGATCGCGTTCTTGGGCTCGGTCAGGATGTTGACCAGGATGCTGGTGTCCAGCGGCTCGAGCGTCGCCGCCAGCGGCAGGCGGCCGACGAACTCGGGGATCATGCCGAACTCCACCAGGTCCTCCGGCTGCACCTGGGCCAGCACCTCGGCGCGGTCGCGGGCGGTTTCCAGCGGGCTGTTCTCGCTGTTGAAGCCGATCTGCCGCTTGCCCAGGCGCTTTCGGATGATGTCTTCCAGACCGACGAACGTCCCGCCGCAGATGAACAGGATCTGCGTCGTGTCCATCTGGATGTACTGCTGCTCGGGGTGCTTGCGGCCGCCCTGCGGCGGGATGTTGCTGACGGTGCCCTCGAGCATCTTCAGCAGCGCCTGCTGGACGCCCTCGCCGGAGACGTCGCGGGTGATGCTGACGTTGTTCTGCGTCTTGCCGATCTTGTCGATCTCGTCGATGTAGACGATGCCGCGCTGGGCGGCCTCGAGGTCGTAATCGGCGTTCTGCAGGAGCTTGAGCAGGATGTTCTCGACGTCCTCGCCGACGTAGCCCGCCTCGGTGAGCGTGGTGGCGTCGCCGATGGCGAACGGGACGTTGAGCACCTTGGCCAGCGTTTTGGCCAGCAGCGTCTTGCCGGAGCCGGTGGGGCCAATGAGCAGGACGTTGGACTTGTCGATCTCGACGTCGTCGCCCGGCTTGGGCGCGGCGGCGGCGGCGGCCGCGCCGTCGGCGGCGGGCTGTTCCTGCGTGCTGAGCCGCTTGTAGTGGTTGTGCACCGCGACGGCCAGCGCCTTCTTCGCGTAGTTCTGCCCGATCACGTACTGATCGAGGTATTCCTTGATCTGCCGCGGCGAGGGGATCTGCCCCAGCGCCGGCACGCCGGCGGAGGAGAGCTTGCGTTTCTCCTGGCGGATGATGTTGTGGGCGAGGTCGACGCAGTTTGCGCAGATGTAGACGTCGGAGGGTCCCTCGACCATGGGGCCGACGTCCCGGGAGGACTTTCCGCAGAACGAGCAGGTGGTGACGCGGCGTCCGCGGAAGCCGCCGGGGGGCGTGCCGCCGCCGCCGGCTCCACCGCCCGCGCCGCCGCCGCTGCCGCCGGTGGGGGGTTGGTTCCCGCCGCCGCCACCGCCGTTGCCGCCGCCGCCATTGCCCGTTCGATTGCTGTTGGCCATGAAGAACGCCTTCGGGGTCGTGAAAGGTTGGCGCGTCGTCGGCGGCCCGACCGGCGTGGTCGGGCGCGTGGCCGGCGGGCCGCGCGGGCCCTTCGGAGCTACTACCTACTATGTCCGGCGGCCGAACGGGTTCACACACACGTCCCCGCGCGCTCACCGCCGCGGCAAATCTTGCGCACGCGCCGGGCGCGAGTGCCGTCCACTGGTCTATCGAACATCCCCCGGTGGCAACTTGACCGATCGACAGATTGGAAAGAGCCCCACCGGTGGGACGACATCTTAGGCCGGCGCCTCCGCGCACGGAACAGCGCCAACCGCGCAATTTTACCATCTGGCGGCGGCGGTGCCCGGCCGCGTCAGGGTGACGCGACCGATAGAAACTACTGCGGCGCGCGCGGCGGAGGCTGCTCCGGCCCGCCCGCCCGCCCACCCGGCGGTCGCGGCGGTCGCGGCGGTGGCATCGGCGGTGGCGGCACCACGCCCGGCGGCATTGCGCGGGGCGGCACGGCGCC
>DASQDR010000130.1:0-7137 GCA_035634055.1 Tepidisphaeraceae bacterium | reverse complement strand
CGCCCCGGCAGCGAAGAAGAAGTGATTTGAGGAGAGCGACAAAGCGACGAAGCCACCGAGCGACGAAGGAAAAGATCGAGGACGGAACCCGCGCGCGGCCGCGTCGGCGTGCTCTTCTCCTTTGCCGCTCGGTCGCTCCGTCGCTTCGTCGCTCCTGACCTATGCCCCGCTCCCCCTCCGACTACGTCTCCCGCCGCGCCCACGCCGTCGATGCCTCCGGCATCCGCAAGGTGTTCGACCTGGCGGCGCGGATGAAGGACCCGATCAATCTGTCGATCGGGCTGCCGGACTTCGACGTCCCGCCGTTCGCCAAGGCCGCCGCCGTCGAGGCCATCACCTCCGGGCAGAACCGCTACACGCAAACGCAGGGGATCGAGCCGCTGCGCCTGCGCCTGCGCGAGGGCCTCACCCGCGAGCTGGGCCGCGATGTCGGCGACGTGCTGATCACCTCCGGGGTCTCCGGCGGGCTGTTCCTCTCGATCCTGGCCACCATCGACCCGGGGGATGAGGCGATCTTCCTCGACCCCTATTTCGTGATGTACAAGCACCTGCTCAGCATGGCCGGCGGCAAGTCGGTCATGGTGGACAGCTACCCCGACTTCCGCTTCCCGGCCGAGCGCGTCGAGCGCGCGATCACGCCGCGGACCAAGCTGCTGATCCTCAACTCCCCGAGCAACCCGACCGGAATCGTGATGAGCGAGGCGGAGGTGCGGCAGGCGGTCGACATCGCCCGCCGGCACGACCTGCTCATCATCAGCGACGAGATCTACGAGCCGTTCTTGTACGATGCGTCGTCGCGCGCGCTGTCGTCGCCGGCGGCGTCATACGATAAGACGATCCTGCTTCGCGGGTTCAGCAAGAGCCACGCGATGACCGGCTGGCGGCTCGGCTACGCCGCCGGGCCGGAGGCGATCCTGGCGCAGATGACCAAGCTCCAGCAGTACACGTACGTGTGCGCCCCGTCGCCGCTCCAGCACGCCGCGCTCAAGGCGATGGACCTGCCGATGCGCGACGCCGTCGACGCCTACCGCCGCAAGCGCGACATCGCCTTTGAGATTCTCGGGAAAAAGTTCGAGATCACCCGCCCCGGCGGCGCGTTCTACATCTTCCCCAAGGCGCCCGCCGGCGCCACCGCCACCGATTTCGTCGCCCGCGCCATCCAGCGCAACGTGCTGGTGATCCCCGGCAACGTCTTCAGCGAGCGCGACACCCACTTCCGCGTCAGCTACGCCACGAGCGATGATCAGCTCAAGCAGGGTTGCGAGATCCTGTGCTCATTGGTTTGAGCAACCGCTCGCCGCGGTGCCTTCAGCGATACAAGAAGCGACCGAACGATCGCGCCACCGCTCCCTCTCACCCGTGCTCCCACGAGAGCGAGTGAAGGCGCGGGCCCGTGCGCCGAAGCGGCGCGGCGAAAGATCGGAGGCGTGGCCGTTACACCGTGGCCAGCAGCGCTTCGGCGCGGGCGTCGCGCTGGGCTTCCCTGAGGTGGGCCAGGGCGTAGACGGCGGCCTCGCGGTCGCAGGCGCCGACGACGGTGCCGTGGCGCTCGTCGGCGGCGTGGGCGTCGTCCAGCGGCTCGCCGATCGGGGCCCAGGTGCTGCGGTAGCAGTTGAAGATCAGGTTGTGCTTGATCGCCAGCTCCAGCCCCGCCCGGGCGAAGTCGCGCTGCACGGCCAAGACCGACGGAAAGCGTCGGCCGTCCGGCAGGCGGTCCAGGTCCGCGTCGCCGCCGCCGCCAGGGGTCCAGCCGGTGAGGTAAAGGCGTTCCACCGCGTACGTCAGGTTCATGTCGACCACCTGCGTCCTTCCCCCCCGCGCGTTCACGACAAAAGCCAAGCGATGTGCAACGAAACCGGGGCGGCCATCCTACCCAAACCTTGCGGGAAGTCACGCGCGGCTGCCTTGTGGGGGTTCGGGGGAGGATTGCACCGCAGAGGCGGGGAGGACGCGGAGGACGCGGAGGCGGAGATGCCGGGGGCGCAGGCTTGGGATGATGGCGAACAGATAATTGAGATTGGGGCCCATTCCGGTCTCCCTGCGCCCGGTGTCGCCCTTCTCAGCCCGATCGGGCGATTCTTTCTCTCGGCGCCCTCTGCGCCTCCGCGGTGCAATCCCTCTCGCTTCCGTCGCGGTTACGCGTGCGCCTGGTCCGACCCTTGGCCGAGGATTTCGAGCAGGAGGGGGAAGTCGACGGGCTTGCGGAGGTAGACCACGTCGTGCTGGCGGCGGAAGCGCTCGATGCGCTCGCCGTCGGCGGCGGTGATCAGCACGGTGCGCAGGTCCGGGCGGAGCTTCTCCAGCCGCTCGATCAAGTCCAGCCCGCTCATGCCCGGCAGGTCCACGTCCACGAGCGCCACCGGCGGCGGCGATCCGTCCACGTCCTCCAGCGCCTGCTCGGCGGACTCGTAGGCGGCCGGGTGGTACCCACTGGAAATCAGCAACGAGGTCATTGCCCGACGCGACACGCGCTCGTCCTCGACCACGAGTACGTCCGGCAACTGGGGCACTCGAGTGCGGTGAAGATTTACGGCCATTCCATCCATGTCGCTTGACTTGAGCAACAGGTGTACCATCAGGTATCGGCGGGGGTCGATTTCGTACTTGCCCGTTGCGTCCGCCGCATCGCCGGCCGAAATGGCTTAGGGCCGTCAGGCTTTTCGGAACATTTGACACTTCGTTAGTGCCGCGCCCGCCGCGGGATACGAGCGGTGGCGTGAGCGGCATTACGCCGCGCGTGCCGAAGCGCCCTTTTCGACATTGCTGCGGGCGTGTAGCCTCGCCTTCCGTTTTTACCGGACCTGACCGTTGCGAAGGCGCACGGTCTTGTTTGGTGACGTCCTGTGTTGATGGCCGTCTCTCGTGGCGGTCTATTCGTGACCGGCCGCCGCGCAGCGGCCGGCGTTCACGTCGTACCCCGGCCCCGCGAGCACGTGAGATGAGTAACGAATCCGACCTTGAAGCCAACGTCCGCCGCGCGCGCTTCGCGCGGGCGGGTCACCGCGCGCGGCAGCACGCCGACGCCCACTCCGACGACGCCGACGCCCAGGGGCCGGTCGCCGAGCACCCGGCCGTCCCGCAGGGCAACGCCGACCTCGTCACCACGCAGGACGGCCTGTCCGAGCTGCTCGACCACCTCCGCGACAGCGGCAGCTTCGCCTACGACAGCGAGTTCATCGGCGAGCTCACCTACGTCCCCAAGCTCTGCCTGGTGCAGGTCGCCACCGCCACGCGCGTCTCGCTGATCGACCCCTTGGCGGGCGTGGACCTGATGCCGTTCTGGGAGCTGGTGGCGGACGCGTCGGTGGAGAAGATCACCCACGCCGGGCAGCAGGACGTCGAGCCGGTCATCCGCCACCTCAGCCGCGAGGCCAGGAGCGTCTTCGACACGCAGATCGCCTGCGGGTTCATCGGCATGGCGTACCCGGTGGCGCTGTCGAAGCTGGTGAACGAACTGGTGGGGGCGAAGCTGGGCAAGGGGCTGACCTTCACCCACTGGGACCAGCGTCCGCTCTCGCCGTCGCAGTTGCGCTACGCCGCCGACGACGTGCGTTACCTGCCCGCGCTGCGGCAGGCGATCGGGCGCAAGCTGGAGGCGACCGGCCACGCCGACTGGGCGCGCGAGGAGTTCGACGCGATGTGCGACGCGGGGCTCTACCAGTTCGACCCCGACACTGCGTTCCTGCGCGTGCGCGGGGCGACGTCGCTGAACCCGCCCGCCCTGGCGGTGCTGCGCGAGCTGGTCATCTGGCGCGACCGCGAGGCCCGCGCCCACGACGTGCCGCCGCGCGCGTTTTTGAAGGACGAGATCCTCATCGATCTGTCGCGCAGCCCGGTGAAGCACCCGGAAAAGCTCGCCCGCGTGCGCGGCCTGCCGCGCCCGGTGGAGAGCGCGCACGGCAAGGACATCATCGACGCGACCCAGCGCGGCCTGGCCACGCCGCCGGGCAAGTTCCCGTTCGCGCGCCCGATCGAGCCCAGCCCGACCGAGCGATTTCGTGGAGACGCCGTCTGGGCGATCGCGCAGTGCCTCTGCATCGGGCAGTCGATCGACCCCGCCCTGGCCACCAGCCGGCAGGAGGTCGGCGAGTTCTACCGCCACCTCACCAGCGGCAAGGAGACCGCCGACTCGCCCATCATGAAGGGGTGGCGCCGCGCGGCCCTCGGGCAGCCGCTGACGGACCTGATCACCAGCGGCGGGAAGGTGTCGCTGGATTGGAACGAGGGGGCGCTGCGCGTGCTGTGACGGCTGGAGGCGCCGACGCTTTTCCGATTTACGGGGGAGTGGGAGGCGTCGTGACGGACCCGCACCGGTGCGCGCGCCGAGAGCGCCGGCCGCGGCTGGCGGCGCGTCGCAGGGATTACAGCGCCGCGCCCTGCCGGGCGATGTTGCTGTCGATGAGGAAGTAGTCGTCGCCGTCGATCCTGGCGTTGTGGTCGAAGTCGCCGCGCCACCAGCCCCAGGGGTTGAGCGACGCGACGTGGCTGTCGACCGCGAAGTAATCGTCGCCGGTGATCTTGCCGTTGAGGTCTGCGTCGCCAACGTAGGTGTGCTTGATCAGCACGGCCGAGCCGGAGACGGTTTCGCCCTGCCAGGTGGCGGTGTCGCCGGGGGCGATCGCCAGGACTTCCGAAGCGGTCGCCGCCGCCAGCGCCGCGCGGGCAGCGGGGGCGAGGGAGCTCGTCTGGCTTCCCAGGACGCGGCCGGCGGCGATCAGGCCGGCAACGCCGTTGTAGGTCGAGCCGGCGACGGAGACGGCGCCGCCGTCGCGCACGACCAGGTCGTTGTCCTGCAAATCGAGCGTGCCGGATCCGGTGACGGCCAGGGCGCCGGTGTTCATCAGGCGGGAGCCGTCCGCCGTGAGCGTGACGGTCGCACCGTCGATCGCGAGCGACGCGAGGTGCTGCGTTGCGCCCAGCGCGACGGCGGTGCCGGAATTGGAGACGCTGATCGCGGCGTTGGCGGTGGCAGCGCCGAGGTCGCCGCCGATTGCCCAATCGCCAGCGTGAAGGTTGAGCGCGTCGGTTTCGCCGGGCGCTGTGCCGCCGTTGAAGGTGAGCTTCGTCGCGCCGCCGCCGGCGCCGCCAGTCGCGGGGGCGGTGACGACGGTGAGCGAGTCGTTGCCGGCGCCGCCGTTGAAGGTGACGCCCTCGACGGTGCGCGCGCCGGTGGCGGCGTCGTGCAGGTTGATGTTCTGCGCCGCCGGGCCGGCGAAGGCGCTGCTCAGCTTGACGTGATTGGCGGCGGCGCTGCCGTTGATGACGAGCGCGTCGTCGCCACCGTCGCCGCCGTCGTAGAACGCGCCGCCGGCGGGGATCGGGTTGCCGTTGGCGTAGTCGATGACAAGCGAATCATCGCCGCCGGCGGTGTTGAAGGTGAGCGACGATGCCAGCCCCGGCGGCGCGGAGTAGGTGACGACGCCGCCGAGCAGCACCTCGACCCGGCTCGCCCCGCCGCCGCCGCCGCCCGCGGCGGGCGCCAGCGTAATGTTGTCGAACTTCGCCGCCTGATTGGCGGAGGTGGAGTACGCCCAGTACGGGCCGGCGTGGGTGAGCAGGCTGGCGGCGCCGGTGTAGGTGCTGTCGGCGACGGTCGCGCCCGACTGCACGAGCGGCGTGCCGCCGCCGAGCGGGTTGGTGAAGCCGCCGGTGCCGTCGTCGCGGGTGAAGAGGCTCCACTGATCGGAGGCGGGGTCGAACGTGACCTTCACGCTCCAGTGGCGGTTCGTGGCGTTCTGCGCCGCGTCGCTTGCCAGCCCCGTGAGCGTGCCGCCCAGGCCGCCGGTGAAGCGGACGAGGCGGATCGGATCCACTGAGCCGGAATTGCCGATAACCACCGCGTAGCCGTTGCCCGCCCCCGTGCCGACGAACGTCCCGTTGGTCGCCCCCAGCACGTATGCCACGCCGTAACTCGTGCCCGAAAGCCCGCCCGGATCGGTCCGCACCTGCTGCACGTTGAACGACCACGCGATCGGCGCGGCGTTGGCGTGCAAGTGCGGGTTGAAGCCGGCGAACGCGCTGGTGGGCGTGGTGACGTAGACCTGCCCGGCGGCGTTGGGGACGGCGGCGCTGGCGTCGTTGGTCAGCGTGAGCACGTCGTTGGCGGTGATGCTGGCCGCGCCGTCGCCGGCGGACACCTGCGTTGTGTAAACGTTCGACCCGCCGGCGAGCGCGGCGCGGTTGAAATCGTCGGTGTAGTGCGCCGCGGCCGCCGGCTGCGAGAGGCGAAGCGTGTACGAGTCGGCCGCGCCGGTGCCGGCGTAGACGGTGGGGAACTGTCCGAAGTTCTGCGTCGCCGTGGCGCCGGACGAGACGGTGACGCTGGCGGCCCCACCGACCGGCGCGGTGGCTACGTAACCGGCGGGCAACTGCGCGCGCACCTTGTGCGTTCCGGCGCCGACCGACGCGAAGGAATAGGTGCCCAAGGCGTTGGTGGTGGAGGCGGGCTCCGGCGACGGCCCGCCGGCGTCGAGCACGCCGTTGTCGTTCTTGTCGAGGTAGACGACCACGTTCTGGAGCGGCAGGTCGCCGCCGCCGAACGCGCCATCGGCGTCGCGGTCCTCGTACGCCTGCCCGGCGATCGCGCCCGGCGGAGGCGTGCCATTGCCGATGGTGAAGTTGGCGTTGGAGAGGTCGAAGAAGACGTTGCCGACCGCCTCGATCTTCACCCGCGCCGTCGTGCTGGTCAGGCCGGCGGGGAGGGTGACCAGCTCGCTCCCGTCATTGGACGTGGAGGCGGCCAGCACGTGCGGGAAGGTGGTCCCGCCGTCGGTCGAGAGCAGGATCTTCACGCTCGCCGCGTTGATGCCGCCGCCGGTGGTTCCGGCCACGTTCCAGCTGACGGTGTGCCCCTGCCCGGCGAACCAGGTGACGGCGCTGTTGGGGGCGGTGACGGCGAAGGCGGCGCCGGTGTTGACCACGGTGAGGGTCATGTCGTCGGTCGTGACGCCCCCGCCGCCGATGCGGTTGTCGCGCGCGATCACCCGCCAGGTGGAGGTTCGGCCGGCGACGTAAAGCTGCTCGACCCACCCGCCGCCGGTCGGCGCGGCCGTGGTATTGGAGCCGGCGAGGATCGACGACAAGCGCGGGAGCAGCCGCGTCGGGCTGGTGGTCGGCGCCCACGTGCGGAAGAGCGGC
>DASQDR010000129.1:0-65511 GCA_035634055.1 Tepidisphaeraceae bacterium | reverse complement strand
CGGCATGGCGGGGGTGGCAGGCGCGGCGGTGGCGGCGGCGGCGGCGGCGGTCCCGCCCTTCACCTTGCCGCTCTTGAGGAACTTGTCGAGCTTCGGGATGCTCTTGCGCAGCGCGTCGTCCAGCGCCAGGCGGAGGATCTTGCCCTTGTCGTCCTCGTCGATGCTGATGTTCGCGTCCGCCTCGGCGCTGGCCCCGAGGATATCCAGTCCGAACGCGCCGGCGCTGTCGGTCTTCTTGTACTCGCTGAAGTTGCTCAGCAGCACCTCGCCGGTGGTCGGATCGACCAAGCGAATGTCGACGCCGGCCTCGGTGGTGATGACGATGTCCTTCTTCTTCACGTCGGCCGCGCCCACGTTGATCAGCCCGCCGACCTGCCCGAGCCCGAACCCGCGGCTCTTGTCTTCCTTCTTCACGCGCAAATTGGTGACCTTGCCGAGCAGCAGGTAATCCACGCCGCGCACCTGCGCCGGCTTGGCCATCTCGCCGGGCGTGACGATGCCTTCCAGGTTCTGCTCGTCGATCAGCTTCGTCATCTGGGCGCGCTCGATCACGCTGAACCGCTCGCTGGCGTCGAGCAGGGTGGTCATCTGGTCGGCGGCCAAGTCGTTGAGGTCATTGCCGCCACTGAAGCCTTGGCCGGTCTTGACGTTGAACGGCGGGACGCCGACGCGCGGCTTCGGGGCGCCGCTGGGGGCGGCGTCGTAGCGGCCGACGTGCTCAGTGAGCGTATCGCGCCCGGCGGATTCCTTGCTGGAGGCACAGCCCGTGCCCCACCCGATCACCGCGACCGACAACAGGCCCGCCAGCGCGAGCGTCTTCGACTTCGACGGCAGAACGACCAGAGACATGTCCAACTCCTGTTTTCCCTGCGCGGCTAGGGCGCGATGGGAAGTTCCACGAAAGCTGCTGCGGCGCGGCAAACGGCCGCGACGCGTCAAACTGTTGCTCGCCGCCAGCCCGATGAAAGCCGCGCGGGGACAACAAGTTATCGGCTGAGAAAGATACCCGCCATTGCTTTGCTTCCAACATCCCCGAACAGGGATACGCCCGCGGGTCCGGAGCCGCGGTCGAGCCCGTTTGCGCGCTCGCGCGACCGGCGGCCCGGCCATACATTGCGGGCATGACGCACGCCCCCGCCGCCACCGCCGCCGGCCACCTCGATCGAGCCAAGCAGCAGGTGCACGACGCCGTCCAGGACGTCAGCCCGTTCATCCAGCGCTTCGCCCGCTTCGGCTTCGCGGCAAAGGGCGTGGTCTACCTCATCATCGGCGGCCTGGCGGCGCTGGCGCCGGTCGGGCGGACGGACAAGCCGGTCGGCACGCGCGGCGCCCTCGAGCACTTGTTCCGCCAGCCGATCGGCGCCGCGCTGCTGGCGGTCGTGGCCTTGGGGCTGCTCTGCTTCGGCGTGTGGAAGCTCATCCGCGCCATCGAGGACCCGGAGCGCGAGGGGACGAGCTGGGGCGCCATCGCAAAGCGCGTGGGCTGGGCGTTCAACGCCTTCGTCCACTTCGGGCTGGTGCTCGGTGCGATCAGCCTGCTGATCGGCTCGCGCCGCGCGGCCAGCGGCGAGGACCAGAAGCTGCACGACTGGACCGGTGCCGTGATGGACTACCCCTTCGGGCGGTGGATCGTCGCTGCGATCGGCGTCGGCGTGGTCTGTTACGGCGTGAAGCAGGTGATCGACGGCTGCCGCGGGAGCCTCGACAAGCGGCTGGTGCTGACCGAGGTCGGGCCGGGCGCGAAGAAGTGGATCCGCGGCGTCAGCCGCTTCGGGGTCGCCGCCCGCGGCGTCGTCTTCGCCCTCATGGGTCTGTTCCTCGTCAAGGCCGCCAAAGATTTCGACGCGAACCAAGCCCACGGCCTCGGCGGCGCGCTGGCGGAACTGGCGCGTCAGCCGTATGGCCCCTACCTGCTCGGCACGGTCGCGCTGGGACTGGTCGCCTACGGGCTCTACGACTTCGTCCTGGCCCGCTGGCGGCACATTCGCGTGTGAGCAACGCGCACGCGTGGAGTGGGCGAAGTCGGAGCGAAATCTTGCGCGCGGTCGTTGGGCTGGTACTTCGCGAACACCGTCATCCCGAAGCGTATACGCGAGCGATCTCGGGACCGAGAGCATCGCACGAGCCCGAGATCCTTCGCGGGTACGCTCAGGATGACATCGGAAGCTGCCGCCGCTGCACGGGACGCGCCGCCGCTGCACGGGACGCGCCGCCGCTGCGCGAGACGCCTTTGCCGCTGCATAACATTCGCGGCCGCCGCGCGACTTAGTGCGGATCGAGTCATCACTCCCAGATCGCCACCCCCGCCGGTTCGACGCGGCGGGTGCCGACGAGGAACCTTGCCCCCTTTGCCGCCGGCGCGACGACCTGCGTGTCGAGGTAGTTCAGCAGCACGTGGTAAGGTCCGCGGCGGATGACCTGCACGCGCGACGGCAGCGGCGGCGACTGGCCCTTCAGGCCGATCTGCGTCGCCAGGCGCTCGACCAGCGCGTCGACGAACGCCGCCTCGCCGTGGACGCCGCAGTACGTGGTCGATCCCCCCTTGGCACGCTTGCACTGCGTGACGGCGGCGGCGCCGGCGTAGAATTGGTTGGAGTACTTCGCCAGCACCTTCGTCCCCTCGGCGGCGTAAAGGAGGTCGCCCCAGACGCCCCACGGGTACTTCTTCGCGTCCATCTCCACCTCGCCCCAGCACTCCTCGGGCAGCGAGTCGTACGCCTCGATCTCGGCGCCGATCATGTCGAGGATCGGGTGGGCGAGCTTGCCTTCCCAGAGTTGGCCGTTGCGGTCCATCAGCGCGGTACGGCAGGTGAGGACGAGGTGCCCGCCGCCCCCGACGAACTCGTGCAACTGCTGCACGTCGGCGTCGTCGACCATCTGCATGCCGGGCGCGACGACCAGCTTCAGCCCCGCCGGCCAGGGTTGCTTTGGGTGAAGGACCTTCACGCGCAGCCCGCGCCGGGCGGCCGCCTGGTACCACAGGCGGACCCAGTGCGGCTGGCTCCAGCGCTTGGCCTGCGGGAGCGTCTCGTACCACCACAACTGCTCGAAATCGAAGAGCAGTCCGACGGTGGAATCGGGGTCGAAGTTGTCCGCGCCGGCGTTCCACTTGGCCTTGTCGATCTGCTTCAATTCGTCGATCACGTGGACGAACTGCTCGCCGCCGGGCGATGGCGTCACGCCGTCCGGCTCCACCAGGCCTTCGTGAAACAGCTCGATGCCGAACCGCGGCTGGCGGAAGCGGTAGGTGGTGACGAACTCCGCCCCGTGCGCCAGCGCCGTCCAGATCCACAGGCGGATCACGTTCGGGTACGGCAGCACCGGGTAGCCGCTCCAGTTCACGTGCCCGGGCTGGAGCTCGAGCAGCCCCCAGCGACCGTGATAGCTGGCCATCAGGTCGTGCGTGAAGGAGATGTTGGCCGGGTCGCCCATGCGGTATTCGTCGTTGGTCGGGCTGCGCACCCAGCCGGTGATCGGGTAGCTGTCCCAGGCCATCAGCGAGACGTCGGGGGCGATCGCGCCGGGATCGACGTCGAGGTGGAACGGCATGAAGTTCGTGGTGATCCACCGCTGGCCGACATGCTTCTTCAGGATGTCCGCCTGGAGCTTATTAAAGTCGGCGAAGGCGCGCGACCAGAAGCGCGACGCGTCAAGGTTCTGGTGCGGGTTGCCGTAGCGCGGCTCGCGGGTTGGCGGGATCAGGATTTGGTCGAAGTCGGTGTAGTACTGGTTCCAGAACTGGTTGCCCCAGGCGCGGTTGAGGGATTCGATGCTGCCGTACTTGGCGCGCAGCCACTGGCGGAAGGCGGACTGCGTCTCGGCGCCCTGGTCGAAGCCGAGGCGGCTCATATCCTTGCTGGAGTACTCGTTGTCGATCTGCCAGCCGACGACCGATGGGTGGCCGCCGAACTTCTCCGCCAGCGCCGTCACGATCCGCACGGCCGCCTCGCGCATGGCGGAGGAGGTCGGCGTGTAGTGCCGCCGCCCGCCGAAGCGGTCGCGCGTGCCGTCCTCGGCCGTCGGCAGGATGTCCGGGTGCTGCTGGACGAGCCAAACGGGCGGCGCGGCGGTCGGCGTGCAGAGGATCACGTCCATCTCCCGCGCCCGCGCCATCTCCAGGCAGCGCTCGAGCCACTCGAAGCGGAACTTGCCCGGCTCCGGCTCCATGGTGAACCAGGCGAACTCCCCCATGTGCACGATCTGCAACCCCATCTCCGCCATGCGGTCAAAGTCCCGCTCCCACTGGTTCTCGGGCCACTGCTCGGGGTAGTAGTACGTTCCAATTTTCATGATGTGTTGTCGCGTGATCGCGCGCGCGGGGTGCACCGCTGCCGGCGCGCGAGCTTCAGGGTTTGGGGGCGTAGGAAGGCGCGATGGCGCCCTCGTGCTGGAGGTCCTGTGTCTGCTGCGTGTCCTTCTCAACGCTCCCGCGGCGCTGCAACTGCCTTGCGGCGAGCCAGCAGATGATCGCCCACACCAGGCCGGCCGTCCAACCCGCCAGCACGTCAGTCGGGTAGTGGACGCCCATGTAGACGCGGCTGACGCCGACCAGGAAGGTGATCAGCAGCGCGGCGGTGATGAAGTAGATCTTGATCTTCCACCCCGGCGCCAGCCGCGCGAGCAAGCTGCCGAGGGTCAGGTAAACGACTGCTGACAGCATCGAGTGCCCGCTGGGGAAGCTGGACGTGTAGACGTGCGAGAGGTGCGGGACGATGTCCGGTCGATCCCGCCCGAACAGGTGCTTGAGCAGCGTGCTGACCACCAGTCCGCTGAACGTCGCCGCCAGCACTAGCCACATCGCGTGGTACTTGCGCGCCATCAGCATGTAGCCTGCAACCAGGAAGGTGATGCCGCTGAGGACCGCGACGCCACCGATGGCGGTAAGGTCGCGGCCGACCTCGTGCATCCACCGCGGGCCGATCGGCAGCTCCGGGTGGTCCGGCTGGCGGAGGGCGCGGAGGGCCCACTCGTCGAACTGCTGGGTGTCCCCCTCGCCGACCTCGTCCGCCAGCTCGATAAATGCCCAGGTGCCGCCGACGACGAGCAGCACGCCGAGCAACACGAAGTGTCCGTGCCGGCCGAGCCAACGCGTGAGGTGGTGCGGGATGGGGATCACGGCGGTGAGCGTAGGAGACTGGGCTGCGAAAGGGAAGGTGGCTTTCGGCGAGCGCCCGCCAGCAAGGGCGTGCGCGACCGCGCGAAGCGCGCCGCCGCGGCCGCCGCGCGACTCAGTCCGCAATGAGCGCGTAAACGCGCGTGCTTCGCACTTCGCCGCCGGGGTCGGTGGAGTCATTGCGAAGAATGCCTTCGAGCGCGTAGCCGGCGCGCTCGGCGACGCGGCTGCTGCGCGTGTTGCGGTCGTCGCAGCGGATCTCCAGCCGGCGGAGCTTGAGCACGTCCAGACCGAATCGCGTCACCTCCGCCACCGCCTCGGCGATGAGGCCCTTGCCCGCATCGGGCGTGCGCACCCAGTAGCCGATCTCGGCGGTGGGAATGTCCCACTTGATCCGCGGCAGGCCGCACGCGCCGACGCAGGTGTCGGTCCCCTTAAGGTACAGGTTGAACGGGAGCTGCTCGCGACCGAGCCAATGGACGGCGGCGCGCCGGCACCAGACCTCGGTCTCCTGCACGGACGGCGTGGGGTTCGCCCAGGGCATCCACGCCGCCAGTTCCGGCGCGGAGGCGACGATGGCGGCGTTCACGCGCGGCCCGTCGCCGGCGCGAGGCGGGCGGAGCAGGAGGCGCTCGGTGTGCAACGCCATCGGCAGGTCGAGCAGGATCGGTTGCATGACTCGCCGCAGTAGAACCCATCGCGGGCGCGGTGTCATCTGCGGATGGCGTTCGCCAACGCGGCACAACAACGGCACTCGGGAATTCAGCCGGGCGCGCTTCGTCCTACCGAACCGCCGCCAGCCGGGCGGCGATCGCCTGCTTCGGTTGCAGGCCGACGACTTGGTCGACAAGTTGGCCCCGGTGGAAGATGAGCATCGTTGGGATGCTGTTGATGCGGTACTCGGCGGCGGTGCGCGGGTTGCGGTCGGTGTCGAGCTTGGCGACGACGTATCGCCCGCCCGACTCCGCCGCCAGCGCCTCGATCGTCGGGGCGAGCATGCGGCACGGCCCGCACCAGGCGGCCCAGCAGTCGACCAGCACCGGGCGGTCGCCCGCGTGGGCGAGCATTTCCGCCATCGTCGCGTCGGTGACTTCGATCGGGTGGCCGCTGTCGGCGGAGTCGCCGGTCGCGCTGGCGGCAGTGGACAGCTTGGTCCCGCACCGCCCGCAGACCGGCTGTCGCGCCGCGGCGGCCGCTTCGTCCACTCGGTTCTTCGCGCCGCAGTTGGGGCAGGTGACGATCGTCAGTGTGGCCATGGTTCCTCCCGTGTCGGCCCACCGAGTGATACGCCTCGGTAGCGGTCGGCGCGAGCGCACGTTTCGCCGCGGCAGCGGCGCGCAGCCGGCTCAGCGGTGGTCGATGGCGGCGGCATCGGATAGAGTGTCGCGGACCATGCAGCGCGACATCGAGCGGATCCTCATCCCGCAGGAAAAGATCGCCGCCCGCGTCCGCGAGCTCGCGCAGGAGATCGTCGCAGACCACACCCCGCCGCGAATGATGGGCGAGCCGGAGATCAGCATCGTGCCGATCCTCACCGGCGCCATGATCTTCTGCTGCGACCTGATCCGCCACATCCCGCTGGCCATGAAGATCGGGCTGATGACCGTCAGCAGCTATCCCGGCAAGAGCCTGCGCGCCCAGCCGGCGCAGGTGCTCGGGCAGCAACTGAAGGCGGAGGACGTGAAGGACCACCACGTGCTGCTGATCGACGACATCCTCGACAGCGGGCAGACGATCCGGCTGGTCAAGCCGTTCGTCGAATCGCTGGGCGCGGCGACGGTCAAGACGGCCGTCCTGCTTCGCAAGGACCGCCCGACGGCCCGCGAGGTGGCGGCGGATTACGTTGGCTTCGAGATCCCCGACGAATTCGTCGTCGGCTACGGGCTCGATTACAACAACTACTACCGAAACCTCCCCGATATCGTCACCCTCACGCGGGAGGCGATCGAGAGACAATGAGGGAAGGGAAACGGGAAAAGGAGAAAGGAAGAAGCAGAGCCGGCAGAGCATCCGCGCCGGACGTTTTTCCTTTTTCCTTTTCGCTTTTGCCTTCCGCCGCGCGCCTGCGCGCCCCGGTCATGGTCAACGCTGAAGGCGCGGGGGCGGCGGCGGCGGCGGTGGACGCGCCGCCGATCTCCGGGCCGCTGGCGGCGCTGCTCAGCCGGCACGTGCTGCGCGACGGCGAGCTGGTCATCCTGCTGCTCAAGCCGTCGCTGTGGTACATCCCGCTCAGCAGCCTGCGGTTCTCCGCCCTGGTGCTGGTGCTGATGATCGCGACGCGCGTGTTCGAGGACTCGCTCCCGCCGATGAACCGCCTGGCGGTCCTGGAGGCGGGGCTGTTCCTCATCGCCGGGCGGTTCATGTGGGCGGTGCTGCTGTGGAGCGCTCGCCTGTACGTGCTGACCGACCTGCGGATCGTCGCCATCACCGGCGTCTTCACCCCGCAGATCTTCGACTGCGCGCTGCGCAAGATCGCGCGCACGCGGCTGATCTACTCCAGCCGCGAGCGGCTGCTCCGGCTCGGCACCATCGAGATCATCCCTCTCGATGGCGAGGAACCGGATGGCACGTGGCAAACCGTGGCCAAACCCAGGCTCGTCCACGAGCAGGTCGTCGCCGCGATCAACCGCGCCAAGCAGGGCGGCGCGATCGCGTGAGCGCATCGACCGCCCGCTCAGAGCGCCGTCCTGTTAGTCCACCGTCGCCCGCGCTGCACGGGTTTTCATCCCGTGTGAGCGGCGCATGTGCCACGGAATAACGCCTACTGATACCCGTGAAGATCAACATGGGTTGAAACCCCCTGCCCCTGCCACGGGCGGGGACGCGCGATCAGACGCGCATGCCGCCCACCCATACCTCGCGCGGCCGGTGCTGGCCGTCGAGGAGCTCCATGAGCGGGTTGCCGGTGGCGACGTCGAAGACCGCCAGGTCCGCGAACTTCCCCGGCATCAGGCTGCCGACCTCGTCGTCCCACCGCAACGCTCTCGCCGCGCGGGTGGTGGCCATGGCGAAGAGTTGGTCGGGCGGGAGGTCGGGCGCCAGTCGGCGGAGGGCGCGCAGGTCGTCGAGCAGGTTCAGGTCGGGCGAGCTGGCGCGGCTGTCGGTGCCGACGACGACGTTGATCCCGCGCGCCAGCATCTCGCGCCAGCGGTGCGGCGGGTGGCCGAAGTAGGCGTGCGTGCGCGGGCAGTAGACGACGCTGGCTTTGCCCGCGGCGAGGAGGTCGAGCTCGTCGTCGTCGCAGTAGTTCACGTGGGCCAGCAGGGTGGGCCCGTCAAGCAGGCCAATCGCGCTCGCGAAGCGGATCGGGCCACCGGTGAACGGGGGGACGTGGGTGTCCCATCCACCGAGGTGCCCCCAAAGTTCGCGCAGCGGTCCGCTGTGGCCGGCGAGAAATTCCGCCTCGTACGGCAACTCAGCCAGGTGGGTCATCAGCGGCAGGCGGCGCTGGCGGGCGAGGTCGATGCAGGCGCGGTAGACGTCGCGCTCGACCGAGTACGGCGCGTGCGGCGAGAGCGCGATGCGCACGGCGCCGTGCCGCTCGGCGGCGACATCGATCATCGCGCTCGCCAGCCCCCGCCGCGCCGCCATGCCGCGCACCTCTCCGAAGCTGACCAGCCGCGCCGGCAGGTCGCCGAGGCGGGTTCGCTGGAGCAAGGGAAAATTCGTGATGTCGCCGATCGTCGTCACGCCGAAGCGGAGGCTTTCCGCGATGCCGTCGCGCATCGCCTGCAGCGAGGCCGCCGGCAGGTCGGTCTCGTTCTCGACCCGGCGGCGCAGGCGGAGGATCCACTCGACGAACGACGCGGGCCGCTCCCCTTGCGCGTGGTGCGTGAGCTCCAGGTGCGCGTGCGGGTTGACCAGGCCGGGGATCAGGATGACGGCGCCGAGATCGGTCAGCTCGGCGTCGGGGTGATCGCGCCGAAGCGTGCTGGCATCGCCGGTGGCCAAGACGCGGTCGCCCTGGGTGACGATGCCGGCGTCGCGCCGCGCGGGAGCGGCGCCGGTCCAGAGCCACGCGGCCAGCAGCAGGCGCTTGTGCTTCACCTCGGCAGGCGCGTCGCTCACGGCACGTCACCCGACAACTCGTCGTTCAGCAGCTTCGCCGCCTGCCGCATGTGCTCCAGCCGCTGCCGCGCCATCCGGCGGACCGGCTCGAAGTGAAAGCCGTCCTTCAGCCGCGCTTCCCAGTACCCGTACTGCTCGCGCTTGTGGTTGGCGTCAGCCACCTGCGTGACGCCGTCGCCCTGCCGCCCGAGCTGGATCGCGCGGGTGACGAAGCCGACGACCCCGAAGTCGTCGAGGTTCAGCGCGTCGGCCAGCAACTGCGATTCGTCCAGTTCCGGCACGCGGTGCGGGAGGGCGAGCAGGATGTTGGTGACGCGGTCGATCAGTTCCTCGGCGGCGTCGTGTCCCACCGCGCTGACCAGCAGCTCGGCCGACTGCTCGGTGCGGTCGCGCAGGTTCGTCCGTCCGAGCCGGCCCGCGGGCAGGTTCTCGCTCGACCGCATCGGGAGCTGGAGCGCGTAGCAGCAGAGCTCCAGCGCCTCGGCGTCGGCCTCGGGCGGGATGAGCCCCATTTGGAGCAGCGCCTGGACGCGCCGCCACAGCCGCTGCGCGTCGTCGAGCAGGCGCGGCCCCGCGGTGCCGTGCTCGTCCACGACGCCCAGCACTCGGCTGAAGCGCTGTCGCAACTTCGTCTCCACGTACCGTCGCCTCCCTGCGGCGCCGCGGGTGGTCGCGGCCTCCGGGATTGGTCGGCGCGGACCGCGCGCCCAGCGCGCGTCCCGCCGCCGTCCCGGGGCCGAACTGCGTCTCCCTCGTCTGTCAGGTTCTCGCCCACTGCGAACCGGGAGCGGTCCCGGGCCGTGTGCCCGGCAATGTCCGCGCCCGTACCTTGCTTTCGGACCTCGACCACCCACTGACTGGTCATCCGACCGGCGTCTTTTACCATATCGGCACGCGATCGGTCACACGCCTCATCAAGTTCTCCCGCCCCGCCGGCAGCTTGTCGAGCCCGCTCGCTGCCTGCGCCGGTGGAAGATGCTCCGTGGAAGCGTCGCGCTCTGCGACGTGAGTCAACTTACCGACGACCGCGCCCACGTCGGGTAGCGCGATCGTGGTGCCCGAGAGATCAACCGAAGAGGGTTTTCAAGCGGATCACCGGGCGCGCGCGGCACGAGGAGATGGGCGTCGCATGGAGGGGGGCCGTTGCCGGACCGCGCCGGGAGCCGGTCAACTTTTCACCCGCGCCGCCCGAGCAGCTCCTGCTCGCGCGCTCCGCCGCCCCGCGCGTCGCCGGTTTTCGCCTCTGCGGCGGTAAGGATTGTCGGATGCATGCGCCGTCAGTGACGCCCCAAGCTTCGCCAAGCTACCAGTGTCGGCACGGAAGCGAACAAACCGGAACCTTTGCCCGCGACCTAGGCTCACGCGGTCTTCGTCATCAATGAACTACCGAACCGGCGGCGACGGCTGTGCGCCGACGCTGATGGAGTTCGCTTGCAGCTTCCCCTGCCAGCGCTGCCACTCCAGCTCGTACACCTGAAGCGTGATCTCGCCCGGCCAGTTCAGGTTCGCTTCCCACGCATGGGCGTGCGGGCGCCACCAGTCGTTGCGGGCGTCCCCCTTCACCCAGCCGGCGACGTTTTCCCGCCCGGCGTTGTCGTGGAAGCGGTCCTTGCCGGCCTTGTAGGAATCCCACACATAGATGCCGACGTTCTGCGCCGCGATGCGCTTTCCGTCCGGCAGCACGCCGGCGGACACGACGCGGTTGCGATAGGCGTGGCAGTCGTGGCCGGCAGAGATGGCGATGCCGTAGTTGGTCGTGTCGAGCACTTGGTTGTCGAAGGCGTGGACGAACGCCGGGTCCCCGGCCGCGCCGTCCTTAGCAACGCCGTCGCCGAGCATGATGCCGCCGCCGGAGTAGCTTCCGGTCTGTGGGTTCAGCGGGTAAGCGCCGCGGATGAAGTTGTCGTGGATCTTCAGCGGGGACTCGGCGGTGCCGCTGGAGAGGTAGATGCTGATCACGTCCTCGACCGCGCTCTGGCCGGGCTCGTTGATCACCTCGTTCCACGCAATCTCGATGCCCGGCAGGTGGCGGACCTTGTCGAGCTGGGCGAACTGCACGAGGTCGACCTTCCCGTCGCCGCGCCGGCCGTCGATGTTCCTGGCGCGGTTGCGGAGGATCCTGACCGTCTGCCGCTCGCTGCGGTCGCCGGCGTAGTCGAGCAGGTAGATGCCGCGGGTGCGCTCGAGGTGGCAGTTCTCGATGCGCGCGTTGACGAACCCTTCGAGGCTGACGAACCGCCCGGCCCGTCCGCCCTCGGGGCCGTAGCCGCGGACGTTGCGGATGATGACGTTGGCGCGCCTGTAGTGGCTGGCGATAAGGGTCCCTTCGCCGCGGAGGGTCATCTCCTCGATGATGACCGGCTCGGCGGTGTCGATCGTGATGCCGGCGTACTCCCCGCCGCTGTACGTTCCGCCGCGCAGGATCACTGCCTTGTTGGCGGCGCGGGCGGGCGAGGTCAAAAGCAGGAGGATCACGAGCAGAAGGTGGCTTCGCAGCATGTCGGCCGACGCATCATACCGTGGATGATTTGCGGCGCTCTGGTCGCCTTCACGGGTTTGCAAACTTCCAATAACGCCACTACGATGCGGGGCTTTCCCGCCCCTAACCGTCGGGCCGGCGGGACTTAACAGGCACGGAACAGGCACGCACCGAGTGCGGGATCCACAGAGTCACGAGGAAGCAGTCATGGCCGATACGCAGGGCGCCACCGCCGTCGAGGAGCAGACTTTTGAGTACCCGATCCGGGTCGAGGACGCGGGGCCGGCCACCAAGAAGGTCCACGTCGAGATCCCGCAGGACCGCATCGCCTCCAAGCTGGAAGACTCCTACAAGGAGCTCCGCCAGCAGGCGGCAATCCCCGGCTTCCGCATCGGGCACGCGCCGCGCAAGCTGATCGAAAAGCGGTTCAGCCAGGACGTCAAGGACCAGGTCCGCCGGCAGCTCATCAGCGAGAGCTACGAGCAGGCGGTGGAGAAGAACAACCTCCAGGTCATCGGCGAGCCGCAGTTCGAGAACCCGGAGCTGATCCAGCTCCCGGAGCAGGGCGCGCTCACCTACAGCTTCGAGGTCGAGGTCCAGCCGGACTTCACCATCCCCGAGCTGACGGGGCTGAAGGTCAAGCGGCCAAAGATTTCCGTCACCGACGCCAACGTCGACCAGGCGATGCAGAACCTCCGCGAGCAGCAGGGGACGCTGGTCCCGGTGGAAGACCGCGGCGTCGAGGACCGCGACTACCTGATGGCCGACGTGCACCTCAAGGTCGCCGGCAACGTGGTCGGGCACCAGCACGACGCGCAGGTGGTCGCCCGCCCGGGCCGGATCGCCGGGCTCGACGTGCCCGACCTCGACGCGCAGCTCCGCGGGATGAAGTCCGGCGAGACCCGCACGATCAAGGTGACCGCCCCGGAGAGCTTCGGCAACGAGGCGATCCGCGGCAAGGAAGTGGAGATCGAGGTCGCACTGAAGGACATCAAGAAGCTCGAGCCGGTCGAGGTGAACCAGGAGTTCCTCGAGAGCCTCGGGTTCGAGAACGAGCAGGAGCTTCGCGACGCCCTGCGCGAGCAGATGGTCGAGCGCATCGAGTACGACGTGCAGCAGGCCATGCGCGAGCAGGTCAACAAGCACCTGCTGGACACCATTCAGATCGAGCTGCCGGCCAAGCTGAGCGACAAGCAGGAGCAGCGCATCGTGCAGCGCCGCGCGATGGACCTGATGATGCGCGGCATCCCGCAGGAGCAGATCGCGGGCAACATCGAGCGGCTGCGCACGGGCGCCCGCGACGAGGCGGCGCGCGAGCTGAAGCTGTTCTTCGTCCTCCAGAAGATCGCCGCCGACCAGAACGTTGACGTGGACGAGGCGGAGCTGAACGGCCGCATCGCCATGCTGGCGGCGCAGCGCGGCGAGCGGCCGGAGAAGCTCAAGCAGGAGATGAGCAAGGACGGCACGCTGGCCAACCTCTACATCCAGATGCGCGAGCAGAAGGCCGTCGACCGCATCCTGGAGTCCGCCGAGGTCGAGGACGTCGACGTGGCGGCGGACAAGGCGGGCGGTGACGAAGGCGCCGCCTCTGCCGCCGAGGGCAGCGCCGGTGGCGAGAAGAAGTCACGCAAGAAGAAGCCCGACGCGCCTGACGCCGCCGGCGAGCCCGCCGGCGAGGGCGAACAAGCGGCTGAGTAGGCCGCCTTTGCACTCATAAATTCGCGACTAACCGCACCGCTTGCGGGTTGGCGACACCGCGACCGATGGTCGGCGGTTCCGCTGATCCGCAAGCGGTTTGTCGTTTTATCTGTGCCCTGCCGCCCGATCCTGCCTCGCCATTGGCAGCCATCACTTGCCGGTCCCTGCGGGGCCGCAGGTCCGCTAATCCGCAATCGGCCGCGGTTGCCTCCCTTACCTAAAGTCCGCACCGGCCGCCGACGATGATGCGGGGGAGCAAGAGATTTATGCGCAGCCTGGACCTCTGCCGCCGCCGCTCAAATAGCCGCCCGCACGCCTTCACGCTCGTCGAGATCCTGATTGTCGTCATCATTCTGGGCATCCTCGCCACGGTGATCATCGCGGCGTTCCAGAACTCGACGAAGGACGCCGGCGGAAACGCGCTGAAAGAAAATCTTCGGAGCATGAGGAGCGCGCTGGAGGTTTACCAGGCGCAGCACGGCTCGTATCCGGCCTTGGCGCGGTTCGAATCGCAGATGACGCAGTACACCGACGGGTACGGCAATACCTCCGCCACCCGCTCTAACGCCTACCCTTATGGCCCCTACATCCTGACGTTGCCCAACCTGCCGGTGGGGACCAATCGTGGATCCAACACCGTCACCGGAACCACCTACGCCGCCGGCTTTGCCTGGTCCTTCGACGCCACCGACGGCACCTTCAAGGCTAATCTTCCCGACGCAGACGTCGACACCGAAGGCAAAGCCTACAACACGTACTAGCGCGGGCGCCGCCTTGGCGACGGCGACGCGCGAGCGCGCCGCCCCGGTTCGCAGAAACCCCGCCAACCGCCGCCGGCGGCTTCGCACCACCGGAACTCCTGTGCGCACGCTTCGCCTCGCGAGGCGCGACTGCTCGTCATTTCCCTCCCATCACCTTAGAATCCCCCGCTCTTTTCAGGTGACGCCGATGGCAGCGCAGCAGCAACAGATCCAGGCACCGAAGGGGACCAAGGACATCCTCGCGCCCGAAATCGCGCGTTGGCAGGCGGTCGAGCGCGTCGCGCGCGAGCTGGCGGCGCTCTACCATTTCGACGAGATCCGCACGCCGATCTTCGAGTACTCCGAGCTGTTCCACCGCGGCGTCGGCGAGACGACCGACATCGTCAGCAAGGAAACCTACGACTTCACCGACCGCGACAACCGCCCGATGACCCTCCGCCCCGAGGGGACCGCCGGCGTCGTCCGCGCCGTTATCGAGGCCGGGCTGCTCAACGACCAGGGCGCGCGGGTGAAGGTCTTTTACGTCGGCCCCAACTTCCGCTACGAGAAGCCGCAGAAGGGCCGCTACCGCCAGCACCACCAGTTCGGCGTCGAGGCGTTTGGCGTCGCCGAGGCGGACCAGGACGTCGAGTGCATCCTGCTGCAAACCGACTTCTACCGCCGGTGCGGGCTCAAGGACCTGTCGCTGCGGATCAACAGTCTCGGCGACGCCGAGTCCAAGCTGCGCTACCGCGACGCGCTGGTGAAGTTCCTCTCCCCCAAGGCGCAGCAACTGAGCGCGGAGTCGCAGAAGCGGCTGCTGACCAACCCGCTGCGCATCCTCGATTCCAAGGACCCGCGCGATGTCGACGCCGTGAAGAACGCCCCGCCCGCGGCGGAGTATTTGTCGGAATCCAGCAGCAAGCACTTCGAGCGCGCCCGCAGGCTGCTCGACCTGGCGGCGATCCCGTACGCGGTTGACGGCAACCTGGTGCGCGGCTTCGACTACTACACCGGCGTGGTCTGGGAAGTGACCGCCGGCGGGCTCGGCGCGCAAAACGCGGTGGGCGGCGGCGGGCGATACGACAACCTGGTGGAGACGCTCGGCGGTCGGCCGACGCCCGGCGTTGGGTTCGGCTCCGGGCTCGAGCGCCTGCTCATCGCGCTGGAGGCGCAGCAGGCGGCGCTGCTGACGATCGAGCGGCCGCTGGTCTGGCTCGTCGCGCACGGCGATGCCGCCCGCGATGCCAACTGGCAGCTCCTCGCCCAGCTCCGGGCCGCCGGCGTCCGCGCCGACATGGACCCGTCAGGTCGCTCGGTGAAGGGACAGTTCAAGCTGGCCGAGCGTTTTGCCGCCGCGTTCGTCATCACCGTTGGCGACAGCGAGCTGGCGTCGAGCACCGTGATGCTCAAGGATTCCGCCACGCGCGAGCAGGCGCCGGTTCCGCGCGACCAGGTCGTGGCCAAGCTGCAATCCGCCTGATCGGTCGCCCTTCGCCGCCCGCCGCACCGCCCACGCGCCGCCCGCGCGGCTCCGACGTAATGCCAGACACCGGGCCCGAACTTGGTTACGCACCGGCGCAGCGCAAGCGGCGCCTCAGCCCGCAGGCCGTGCGCTGGCTGGTGATCGGCGGCGCCCTGCTCGCGCTGCTGCCGCTGATGCTCAAGTTCGCCTCGCGCGCCGTGCAGGCGAACGCCGCCAACCGCGCCTACCGCGCCTGCGCCGCCTACCGGCCACCCCAGGTGGCGTACAGCGAGAGCGACGCGGAGATCGTCACGCTTGGCGGCTCGTCCGCCCGCGGTTACGCCATCGCCGGCAAGCCCGGCGCTCGCTCCGCCAGCCACGTCCCAGCGCCGTGGGCAAAGCTCGCTCCCTACGCCGGCGAGCAACTGGTCACCGCCGGCACGCTCTACCTCGGCGAGTGCAAGACTCCGGCGGGCACGTCGCGGTTGGTGGCGGTCGACCTCGTGAACCTGGGTACGCCCGCGGCGCGCGGCCTGGCGGCTCGGACGCTCGCCCCGGGCACCACGCTCAGCTTCCCGCGCCGCACCGCGCTTCACGTTCACGCCCTGCCGCTCTCGGCGGCAACTGGCGAGCTGCGCGTCCTCTCCGGCGAGTCGGACCGGAACGACCCGACGCACTTCACCATCGCCTACACCATTGACGGCCGGGCCGGCGTGATCGACGGCTGGGTGAACCGCGATGAATCGGTCCTGCTCGAGGCGCGGGGCGAACCGGCTTCAATGCCCAGTTTCCATCTCGCCCCGCCGGCGCCGGCAGCACCGTGACCGCCCGCAGCGCACGACAGCTGAGGCCCGTTCTGGCGGTGACAGCGGCGGCGCGTGCGTCGCGATCTTTTATCGGACGTGGACGCATGCGAGGGCGCGGCGCGCCCGCGCGCTGGCGGAACATATCGTATGGTCAACGCAGAGGTGACCGTCCTATGCCGCAGCGCGTCGTCGTCAGTCGAGTGAGCCCGTCCACGCCCCCGCACCACAAGGCTGCGGGGGCACATCCGTTTCCCGGCACGTACCCGAGGGCGAGCTGGCCTTCCGCGGCGGGGCACGATCTCCGCGGGCTGGGCCGAACCGCTTGGGCGCGCCTGCGCGCGGCAGTGACCACGACTGGCGGGGAGGACGGAACCGACGACGAAGCCGCGCTCCCGCTATTTGACCGCCGCTCGACCGCCCCCGAGGTGATCGGGCCAAACACGGCAGCCAGCGACGGTCACCCCACCGGCCGCTTCGCGCACCAGCACTGCGCCCACGTGTCGTCCGGCGATACGGGCGTGTTGACGTACGAGGTGGGCGCGGACGAGCTGCCGGCGTCGCTCTGCGCCGCCGGCTCCGGCCGCCCCGCGATCACGGCCGCCCATGAAGGGATGATCGAGACTGCCGGCCGCCGCGCCATGACGCGTTCCACCGCCGCGGCGAAAGGCGCGCGCTTCAGCGGCGATGAGTTCTGCAAGCTGTCTTCCCCCGGCGGAGGGTTCGCGCCCTGCCGCCGGGGGGCGTCGCGTTCGGATGCGCTGCTGCGTCCCAGCGCCGAGCGGCTGCGCGACTTGCTGACGGATAATCGTTCGGTCGCCGGCGACAGGTCGCTGGACCACGACGCCTCCGCCGGGGTCGCCCGGCTGACGCCCGGCCCGTGCGTGCGCTGGTTCTCCGCCACCGCCGCCACCGCCGCCGCCAGCGCCGTGGCGCGGTCGAGCGCCGCCGCTCCCCGCCGCCGAATCGCGGGATGAGCTGCCGGTCCGCCGCAGCACGCGCCGTCACGGCGAAGGGAGATCCGCGCTTTGGGCGGGCAACCGCCGGCGTCGCAGCAGCCTCCGGCCGGTCCACAGCACCAGCACCAGCACGACAACGGCGAGCAGCAGGCCCGCGATGGGGAGCAGGATCGACAGGACGGAAAGGACGAGCGAGCCGGCGAGTTCGCCGAGCGCGACGACGGGGTTCCCGACGCCCGCGGTGGTTCCGCCGGAGAGCGCGCGGGCGGCCACGGTGCCCGCCTGCACGACGCTCGCCGCCCCGCCGCCGGCGATGAGGGCGGCCGACCACTTGATGGCGGGATGAATCTCGCCGAACGCCGCCGCCGCCGCGACCGTCCCCGCCGCCGCCGCCGCGGGTGAGGCAATCAGGTCCAGCGCGTGGTCGACCCACGGGATGAAGTACGCCACCACCTCCGCCAGCGCCGCCGCCCCGAACACCACCAGCGCAATTTGGGACCCGATCCAGTCGAACCCGCCCGACGGGTTGAGGTAGCCCCCGCGCGCCGCCAGCGACGTTGCCAGCAGCGGCAGAAAAACGCGGAACCCGCAAGCGGCGGCAAGGCCGATCCCGGCGGCGATGGCGATGAGGGTTTCCACGTCGAGCGACAGCGTCGCGCGGGCGGGTCAGCCCGTCAAGGTTGGTTCGATGCGCCGAAGCCCCGACCCGACTTCTCGCGCGCCTACCGGGAGAGGGGCCGGGGGAAGCGGCGCCGCCGGGTTGCGCATCGCGCTGCTCGCATCCCGCTCCTCCGTTCCCGCCTCTCTTCTCGCCTGGCAGCGCCTACCCTTCGGCCAGCGCGGCCGATACCATTTGGCCGCCCCTGGAAACCCGGCCGCGGTGTGGCGGCATTGTTTGACGGTGAGGAACAGCATGCTCGGTCGTGGACTCGTCGGAGCCGCCATCCTGGTTTACCTGATCGTGCTCGGGTGCGTGATGCTCCCGAGCCAGGCGCCGGCGAAGAAGCTTTCCACCGAGGGCACCAACAGCGGCGACGCCGCCAACGGCGGCAGCCCCGCATCGCGCGGCGCCAACCCCGCCTTTGCTGGCGCGCTGCCGTTCAAGGGGGCGGCCATGCAGATCCAGCGGGTGGACTGGATCGACAAGTACAAGCAGAGCATCGACGAGATCGCGTCGCAGGGGTTCGATACCGTCTCGCTGGTGCTGGACACCCGGCAGGAGGACGCGGAGTCGTCGCGCATCTACATCGACATGCGCATGACGCCGACCCCGGAGAAGCTCTCGGAGCTGATCCAGCACGCCAAGGGGAAGGGGTTGCGCGTCATCCTCATGCCGGTCGTCCTGCTGGATGTCCCGAAAAAGGACTGGCGCGGCGTGATCCGCCCGGAGTGGTGGCCGGACTGGTTCGAGAGCTACAAGAACATGCTCATCCACTTCGCGTGGATCGCCCAGCAGAACAAGGTGGACGTGCTGAGCGTCGGCTCGGAACTGGTCAGCTCCGAGAAGGAGCGCGGCGAGTGGACGAAGGTGATCCGCGCCGTGCGCGAGGTCTTCAAGGGCCAGCTCACCTACTCGGCTAACTGGGACCATTACACCTCCATCCCGTTCTGGGACCAACTCGACCTGATCGGGATGAACAGCTACTACAAGCTCGGCGACGACCGCAACGTCAAGGTCGAGGAGGTCGTCAGCCGGTGGAAGGAGATCCAGAAGGACCTGCTGGCGTTCCAGCGCAAGGTGGGCAAGCCGATCCTGTTCCTGGAGATCGGCTGGTGCAGCCTGGAGAACGCCGCGCACGAGCCTTGGGATTACACGAAGCGGGAGTTGGACGAGGACCCGGAGCTCCAGAAGAAGCTTTACGAGGGGTTCTTCCGCGCCTGGTACAAGGAGCCGGGCCTCGGGGGGTTCATGGTGTGGGAGTGGACGCCGGGCGACGGCGGAAAGGCGACGGCGGGCCCCGACGGGCGCGAGCCGACCAAGGAACAGGCGGAGGAGCTGCGCAAGGGGTACACCCCGGAGAACAAGCCCGCGCAGGAAGTCATCCAGCAGTGGCTCGCCAAACCGTGGAAGTAACGCCCCGGGCCGCGCCGATGGAGCGGCCAGCACGCGCGGCGCGGGAATTTGACGCGCGGAGAACCGAACCCTATACAAGCACCGACCATGCACCCCGAAGCGGTCAGGCTGGCTGAAGTCAATACCTAGGCGCGTGACCCGCGCCGCACGCCGGTCCCGCGCCCGCCCCTTCGCGTTCGCCCTCGTCCCCCGGATCCGAATAGCACTGGAGATTGCCGACCCGCGACTTGGCACTGCGATCGAACGGCAGCGCTCCCGCCGCCCCTCATCGCACGCCAATCGCGCGGTCGCAAACACGATCATGCAAGCCACCCAAACGCGTTACCGAACCCACACCTGCGGCCAGTTGCGCAAGGGCGACGTGGGCGCCGAAGTGAAACTCGCCGGCTGGGTCCACTCCTACCGCGACCACGGCGGGCTGGTCTTCATCGATTTGCGCGACCGCGACGGGCTGACCCAGGTCGTCTTCAACGCCGACACCTGCGGCGAGACTGCGCTGGCCGAGGCGCGCAAGCTGCGCGGCGAATGGGTGATCTCGGTCGCCGGCGCCGTCCACGCGCGCGGCGAAGGGCTGGTCAACCCGAAGCTGGCGACCGGCGAGATCGAGGTGATGGTCAAGTCGATGGACGTGCTGACGCAATCGCCCACGCCGCCGTTCACGCCCGACGAGCGCGAGCAGGTCAACGAGGAGCGCCGGCTGCAATACCGCTTCCTCGACCTCCGCCGGGCGGAGATGCAGCAGACGCTGCGCACGCGATATCGCGTGACGAAGCTGATGCGCGATTACCTCGGCGACCTCGGCTTCTGGGAGATCGAGACGCCGTTCCTCACCAAGAGCACGCCGGAGGGCGCGCGCGACTTCATCGTCCCGTCGCGCTTCCAGCCCGGCAGCTTCTACGCGCTGCCGCAGTCGCCGCAGTTGTTCAAGCAGTTGCTGATGGTCGGCGGGTGCGACAAGTACATGCAGATCGTCCGCTGCTTCCGCGACGAGGACCCGCGCGCCGACCGGCAGGCGGAGTTCACGCAGCTCGACGTGGAAATGAGCTTCATCGACCGCGAGAACATCATCTCCATCATGGAAGGGCTGCTCCGCGCGATCTGGAAGGACGTGCTCGACGTCGAGGTGCCCGACCCGATCCCACACATGCAGTACGACGAGGCCATGAGCCGCTACGGCTCCGACCGGCCGGACCTGCGGTACGGGATGGAGCTGCACGACATCACGGACCTCGGAAAGAAGACGGACTTCAAGGTCTTCAGCGGCGCCGATCTCGTGAAGTGCATCGTCGTCCCCGGCGGCTCGAAGCTCACGCGCAAGGAAACCGACGCGCTGGCGGAATGGTCCAAGGGGTTCGGCGCCAAAGGCTTGGCGGTCACGAAGGTAGTCGCAGCCCCGAACGTCGAATCAGGATTAGCGTTCGACACCGGCGTCGCGAAGTTCATCCAACCCATCGCGCCAGAGCTCATCGCCCGCACTGGTGCGAAGGACGGAGATCTCCTCGCGTTCGCGGCGGACAAACCCAAGGTCGTTCACAAGGTGCTCGGCGAGCTGCGGCTCAAGATGGCGCGCGACATGCAGCTCCCGCCGAGCACGGACTACGCCTGGGTCTGGGTCGTCGATTTTCCCGCCTTCGAGTACGACGAGGAGTCGAAGCGCTACGTTTCCACCCACCACCCCTTCACCGCGCCGCTGGACGAAGACCTCGAAAAGCTCACCAGCACCGACCGCGCGACGGTCGAATCGATCAAGTCCAAGGCCTACGACATCGTCTGCAACGGTAGCGAGGTGGGCGGCGGGTCGATCCGTATCCACCGGATGGACGTGCAGCAGAAGGTCTTCAGCCTGCTCGGCATCGACGCCGAAGCGCAGAAGCTGAAGTTCGGGTTCCTGCTCGACGCCCTCCAGTTCGGCGCTCCGCCGCACGGCGGTATCGCGCTCGGTCTCGACCGGCTGATCATGATCCTGCGCAACATCACCAACATCCGTGACGTGATCGCCTTCCCCAAGACCCAGAGCGGCGCCGACCTGATGTGCGGCGCGCCCAGCCCGATCGACGAGAAGCAGCTCCGCGAGGCGAACATCCGCTCGATCGCCCCCCCGCCGAAGCAACCGGCGCCAGACGTGCACAGCGTCGTCCACAAGCACGAGGGCGGCGCGGGCAAAGCATAGCGCGAACCACGTGGAACGACCGGCGGCCGCGCAACGCAAAGGACGACCCGTTGTGCGGGTCGTCCTTTGGAAAGTTCAATCGGCCCAGGGCGATGGGCGGCCGCTCAGGCGGTTGCTTCGGTCGCCTCGCGGACGTGGACCTTGCGGCCCTGGAACTCGACGGTTCCGTCCTTGAGCGCGAAGATCGTGTAGTCGCTGCCGAGCCCGACGTTGAAGCCCGGGTGAAACTGCGTCCCGCGCTGGCGGATGATGATGGAGCCGGCGGTGACCTTCGCCCCGCCGTAGACCTTCACGCCGCGGTACTGCGGGTTGCTGTCGCGACCGTTCTTGGTGGAACCCTGACCCTTTTTATGTGCCATGACCTGACCTCGTTGTTGCCCTGGCGGCAGTTGCGGGCCCGCACCGGATGAGGCGGCCCGCAAATAACTTACGAACAAAAGCCCCGCCGGGATCGGCGGGGCGGGGAAGATTAGCCGAATCGCCCCGCCGATGCAAGGCAACCGCTGATGCGGACAAAAAGCTCAGTCACCTCCCTGTTCACTCGCGCAGTCACCCGAAGATTACCGCATCACCCATTCCTTCGGGTTCTCGTTCACCTCGTCCTCGCCGGGATAGACCGCGTCGCCGCGAATGAGGTAGTTGAGTTGGAGGGTCTTGCGGAGGATCGTCGGCTTGTTGTTCGGCCCGGGGACGGTAGCCGTCTCGCCGCTAAGGCCCTGAACGAAAATCGAGAAGTTGCCCATCTCGGTCGTCACTTCCGGCCAAATCGCGACGCCGTCCTTGGCCTGATCTTCGCCGATGCGGAGTTCTCCGCCGATCAACTGGGCCGGCTCGAGGAAGCGGTTGCCTTCCTGGCGCTTGATGGTGTCGAAGACGACGCGCGGGATATTGACGTCGCTTCGGGTCAGCTTTCCGTCCTCCGTCGCCAATTCCAACATGGGGAGGAAGAGCTGCTCGCGATCGGTGTCGTTGGTGACGTTGTAGGTGAGGTACCAAAACGCTTGCGGAACCGACTTGCCCGGGACCTGCACGACAACACGCTTCGGCTTGCCGTAGCTGAACTTCAGCTCCCAGCTCTTTGGATACGGGCTTGGCTTCGGAAACGATGCCGGAGACGCCGGGCCTGCCGCGGCGGCGGCGGGTTGGGCAGATGCGGCACCGGGAGCGGGCGTTGCAGTGGGGAGCGGCGCGGGCGCGGCGCCGCCGGGAACGGCCGGTTGGGCTGGCATTGCGGCCGCGGGGGCAGCCTGACTTGGCAGCGTCGGTTGAGCGGGCGCGGCCCCCGGCGCGGCGGGCGCGGGAATGGTCTGCTCGGCACCGGGCGCGGCCGGTGCTGCCGGGATCGAAGGATCAGCAGCCGCAGGCGCGGGCGGCGCCGGGGGAATGGCCGGATCCGCAGCGGGTGCCGCGGGCGCAGGCGCTGCGGGGATCGCCGGCGCCGCGGGCGCGGGCGGGATCGCCGTTGGCGCGGCGGCGGGTGCCTGCGCCTGCGCGATCGCGACGTGCAATGGGCCGGCAGCCAGCACCAGGGCGGGAACGATCAGCAAGCCGTAGATGCGTCGCATCGATGTCACTCCGGTGGTGGGTCGCGCGCCGTGCCAACGCGCCGCCCGCGGGCGGGATGGGCGACGCCATGCGCGGGCGGAGGGCAAATGGCGCACGGGCAAGGAATTATGTTGCCCGATCGAGCCCGTGTTGTATTTTCTTCCTCTGTGGAGCCGGTGTCAAATCTTCATCCGCCGCGCGACTTTGGCGACGGCTCGCGCCGCGGCGATCGGCACGGCGGTGGCGAAAACTGTCCCGACGACTCGCCGATCCTGCGCCCCGCGCAGCGCAGCGAGATCCATGGCGCGCTCCAGATCATCCTTGCCTCCAACGGCCGGCTCGCGGGCGAGGAGCAGGTCGTGGACTTCCTGCGCTTCGCGATGTACCGCGGCATCAACCTGAACGATACATGGGTGGCATCGCTCGGCGGTCGGCTGCTCTGGGCGATCCTGCCAGTGGTCAGCCCCGGGCGGACGATGCTCCTGTTCGCGCCGACGCACGTTCCACCCACGCTGAAAGACACCACCATCTGCCCGCTGGTTGACCGCATTCTGCACCATTTTCGCGATCGCGCCGTGGACCTGGCGCAGGTGCTGCTCGACCCGGCGGAACGGTCGGGCGTGGCGCTCTTCGAAGCGTGCGGGTTCGAGCGGCTGGCGGAGCTGATCTACCTCGACCGCGACGTCCGCAAGCCCCACGCCGCGCCGCTGCCGGCCGGCTTCACCTGGGAGACATATTCTCCCGCCAATCACGCGCGCTTCGCCGAGACCATCGCTGCCACGTACGTCAACAGCCTGGACTGTCCGCTGCTGAACGGCAAGCGGCAGATCGAGGACGTGATCGCCGGCCACAAGGCGTCCGGCGACTTCGACCCGCACCTGTGGTCGCTGCTGCTGGACCGCGGCCGGCCGGTCGGCGTCGCGCTGCTCAACCGCTCGCCGCGCACCGATGGCGTGGAACTGGTCTACGTCGGTCTCGTTCCGGCCGCCCGTTCTCACGGTCTCGGCGACCGCCTGATCGAGCAGGCGCTCATGCGGGCCGCGTCCGTTGGCGCCCGTCGCCTGTCGCTGGCGGTCGATGCGAACAACCTCCCCGCGCTCAAGCTCTACCGCCGCCACGGCATGTCGCGCGTGTGCAGCCGGCTCGCCCTGATGCGCGACCTTCGGACGCGCGCCCCGCACGACCCGGCCACGCTCGGCAGCGCGTGAAGTGGGCAGCAGGTGCGTGGGCACGCGCAGGTTCGACGATGCGGGCCCCGCGTCCCCTTCGCTTGCCGACCTGCGGCGCTCCTACCATTGCCACGCATGCACCGGCCCGATGCCATGCGCGGGATGCGCGCGTTCACCAGCCCGCACTATTTCGTCCCGCTGCCGGACGGGCACGTCTTCCCGATGCGGAAGTTCCCCGACTCGGCGGCGAAGCTCCTGGCCGAGGGGACGCTGCATCCGAGCTGCGTGAGCGATCCCGGCTTCGTCGCCGACGACGACCTGCTCCGGGTGCACGCGCGGGCGTACGTCGAGTCGATCCGCCGCGGCCCCTTCGACGCCGTCACCCGCCAGCGGCTCGGGCTCCCCTGGTCGGCGCAACTGGCGCGGCGGAGCCATTGCGCCGTCGCCGGCACGATCGCCGCGGCGCGAGCGGCGATGCGCGACGGGATCGCCTGCAACCTCGCCGGCGGCACGCACCATGCTTTCCCGGACCGCGGCGAGGGGTTCTGCGTGTTCAATGATGTCGCCGTCGCCATTCGCGCGCTCCAGCACGACGAGCCGTACCTGCACGCGATGGTCATTGACCTCGATGCCCACCAGGGCAACGGCACCCACTTCATGTTCGCCGCCGACCCGAACGTGTTCACCTACTCGGTGCACGTGGGGCGTAACTACCCGAGCGCGAAGGTGCCGGGCTCGATGGACGTGGAACTGCCGCGCTACGCTCCGTCGGCGGAGTACTTCGAGCGCCTGATGGCAACGCTGCCGCCCGCGCTGGAGCGGTTCGAGCCGGACGTGGTCTTCTACATCGCCGGCGCGGACCCGCACGCCGATGACCGCTTCGGGCAGATGATGTTGTCGAGCGACGACATGCGCCGCCGCGACGAGTGGACGATCGCCCTCTGCCGCGACTGGCGGATCCCGACCGCCGTGCTGTACGGCGGCGGTTACAACAAGGTCGAGGGGATGACGACCGAGCTACACTGCCAGACCGTCCGCGCGGCGGCCGCGCGCTTCGCGGCGGAGCGCCGGTGTGATGAGGCCGTGGCGCCGGTGAAGCCCCCGCTCACCGCTGCCGCCGATGCAACCGCCCGCGGTAGACCCTGACGGCCCGTGCGAGCGGCGGGGTCTTGTGATACCGTCCTGGCGTCATCGCATGAGCATCTCGATCCTCGCGAACCACGCCCACGTCTTTCCCGAATCGGTCAACGCCGGCGCAACCATCGACCGGCTGCTGCACTTGCTGGACGCCTGCGGCATCGCCCAGGCCGTCTGCTTCGCGCCGTTTGCCATACAGATGGAGCAGGCGGAGCCGAACGAATGGCTGGCGCGCGAGCTGGCTCCCCGCCAGCAGCGCCTGTACGGGTTCGGGACGATCGACCTGCGCCGCGCGGACGTGGCCGACCAGGTCCGCCGCGCGCGCGACCTCGGCTTCCGCGGGCTCAAGCTCCACCCCAACACGCAGCGCTTCGATATCCTCGAGCCGCGCGCGCTCGAGACCTACGCCGCCGCGGAGGAGGCGGGGCTGTTCATCACCTTTCACTCCGGCGTGCACCACTACCGGCTGGAGCATTACCGGGTGACGAAGTTTGACGAGGTCGCGTGGCGATTCCCGAGGCTGCGCATGAGCCTCGAGCACGTCGGCGGGTACGCCTTCTTCAACGAGGCGGTCGCAGTGATCTTCAACAACATCCCGTTCCCGCCCCGCCCCGACCGCCGCCCGCGCGTGTACGGCGGGCTGACCAGCGTCTTCACGCCCGACTGGCTGCGCTTCTGGTACATGCCGCCCGAGCGCCTGCGCGAGCTGCTGCTCCAGGTCGGCCCGGACCTGCTCATCTTCGGCCTGGACTTCCCGTACAACCTCGAGCGGCAAACGATGATCGCCCTTCGCACGCTGGAGGAAATCATCCCGGACGAGCGCGACCGCGCCCTGGTGCTGGGCGGAAACCTGCGACGAGAGCTCGGCCTCTGACGCCGCCCCTCCACCCGCGGCACCGCACGATTGAGCGTTGCGCCGCGTGGTAGTAACGCCGGCAGCAGGAGTTGTGTCATCCCGAAGCGTACTCGCGAGGGATCTCGGGAAGGGAATTCAGTCGCGAACGCAAGCTCCCTTGCGGGAACCCTTCGGATAAGATCCTTCATCGTGTCGACGCCACACGCGGTCGTGAACCGGCGTCATTAGTCACTTCTCCGCCAGCACGATCTGTCCTTCGAACGCCGCTGAGCCCACCAGCGCCTCCTGCCGCTCGCACCACTTCCGGTAAAGATCGACCAGCCGGTGCGGGCCGAACTCGCCTTCCAACTCGTTGGCCGACTCCAGGCAGGCGTCGAAGTGGGCGGCGATGTACGCGTCAACCATCCGCGAGGTCAGCTCGACCCGCCGGCGCTGCGGAGTGGAGCATTCGGCCGCGGCGCAGATCGCCTCGTACGCCATGACCGGCTTCGCCTTGCCGACGACGAGCAGCCGCCCGACGGGGCGGACCACGTACGCGTCGCCGAGCATCTCCACGGTGCGCTCGGTGATGAGGTTGGACGTGCCGGTGTACTTGTTGGCCGACTCCAGCCGGCTGGCGAGGTTGGCGCCGTCGCCGAGGACGGTGTAGTCGCTGCGGTCGTGCGAGCCGGCGTCACCGACAACAACGTGGCTGGTGCTGATGCCCGCGCCCATGCCGAGCTGCGGCAACCCGTCGGCGGCGAGCTGCTTGTTGAACTCCGCCAGCGCCGCCTGCATCTGGAGGATCGATGCCACCGCATCGCGCGCGTGATCGGGGTTCTCGCGCGGGGCGCCGAAGAAGAACATGATCCCGTCGCCGAGGAACTTGTTCACCAGCCCGTTATTGGCGCGGATGATCGGCACCATCCGGTCGAAGTACTGGTTGAGGATGCCGACCGTGCGCTCCCCGAGCGCCTCGGTCAGGCGGGTGAAGCCCCGCAGGTCGGTGAAGACGATCGTCAGCTCGCGCACCTGCCCGGCGAGCAGTTGCTCCTCCTGCTCGGCGTGCTCCAGCACGTAATCGACCAGGGCGGGGTCGTTGTACGCGCGGAACCGCCGGGTGATCCGCGCCCGCTCGATCCCCTCGACCAGTAGCTTGACCAGCGTGCACCCGGACCAGACCGCCGCCGACGCCGCGATCACGCCGGCGGCGGCGCCGGCGGGGATGATGTCGAGGTAGTCGAACAGCAGCACGCCGTCGATCGCCAGGTACGCCCCCGCCGCCGCCAGCGTGGCGAAGACGCCCTTCCACGGCGGCAGGAACGCCACGGCCGCCGTGGTGATCAGCCCGAGCAGCAGCGTGACCGCGCGTCCTACCCACGCCGGCGAGCGCCGCCACATCTCGCCGGTCATGATCCCGTTGAAAATCGTCCCGTGCGACAGCATTCCCGGAGCGCGCGGGTGCAGCGGCGTGGGGACGAAGTCGCTGCCGGCGGCGGCGGTCGCGGTCCAGCCGATGAGCACCGCCTTGCCTGCCAGCCGCTTGCGCAACTGGTCGCGCTGGCGGCGCAGGCGCTCGGCGAGTTCCGGCGACGTCCGCCTCGCCTGGTCCAGCGTGCGCACGGCGGCGGCGTAGCGGGCGATCTGCTCGTCCTTGCGGTCCTCGGCCGTTGCGTTGAGGTAGAAGTCCAGTTCCTGCGTCGCCTTCAGCTCGGCGAAGAGCGACTCGATCAGCTTTGCGCGCGGCGCGAAGTCGTCCGGCGGCGGTGGGTGGCGCTCGAGCTGCGCGTACTCCTTCTCCTTCTGCAACTGCCCGAGCACGAAAAGCAGCGCCTGATCGACCGAGGCGATGTTCGTCTCGATGCCGCGGCGCGTCTCGCACGACTGCCAGACGATGTCGGCCGAGAGGTGCGGGTCGATGCCCCACCGCTGGTACGCAACCACCCAGTCGGAGCTGCCGGTCCACGGGATCTCGACGCACGTCCCCGCCTCCAGCCGCTGCCGGCCCGGGCGGATCGTATGAACAGGGATGACGATCGGCCGCTTGCCCCCGGGAGGCGAAAGCGTGACGGCGTCGGCCGTGATGCTTACCTGCTCCGCGTCGGCGGGATTGATTCCAAGCACGGCGCAGGCGAGGGCGAGGCCTTCCTGCGGGTACAGCCCGCCGCGGTACTCGAGCCAGAGCGGCATCGTCCGAACGACGCCGTCGCCGCTGGGGAGGTAATCGACGAACGCCGTGCCCGACGACGCGCGGCCGAGCGGCGCGATCGGCGCCTGGGTATCGAATGTGGGCAGGATCGGCGGGAGGTTGTCGCCTGCGTCCCGCGGCCGGGCGAGGCGAGCGAGCGCCGCCTGCGCCTGCCACCGTTGATACTCGCCGCGCAGGAGCTTGAGCAGCGCCGACGCCTGCACGTCGGGGTTCGTGCGCCGCAGCAGCGACGGGCGCACCTGCTCGAACGTTGCCGCCGGCGCCGCCCGCATCGCCGCGTCGATCCGCTCGAACGCCGCCGCCCGTAGCGCGCCTAGATAGACCTGCGCCACGCCCTGCTCGGTGTGCGGCGACGCGGAAGAGGCGCGGATGCGAGCCGCCACCTCCGCCACGGTCAGTTCCAGATCCGCGAGCAGCGCGGCCCGCACGTCGTCGAACAGCGGCGATGATTCCCCGCGGCCGATGGCGAAGGTGGCGGGCAGCACGACGTTGCCGAACCGCCGGATCGCCTCGGCCAACTGCTGATCGTGATCGATGAGGCCGGTGACAACCGCGGGGCGCGTCGTCGCGTCGACGCGCGGCGTCGGCTCCTGCGGCTCGGCGAACAGGACGTCGAACGCCAGCGCGCTCGCACCCGCGAGGCGGATCTCGTCAACCATCTCCGCGAACTTCGACCGCGGCCACGGGAGGTTGCCGACCGACAGCAGCGACTGGTCGTCGATGTCGCAGTAGACGAGCTGGGTGGTGGGCGGGCGGGCGAAGAACTGACAGTGCCTGGCGCGCTCGTCGTACAGCCAGCGGTCGAGCGTGGCGAACGCGCCGGCAAGGTCAGCGGCGAGGACGAGCAGCGTGAGCACCAACCCGAGCGCGGCCGTGCGGATCGCCAGTCTTCGCTCGCTGCGGGTCATCGGCTGAACATCCTAACGCCTCTTCGCCTTCGCGGGCGCAGGCGACCGCGTGGCGGTCGCCGCGGCGGCGACGGGCGGTTGGGCTGAGTCGCCCTTCGCCGCAGCGGCAGCCTTGGGACCGACAAATGGGCCGGCGGCAGCGCCGGCGGCGCGCAGGCTCGTAAACGTTCGCTGCGGCGGCGCGACCGCGCGGCGCTGCGCGATGCCGGGCGGCAGTGGCGGCGGCTCGACAAACGGCAGCGGCGCGTTCACCGGCACCAGCGCCAGCGCCGGCTGACCCGGCGCGACCGTCTGCGTCACGGTGTCGCTCAGCGTCAGCCCGTCGAAGAGCTGGATGCGCTGGCCGTCGAGGAAGGCATCGATGGTCGCCGTCACCGGCGTGGTCGAAAGGTTCGGGCCGCCGACGGCGTAGACGCCGTCGGTGAAGCTGTCGAAGTAGACGACCTCGACGCCGCCATTCGGCCCGCCGCGGTGGTCGAAGGCGGTCCGCCCGCCCGACGCCGCGACGTTCAGCCCCGCCGCTGGGTAAACGAATTCACCACCGGGTTGCCCGTCGGTGCCGGGCGTGCTCAGGCCGAGGTCCAGGTTCGCGTCGCCGTTCCACCGCAGCACGAAGTTGAGCCGGCCGGGCAGGGCGCTGATGAGCTGTGGATCGGTCGGCGGGAAGCCCCCGCGGACGATGCGAATGCCGGACGCCCGGTCCAGCTCGACCGTCGCGCCGCGGGAGAGCAACGTCGTCAGCAGCGCGGCCTCGGACTCGGTGCGCGCGCCTTGGCGCGTCGGGTCGACCACCGTTTGAGAGAGCGCGACGTCGCCGGCGGTCTCGCTGGCGGAGGTGACGATGGTCTTCCCCTGCCCCGCCGCGCCGAAAGAAATCGGGCGCCGCCGGTGCGCGCGGAACTCGGCGCGCCCGGTCAGGCTCACGGCCTGCGGCGTGTAGGGCGGCTGGTCGAACAGGCTCACGCGCGTGCCGCGGACGGCCAGCGTCGCGTTGGGGCTGCGCAGCGTCGATTGGTGTTCCAGCCCGCCGCCCTCCAGGTCGTAGCGCGTTCGCCCGTACTTGATGCCCAGGTCCGTCTGCACCTTGCCGCCGGACTGCACCAGCTTGAGCACCTTCATGGTGGTCAGGCGGTCGACGCTGACGGTCTGGTCGGGGGCGATGGTGAACTGGACCGTCCCTCGCGGGCCGGTGCGGAACTCCGCCTGCTCGGTCAGCTCCATCCCTTTGGCGGCGGGCTTCCACGGCGCGTTCTCGTTCTCGCGCACGGAGGCGATTCCCTCGACGGCCGTGATGACAACCTTCATCGGCCCCGCCTGGGTAGTCGCCGGGCGCAGGGCGAGGTCGCCAGGCTGCGGCGCCTGGATCATCGCCAGGATCGGATTGATGGCGTCGCTTGTTTCGCCGGCGGCGTCGGCGGACGCTTCGGCGGGAACGCTCGCCGCGGGCAGGTTCGTCGGGTCGCCCGCCCGGACGTCCTGCACCTTCCCGATCACGCCGACGAACTCCCCGCCGGTGAAGATCTGGTTTTCGCTGCTGCGCGGGTAGACGCCGCGGTACTCGAGCTCTCGCGTGGCGTATCGCGGCGAGGCGCCGGCGAGGCGCATGGTCAGCCCGCCGCGGAAGTTCAGCACCTTCGCCAGCGGGACCGCCAGCGTGCCGCGCGTGAGCGCTCGGTCGCCGGGCTGCTGGAACGTCGCCGGCAGGAGCTTGCGCGACTTGAGCGCCGCCACGCGCTGCTCGTACGTCGTCGCGCCGTCCTTGCCGTCAAGGTAAAGCAGCAGCCCGTGGAACGCCTCGTCGTTGCTAACCAGCGGCTTGGTCGCCAGCGTGTGCCAGAAGTCGAGCTGCGCGTCGGCGTCGTTAGCGGCGAGCCTCGGAAGGACCGAATCGCTCACCGCCGCCGTGCGGCAACCGATCATCACGATCAGGCACGTGACGCCCAACAGCGCGACCCGCGGCAAGGGCGCATCAAAACGCATAGGTGACTCCTGCGCCGATGAACTGGCGCGGCCGGTCGTCCGACACGATCGCCGAGCCGGGGAAGAAGATCCCGTAGCGGAGGGCGAGTGTCACGTCGCTGCTGATCTGCCAGTTGAGGAAGAAGTCGGGCTCGAACCCCAGGTAGCGCTTGTCGAAGGTCGCCTCGTCGATGGGCCCGTCTTGCGCCATCTTGGAAAAAACGAACAGGTCCACGCCGACCTGCAATCGATTGAAGGCCGAATGCTCCGGCAGTGGGAACGTTAGCGCGCCGGCGCGGAAGATCAGCACGTTCGACACCGTGGGCGCGAAGGCGAGCCCGGTGTTGAGCAGCCCGAAGCCGTTAAACGCGCGGTCGGACGTGTTGGGGCGGTTGCCGCCGAACGTGCCGGAAGTGGTCAGGCGATCCGGGTCGCCCGAAGCGGCGATCAGCTCGAAGCTGAGGCGCGAGTTTCGCCGATCGAGGAAGAGAAAATCGAGCCGCGCGTCCGCCGCCAAAGCGTGGATCGAATCCTCGGTCTGCGGCACCTGCACCAGCGTGGGGCCGGAGATGACGAAGCTGTTGGAAAGCGTGTTGCCGCCCTCGTAGACCAGTTCGACGCCGTAGAGCAGGCGATCGGTGATGGCGCCGGTGGAGCCGATGCCGACGTAGTAGCTGTCGTACTCGAACTCCGTGCGGACGCCGCCGGTGAACGCCACGTCGTCCTCGTTGTAGTCGCGCTGGATGAGGCCGTACGCGTACGGACGGTGCTGGCCGGCCCGGTGGCTGAGCATCGCGCCGTAGAACCCGCGGCGGGTGTTGTGCTGAAAGTTCGGGCGCGACGGGTCGATGTCGGCCGTGCGCGTCGGGGTCACGCCGGCGACCGCCTCCAGCGTCGTCTCGCCCCAGGTGAGGCTGACGATCGCGCCATCAAGCACCTGGCTCATCGCGACGCCGTTGCCCCAGTAGACGAGGTCGCGCCCGCCTTGCGCGATGAGGTTCCAATCGCCGGGCACCTGGCCGTGCGCACGCTTCCAGCCGTTGAGGTCGAAGCGGTAGAACGCGCGCTCGAGGTCCGGCTCGATGATCTCGTCGCCGAAGTTGTTGAAGCTGTCCTGATCGTTGAAGTCCTGGTAGCCGGTCCCGCCGCGCAGGTAGAGCTCGTGAGCGCCGTCGAGGTTGATGCGGGCGTAGCCGACCAGCTCGTACTGGCGGAGGACGTGGTTGTTCAGCGCGGCGTCATCGATCGAAAAGTAGTTGAAGGAGAGGAATCCGCCGTAGTCGATCAGCGCCCGCTGCTCGGGCGGGACGTCGGCCAGCGCGCGGGTCTCAGTGTCTCGGCGGATCTGCTCGAGCTGCCGCTCGAACCGCTCGCCCCCCGTGTCGGTGATGGCGGCCGGTGGAAATGCCTCCTGTGCCAGCGCGGACGAGCAGAGCACAGCGAACGAAGCGAGAGAGGCCAGCAGGGCGAGGTGCGGTCGCATGCGATGCGTGCAAATCATAAAGGCGGCAACGGCGGGCTCCAAAAGCCCGGAGAGATGTTGTCACGACGGCGGCGGCGGCGGTGGCGAGGCACTGCGACCGCGAGCAGCGCCGCCGCGAACGCCAGCGCCGCCGGTTCGGGCACGGCGGCGACGTCGGCGGCGGTGGCTTGGCTGCCGATGTTACGGTCAAGGATGAAGTAGTCGTCCCCGTCGAGCCGGCCGTTGTAATCGAAGTCGCCGTTGAACCAGCCGCTCGCGCCGGGGCTGCGTGCGTTGGAATCGATGCGGAAGTAGTCGTCGCCGTTGAGCTTCCCGTCGAGGTTCGCGTCGCCGCCGAGCGTGTACAGGACCAGCACGTGGCTGCCGCTGACCGCTGCGCCGAACCACGACTCGACGCCGAGCTGTCCGGCGGTCGCGACGCCAAGCGACGTGCGCCCGGTGGAGGCGGCGGACTGGCTGGTGATGATCCCGGTGCCCATCCACGCCCCGCCGGCGCGGCCGCTCTGGATCAGACCGGAGACGCCGGTGTAGGAGGATCCTGACCACGTGCCGATGTCAGCGGCGGTGGCGACCAGGCGGTTGTCGGCGAGGTCCAGGCGACTGCCCGCGATGGCATCCACGGTCAGCGTGCCGGTCCGCAACGTCTTGTTCGCGCCGGGGGCGAGCATCATCTTCCCGCCGCCGGTCAGCGCGATGCCGGCGGCGGAAAGCGTGCCGCCGGTGAAATGAACGGTCCCGCCCGCGTGCGCGGTCAGCTTGCCGGAGACGGTGGTGGTGCTGCCCGCGGCCAGCCGAAGGGTGCCGCTGCCGCCCGGGCCGAGGTAGCTTCCGCCGACGTAGGCATCGCCGGTGACCACCCACGTGCCGCCGGCACCGATGGAGAGCGTGCCGGCGCTGCCGGCTTGATCGGCGATCACTGACTCTTTCGTTGCCAGCGTGCCGTTGGTCACCGTGAGCGCGGCGGCGTTGCCGGCATACCGGCCGACGATGAGCGAGCCCTCGTACGTCGAGCTGGTGAGCGTGTACGTGCGCCCGCCGAGGTTGAGCGTGACATCGCCGGCGCGGGCGACCAGGCGGTCATTGCTGATGTTGGCGGAGAAGGTGACGGCGTACGTGCCGGACGCGTTGAAGCCGGCGAGGTCGTGGGCGTCCGGGGCCGCACCACCGCTCCAGTTGCCGCCCGTGGCGAACGCCCCGCTGCCGGAGGCGTTGGACCACTTCACGGTGATCTGGTCATCGATCCAGGCGTTGAACCGGCTCACGCGCGTGGAGCCGAAGGTGTCGGAGTAGCTGGCGTCGTCGGTGCCGTCGCCGGCAGGCGGATCGAGCGCGTGGATGAAGGAGTGCACCGCGGCGACGTACGCGCGCGGGCCGCGGTCGATCCATACGCCGCCGCCGCTGTCGCCGGGGGCGATGCAGTACTCCAGCGGCTCGGGCTCGACCGAGCCGAAGGCGTTGCGGCCGTCCGCGTTGCCCGGGTCATCAAAGTCGGAAGCGATCAAATCCGCGCTGGCCGACATGCCATAGGCGGTCGGGCCGAGGGCGTCGACGACGTTCTTCCCCGCGCGCTTGCGCCCGTCGAGGGTCTGCTGCGGCCGGCTGCCGGTGCCGAAGTAGCCGTAGCCGACGCTGGTGCCCACCTGCCCCACCTCGTCGGCGCGCGCATAGCGGCTCGCGGGCGCAACGGCGGTGAGCGGCGCCGAAAGCTTCATCAGCCCGACGTCAAACCCGCCGATGATGTTGCTGCGGCTCCACGACGGGTGCGGGAAGTAGCTGCTGGCCGGATAGCTCGTGCTGTTGGTGAGCGACGGGCCCAGCTTGAAGCTGTGGGCGGAGGTGGTGTTGCCGTCGACGACGTGGCCGGCGGTCAGGACCCATTTGGGTGAGATGAGCGTGCCGGAGCCCGAGCCGAAGCCGAACAAGTAGCTGACCGCGCCGGCGGCAGCATACTTGGGCTCATTGGCGAGGCTGGTGTAGGCGCTGTCGGCGGCGTCGTGGCGGATGCTGCCCGCTCGCGCCTGCCGCGCAGCAACCGCGATCGCCGCCGACACGGCGCCGGCGGCCAACAGCGCGGCGGCGGTGCTCGGTCGGCGGGTGCGGGTCATCCGTGAATCCTCCTCGCGAACAACCGGATCAGCGCGAGATGGAGGCGCTTCGACGGCGGCGTCGGCGGGCCAGCGCGCCAGCGCCCAGCGCCAGCAGTGAAAGCGCGGACGGCTCGGGAACCGCAGTCACGCCGGCGGGGGCCCCGGCGCTGGCCGATCCCGGCGATACGGCCTGTCCGAGACCCGCAACCGACCTCAGCGCCCCGGTCGTGATCGCGCCGGTCGACCCGGCCTCCATCGCGGCGTCTGCCATCGCCAACTCGGGCAGGCCGGGGGCGTTGCCGAAGACGCCGAAGGTCTGGAGGCTGAAGTTGGCGTCGAGGATGAAGTAGTCGTCCCCGTTGAGCTTCCCGTTGTAGTCGAAGTCGCCGCGGTACCACCCGCTGGCGCCGGGCGCGTTGATGTTGCCGTCGATGTGGAAGTAGTCGTCGCCGTTGAGCTTTCCGTCGAGGTTCGCGTCGCCGCCGTAGGTGTACTTCACGACGACGGCGGTGCCGGGAAGCGTCTCGCCGGCCAGGGTGGTGATGCCCGCCTCAGTCGCGGTGGCGACGCCAAGGCCGGTCAGGCGGGCGGGGTTGAGCGTCGAGGGAATTGTGGTGGTAATGCCGCCGGCGCCGTTCCACGCCCCGCCGTTGTACGCCTTGGCGACCAGCCCGGTGATGTCGGTGTAGCTGCCGTTCTGGAACGCGCCGGCCCGGCCGGTGGCGACGACGAGGGTGCCGTTCTTCAGGTCGATTTTGCCGCTGCTGGCAACGGTCAGCGCGTCGGTGGAGAGGATCTTGTTGCCGCCCTGCGAGAGCGTGGCGGTGACGCCGTTGCCGATGGTCACGTTCGACAGGTGCTGCGACTGGTTGAGCGTGATGCTCCCGCCGGTGGCGGAAAGGTTCAGGTTGCGCGCGCCCGCGGCGCCCGCATCGGTGTTAAGGCTGACGTTGCCCTGCTGCACGAGCAGTTGGCTGCCCGCACCGTGCGTCTGCGGCCCGGCGATGGTCAGCGAGCCGGCGCCGGTCTTGGTGATGACCGTGCCGGGCGCGGTGGTGAAGGCGCCCGGCACCTCCAGCGCCGCCGCCAGCGCCAGCGTCGGCGCGCCGCTCATGCTGGTGGCGCCGGTGGTGCGGAGCGAGCCGCCACTGATGCTCACGCCGCCGGTGAAGCTGTTGTTCCCCGACAGCACGAGCATCCCGGCGCCCGCCTTCACGATGCCGCCGGCCCCCGAGACGTTGGCCGAGACGACGAGGTCGTCGTCGGCGCCGCCGTTGGCGACGTTGAAGGTGCGGGTCGCCTTGTTCAGGTCGACGTTGCCGGAGATCAGCGCGCCGACCGTGCCGCCGGTGTAGGTGACGTCGCCGCCCAGGCGGAGCATGCCGTCCGGGCCCGTCGCGAGCGTCGCGCCGCCGGTGAGCGTGAGGGCGCGAACGGTGTCGCTGAAGTTGTTGAGGTTCATCGAGCTGCCCGAGCCGTTGACGACGAGGTCGACGCGGTCGTCGACCTGGTCGTTCGCCCGCCACTCAACCGAGCCGCTCACGCTGGCGGTGAGCGTGTTGTTCGCGCCCGCCGCGCCCGGGCCGATGGCGTTGACGCCGGCCGGCTTGTCCAGCACCAGCTTGCCGGCGCGCACGGCGGTTTGGCCGGTGTAGGTGTTGGCGGCGGCGCCGGTGAACCACAGCTCGCCGGCGCCGGTGTCCTTGGTGAAGTTGGCGGCGCCGGTCACGGCGTTGGCGAAGCGGACGGTTGAGTAGTTTTCGACCGTGGCGCTCGTCGCGGTAAGCGCGACCGGGCCAGTAAACTCCAGCGTGCCGGACGCGGGGCTGGCGGTCGGGCCAAAGACCTTCATCCGCGCCGAGCCGAGTTGCAGCCGGTTGAGCTGGACCTTCTGCGCCGCCCCGCCGGTGGCGCTGTCGAGGCGAACGGTGGCGTCGTTGGCGATCAGGTCGTTGCCGAACTTCGCCACCGGCTGGTCGCTGCGCAGCGTCAGGTTTCCCGTGAGGGTGACGGGGCCGCTGCCGAGGGCGCCGTCGTAGGCTTCAACGCCGCCCTGGAGCGCCCCCTGCACGTTGGTGGAGAGGATGGTCGTGCCCAGCGTGTATTCCGACGGCCGCTTGAGCACCAGCCAACCGCTGCCGCTCTTGCGGATGCCGCCCTTGGTGACGCGGCTGTCGATCACGAGATCACTGGACGCGTTGACGACGAACTGACGGACCACGTCACCCAACTCGATCGTGCCAGCGATGCCGGCGCTGCCGTCGCTCTTCACCTGCGGCGTGCCAGCGGTGGAGTTATTGATCACGTCGCCGCCGAGCACCATTCGTCCGGGGGTGAGGTTATCGGAGACGAGCGTTACAGCGGGGCTGGCCGCGCCGGTGAAGGTCAGCCCGCCGGTGCCGACGTTGAGAGAGCCCGACGGGTTGACGCGCGTGGTCCCCTGGCTCACGGAGAGCGAGTCGGTGGTGTAATTGCTGCTGATCGTGCCGACGTCGGTGGCGGGTGTATCGGTCATGCCGCCACCGCCGGGGTTGCGCGGGGCGGAGGGCTCGGCGCCGATGATGGTGGTGCCGCCGGCGAAGGTGCTGTCGCCGACGGTGAGCGTGCCGCCACTCACGAGCACGGTCGCGCCGGTGTTGGTGAGTGTCTTGACGGAGTCGCTCTTGCCGTTGAGGTCGAAGGTTCCGCCGCCGAGGCTGACGGTGGAGGTGTCGGCGATCTGGCGCTCCTGCTGGAAGACGAGCGAGCCGCCGTTCATGACGATGTTGCCCGGGATGGCGATCGTGCCGGCCGCCTTGTTCAACCGCAACTCGCCGCCGGTGATGATCGTGTTGCCGGCGTAGGTGTTGGGCGTCGTGTCGCCCGCGCCCGCGCCGAGGGCGAGGGTTGCGGCCCCCTTCTTCTCTAACGATCCGCCTCCGGTCACGCGATCGGTGAAGGCGAGGTCGCGCTGCACGTCGAACGCCGCTGCGCCGGTGAGCGTGACGATGCCGCCGAACGCGAGCGAGCCGCTCGCGCCGGAGTTGGCAAGCGTGGCGTCGCCGATGCGCAGCGCCCCGAGGCGGAACTGCCCCGCGGGGCCGGCCCCGAGCGGGCCGGTGGTGATGGTGGCGACGTTGCCGGCGGCGCCGTCGTTGTTGCGGACGACGATGTCGTTGTCGAAGTTCGCGGTGGCGTCGTCGCTGCGCAGGTCCAGCGTCGCCCCCGGCGCCAAGGTGATCGTCGACCGCTGCCCGGCGGCGCTGCCGACGCCGCCGAGGGCGTCGACGTGCCGTAACTCGAGCGAGCCGCCGGCGACGGTGACGCGGCCCGCGAAGGGGTTGGCAGCGCCGATCACCAGCGTGCCCGCGCCGTCCTTGACGAGCGGCCCGGCGCCTTGGAGCTGCGCCGTCGCCGCGAGATGAAGCGCCCCCGCCGGCACGTCGAGCGTGCCGCCGCCGGCGTCGAAGTGCATCGCGCGCAAGACGGCGCCGGCCTCCTCCAGCCTGAGCGTGCCGCCGTTGAAGTGAACCGCGTTGCCGAAGCGGCCGAGGCTCGCGTCATCGCTGGCCTGGAGCGTCCCTTCGTTGACGTAGATGTCGCCGACATCGTGCAACGCGGCGAGGCTGGAAAGGCGAAGCGTCCCGGTACCGCTCTTACTCAGCACGGGCGCGCCGGTGATGGCCGATTCGATCTCCAACTGCCCGCCGTTGGCGATGACGTCGAGCCTGCCGTTGCCCGAGGCGATGGCGCTGGCGGGGCCGCCGGTGATCTTGGCGGCGGCGGAGCCGAGCTTGGCGATGCCGCCCTCGCTGATCGTCAGGGTTTGCGCGTCGTCCTGCGTGATCGTGACCGCCGGGCCGGTCGAGTCGAGCGTCAGCGTCTTGATCGCCGGCAGCGCCGACTGCGCCGCGTCGGCGCCGATGCGGACGTGCGCTCCATTGGCGAAGGTGGGGCTGTAGGCTGACGCGTCGAGCGGCCGCGCGCCCAGCGCGGGATCGTAGTCGGCGAACTCGCCGTTGACCGTGATCCCGCCGCCCATGAAGCCGGCGGCGCGGCCGGTGAAGAAGAGCTGGTTGGTCAACCCCGCGCCGGGCAGATCGATGGCAAGGGTCGCGCCCGGCGCGACCGACAGCCCGGCAAACGTGAAGGCGTTCTGGCCGTTGCCCACCTGCGTGAGCTGCACGCGCGCCGCGCCCGGGCCGACGCTAAGGGGCCCGGCGGAATCGACGGCGGGGCCGTCCTGGACCCCGATGAAGCTAAACGTGCCGCCGTTCAGCGCCAGCGGCGCCGATGCCGGGAGCCGGTCGGTCACCAGTGCCTGCGCGTTGTTGATCGCAAGGACCGCGCCGCTGGCGACAGTGACGGAAGTTGCGGCCGAGATCGTCGCAGTGCCGCCGAGTTGGAGCAATCCCCCGTCGACGAAGACCGGCCCGGTCAGGCCGGCCGGCTGGGTCATGGAGTAACTCCCCGGGCCGGCCTTGCGCAGGGCGGACGAGCCGCTGATGGTGCCGGTGTGGCCGAAGTCGCCGCCGGCATCCGGCACGTCGATGGTTCCGCCGCCAACACCGAGGGTAACGTTGTTCGCGAGCCCGCCGAGCGCGCGGAAGGTCCCGCCGTTGAGCGTGATCGTGCTGCTCGGCTCGAGGCGGCCGCTGGAGTCGACGTCGAGGGTTGCACCGGCGTTGACGATGGCATTGCCACCGATCGGCGACGCGCGGAGCAGGAGTTCACCACCGTTGACGGTCAACCCGCCACCGAAGGAGGTCGCGCCGCTGAGCGTGAGGGCGCCGCTGCCCGCCTTGACCAGCGCGCCGCCGGGGCCGCCGCTGATGGTGCCGGCGAACTCGGTGGTGGCGCTGTTGCCGCCGCTGGTGAGAGTGCCGTCGCCGCGGATCACGTGGCTGTTCACCGCGCCGCCAAGCGACCCGATGGTCTGGTTCGTCCCTGCCAGGTTGAGGGTCGCGTCGGCAGCGACGAGAACGGCTGACGACGGGGAGAGCGCGCCGGTGGCGGTGGCGCGCAACTCGTCGCTGGCGATGAGCGTGGTGCCGCTGTACGTGTTGGCGGCGCCGGCGAGGACGAGCGTGCCGTCGCCGTTCTTCGTCAGCCCCCCGGGGCCGCTCAACGTGCCGCCGACGGTGACGGACTGTCCCGCAATGGCGAGGTCGAACGCGCCGCCGCCGACGCCGAGGGCGATGTCGCGCGACATCGCGAACGGCCCCTCGGCGCGAACGTGGCCGCCGGCGAGGACAAGGTTGGCCGAGCCCAGGTTGTCCTGGGACAGCGCGAGCGTGCCGTACGCGCTGGCGGAGCCGCGCACCGTGACGGTGCCGGCGAGCGAGGCGTTGGCGGCGGTCAGGCGAACGGTGCCAAGGTTGACGTCGAGCGTGCCGGAGTAACCGAGGTCGCCTGCGAGCGTCCACTCGCCGCTCCCTTCCTTCACCAACGCGCCGGTGCCGCCGGCGACGTTGCCGGAAAACGTGACGGACGGTGCGTTGTCGGCGCCGGCGGTGAGGGCGCCGCCGTTGAGAAGGAGCGTGCCGCTGCCCGGAGCCTCGCCGTCGGCGAGCGACGCGACAGTGGTGCTGTGGCCGGCGAGATCCAGCGTGGCCGCCTGCGCCAGCGTGACGGCCGACGCGGCGGGGATAGCGCTGTTGCGCCCGAGCACGAGGGTGCCAGCGGCAACATGGGTGGGCTGGGCGTACTGGTTGTCGCCGGCGAGTTCCAGCGTGCCGGCGCCCGCCTTGGTGATCCCACCGTTGGCGAGGCGCGCGCCGATGGTCAGATCGATCGCGGCCGAGCCGTCGGCGACGGAGATGATTTGCGCCGAATCGTTCAGGTCCACGGTGCCGGGAAGGTCGCCGGTCGAGATCGAATTGATGGCGGCGGTGCCGGCGGCGCCGGTGAAGGCGATGCCGCCGGCGAGGTTCAGTTTCCCCGGCGCGTTGACGTGGGCGGCGAGGGCGAGGGTGGGGCTGTCGTTGCCGCTGAACGTGACGCCCCCGCCGCGCGCGGAGAGCACGCCGCCGGCGGCGACGGTGTTGTCCTGGCTCTTGAGGTGGACCGATCCCGCCGCAATTGATCCGCCGCCGGCGACGACCAGCGACGTGCCGCCTGGCGTCTTCCACACCATCAGGTCGCCGGCTACGTCAATCGCGCCGGCGGAGGAGACGGTTGCACTGCCGCCGGCAGCAGCGGCGGTGCCGCCGACGAATAACTGACCGGCGGAGAACCCGCCGCCGGCCGCGACGTTGAGCGCGCCGACGCTGCCGCCGCCCGCATCGGTGGAAATGGAGGCAGCGCCGTCGGCGAGCAGGATGCCACCGGCATTCACCTGCACGGCGCCCACGCCCTCGCCGACGACGAGGGTGCCGGTGGCGAACGACGAGCCATCGCCGCCGACGGTGAGCGAGCCGTTACCGAGCGAGCCGCGCCCCACGCGGGTCGCGCCGGCGACGAAGGCGGAGCCGCCCTGCTCGACCGCCAGCGAGGCGTTGCCGCCGGCGCCAATGTTGAGCGAACGGGCGGCGTTGCTGACCGCGAGCGACTTGCTGGCGCCGACCACGACGTTGCCGCCCAGCGGGGCTGCGTTGTTCACGTCGATGTCGCCGCCGGTGACCACCAGGGCACCAGCCGACCAGTTGACCGCGCCGCCGGCGACGCCATCGGTGTCGATGGTGCCGACCGAGAGCGTTCCGCCGTTGAGATTGACGGCGCTGTCGCCGCCGCTGGTGCTGTCCCAGACCTTCAGCGCGCCGCCGACGGTGACGTTCGCGCCGCTGGCGACGGTGAGCTGCCCGGCCTCGCCGGGCGCGCCCTGCCCGCCGATCTGAAGGTCGGTCGTGACCGCGAGGTTCGCCGACGCACCCTGGACGTTGAGGTGCGCCGCGCCAACTCCGCCGGCGCCGACGTGGGCCGCTCCCGCGGTCGCCGCGCCTTCGATCAGCAGGACGCCGTCCGTGCCGGTGCTGCGGACGTCGATACTCGAGGCGGCGAAGGTGCCGGCAGCGCCGACGGCGACGGTGCCGCGCTTGACGCGAAGGTCGCCGCCGATCGTGCTGGCGCCGGTCAGGTGGGTCGCGTTGGCCGAGTCGTGGATGAGCGAGCCGCCGCCGACGATCTGACCAGAGAACGTGCCAGCGGGATTGGCGGCGTGCGGCGCGAGGACCAAATCTCCCGCGCCGAGCAGCACGCTGCCGCCGCCGTTGACGGTGCCGATGGTAGTGGACGGCTCGGTGGCGGCCGAGAGGTCCAGCGCGCCGTCGGGATCGATGGTGACATTGACGACGCTGCCGAGCTCCCGCGCGCCCACGATGGCGAGCGTTCCCGCGGCGACGCGAACGTTGCCGGCGTACGGCTGGGTGGCGCCGCCGAAGAGCGCGAGCGTGCCGACGCCGGTCTTCACGAGCGCCCCGGTCGCGCCCGGCCCGCGAATGAGATCGGCGGCGAGGGTGAGGGTCGCGCCGCCAGCGACGTCGAAGGTCTTGTCGCCGGTGCCGCCGACGGTGACCGTGTTGCCGACCGTAAGCGACGCGGTCGCGCGCAGGGTGCCGCCGTCGCTGACGTGCAGTTCGCCGTCGCCGAGCGGGCTCGCGGACGCGATGCTGACCACGCCCGTCTTTACCGCCAGGACGCCGGAGAGCGTGCTGGCGCCAGCGAGCGTGAGGGTGCCGCTGCCGGCGTGGGTGAAGTTGCCGTCGCCGGCGATCGTGCCGGAGAAGGTGGAGGAGGCGTTGCCCAGGCCGGTGGTGAGGTGACCGCCGGTGCCGGTGTCGACGGCCCCGCCGCCGTTAAGCGCGCCAATGCTCTCCGCCTGCCCGTTCAAGTTGAACGTGCCACCGGTGCCGACGGTCACGGTTGACGCGTCGTCGATCTGGTTGCCAGCGATCAGCTTCAGCGAGCCGCCGGCGGTGACTTCGATCGCCCCCGCGACGGCGGTCGCGCCGCCGGTCTTGGCCAGCTCGAGCGCCCCGTCGGAGACGGTGGTCAGGGCGGCATAGGTGTTGGGCGTCGCGCCCGAATAGCGCAGCGTGCCCGCGCCGGTCTTGGTGACGGTGCCGGAGCCGGAGATCGAGCCGCTGATGACCAGGTCCGCCGCGGCCGAGCCGTTGGCGACGTTGATGTTGTGGTTCGGGTTCTGCGCCCCCATCGCCAGGTCGCCGCTGATGGTGGCGGCGGTGGTCGTGCCGGTGTAGATGACGTCCCGCGACAGGTTGACGGCCGACGCCAGGGTCGTGCCGTCGGTGAGGTTGACGTCGCCGGCAATGACGTTGAGCGTGCCGCCGAGCACGGTCGTGCCGCCGGCGTCGACGAAGTGGGTGACGGTCTCGGTGTGCCCGTTGAGGTCGAGCGTGCCGCCGGAGTTGAGCGTGAGGGTGGCGGCGTTGGGGACCTGCTCGTCTGCGTCCCAGCGGACGGTGCCGCCGGAGTTGACGGTGACGTCCCCACCGACGGCGTCGAAACCGTCCGGCTTGGCCAGCACCAGGGTGCCGCCGGAGACGGTCGTCATGCCGGAGAAGGTGTTGAAACCGCTCCCGCCGAGCGTGTTGATGCCGCCGGTGATCACGAGCGAGCCGTTGGCGCCGGTGACGCTGCCGTTGAAGGTGTGCGACCCGGAAACGGTCAGCGCGTGGCCGTCGGTGTTGACGGTGCCGGTGAAGGTCAGCGGCGCGAGCATTTCCTCGACCACGAGCGCGTTGCCGGCGAGCGTCACGGGACCGTTCAAGCTCCCGCCGTTCTTCGAATGCAGCGCGCCGGCGGTGCCGCCGCTGACGCCGTTGCCGCGGATGACCAGGAGCTCGCCGGCGGTGTAGCTGTGACCTTCCAGTGAGACGGTCGCGCCGTCGGCGACGATCGTTCCGCCGGTGGACGCGCCGAACGCGGTCGGGCTGGCGGCAACGAACGTTCCGGCGTTGACGAGCAACTGCCCCGCATAACTCGACGTGCCGCTGACGCGCAGGATGCCCGGGCCGGCCTTGGTCAGCCCGCGCGTGCCGCCGCTCTGGGCGATGCCGCCGGTCAGCTCCACGTTGGCCGTGGCAGTGTTGATGGTCGCGTTGCCGGTAAGGGTGGTCGCGCCGGCGAAGCGCAGGGCGTAGTCGTTGGCGCCGGTGGCGGTGAGGGTCTGGCCACCGATCGTCAGCGCCTGGAGCTGCACCGCGTTGCCGATGTTCGCGCCGCCGTTACGGACGTCGATGGTGGCGTCGGCGGCGACGGTGACGTCGTTGCCCAGCGCGATCGTTCCGCCGCTGCCCGCACCGCTGTTGGTGACGGCGAGGCCGCCGCCGCTCAGCGTCACCCGCGCCGCGCCCAGCGCCTGCTGGCTCTGCGAGCGAACGGTGCCCTGGGCGACGACGATGTCGGTGATGGAGCTGGTCCCGGTGCCGCCGAGGACGAGCGTGCCCGGCCCGGTCTTCGAGAGCAGCGTCGCGCTCACGCCGCCCATCGCCGTGACGGTGCTGCCGCCGCCGGCGGTGTGGACGATGAGTTGGTTGGCCGCCTGGAGCGCGACCTGCGAGTTGAACGTAACCGGCCCGCCGGAGAGAGCGGTGATCGTGCCGGAGCCGGAGCCGTCGTCCAGCGTGAGCACCGCCTGGCCGCTGGAGCCGTTGGTGAAGCTGTAGTTTCCGCTGTTGTGGTTGAAGTGCATGCCGCCGACGGTGCGGCTGCCGGCGACATTGATGTTTCCGGTGCCGGCGCTGGTGAAGCTGGCGGTGTCGAGGATGCCCGGGACGCCCCCGCCGCCCCAGTTGCCGGTAACGCTCCAGTCGCCGCTGCCGGCGCCGCGCGTCCAAGTGTAACTGATGCCGGCAACGGTGACCGAAACGGCGGTGCCCTCGTCGAAGCCCAGCGGGGGAACCTGCTGGAGCCGCGCGTCGTCGCCCTTGATGCTGGTGAGCGTCGTGCCGCTGTCGACGAAGTACTTGTGCGGGCGGACCAGCGCCGTGCCGGTGCGCGGGATGAAGTTGAGCGTGGTGCCGGCGGCGGGCGTCAGCGCGGCGGCGGTCCACGTGCCGGTGCCGATCTTGAAAACGCGGTAGGTCTCGCCGTTGACCTCCTTGGTGCCGACGCTGGTGAAGCTGCCGTTAGCGCCGGCGGACGCGATCCAGAACCCGCTGGACGCGCTGGCGGCGGCGCCGACGTCGAGGTCGCCGTCGCTATCGAGGTCCGCGGGCGTGGGGTTCTGCGCGCCGCTGCTGTCGTTGAACGGGCTGACCAGCGAGGTGCTGAAGTTGCCCAGCAGGCCGCCCGTGCCGCTCATCCACGCGCCCTGCGTGGAGTTGAAGCCGGTGTTGGCGGCATTGTCGTCGTAGTCGGCGACGAGGGCGAACAGCTCGAGGTTGACCGAGCCGCTCTGGCTGTTGACGGTCGCGGTCTTTCCGCCGGTGCCGGCGACGCGGAGGTCGAGGATGAGGTCCGGGACGGCGCGCGCCGAGCCGGTCAGCAGCGCCGACGCCACGCCGGCGCACGCCAGCGCCATCTGCCGCCGCCGACGCTCGTGAGGCTTCCGGTTCCCGCTGTGCTGCTGCCGCTTCATCGCGCCACCTCTGCTCTCTCAAAAGCGCCCTGCGCCCCCGCGCTCGCCCCCGCCTTCACCGCCGCCGTCACGGACGCGTGCGGCCGCCGCCGTGCTGGGCGCTGCACCAGCGCACCCACCGCCATCGCCGCGGCGAAGCCGACGCCGCCGGGCTCGGGCACCACCTTGCTCTGAATTCGCTCGACCAGGACCGCGATCTCGTCAGGCATCGGGGTGCCCTGGTTGTAGAACCCGTCCATCATGAGCGCGAAGTCGTTGTCACGGTCGATCGTGCCGTCGTAGTTGAAGTCCCCGTGCAGCCACCCGCCCCCGGTCGTGCCGAGGAAGGTGTCAAATAAGGCGAAGTCATCGAAGGTGATGCTGCCGTCAAGGTTCGCGTCGCCGTAGTACGTGTACATTCCGAGCAGCGCGTTGCCGTCGAGCGGCCGGTCGGCGAAGGTGGTGAACGTCCCGCCGAGAACCGGATCGCCGCTGTCGATCAGGGCGTAGCCGCGCGTGCGCGAGGCATCGGCGGCGGCGACGGAGCTGACGATGCCGGCGCCGTTCCAGTAGCCGCCGCCCGCCTCGTTCAGGCCGGAGCGCAGCCTTGCGCCAAGCGCTTCCAGCGTCGCGCCGCCGGTGCCCCCGGCGTAGCGGACGATCAGCTTGTTGTCCGCCAGGTCGAGCGTGCCGCCGGCGGCGATGGAGAGGTCGACGGTATCGAGCACGCGGGAGCCGCCGAGTTGCATCGCGACGGTGCGCCCGGCAGCAACCGTGACGCCGGCGAGGAACTGGCTCGCGCCGAACCACGCGTCGCCGCCGGCCGCTTCGATCGCGAGGTTTTGCCCGCTGCCGCCGGCGTTGCTGGTCAGGCGGACCGATCCGCTGTTTACGGCCAACGACGATCCAGCCGTCCACGCCTGTGGCCCGCCGACCATTAGCGTGCCCGGACCGATCTTGGAGACATCGCCGGCGGCGCTGATCGCGCCGGAGAAGGTGACATCGTTGTCGGCCGCGCCGTCGGCGACGTTGATGGTCGCGGCGGCGCGGGTGAGCGAGAGGTTTCCGGCGACCTCCGCGCCCGCGGTCGAGCCGGTGTAGCTGATGTTGCCGGCCGCCGTGACGTTGGCGGCGACGGCCGCGCCGTTACCGAGCGTGAGGTTCCCGCCGATTCCCGGGACGCTCATCGCCAAGTTCACGCTGCCGCCGCTCACGTTGCCGGTGGTGACGGTGAGGTTGCTGACGGTCTCCGAGTTACCGTTAAGGTCGAGCGTCCCGCCGCTGACGGTGACGGTGGCGCCGTCAGCAACTTGGTTGCCGGCCAGCCACTTCAGCGTTGCGCCCGCGGCGACCGCGACGTCGCCGCCGACGGCGGAACCCGCGCTCTTGCCCATGGCAAGCGTCCCGCCGACGACGGTGGTGACGCCCGTGTTGATGTTGGCGGCAGCGCCGGAGAGAACCAGTTCGCCCGCCCCGTCCTTCACCAGCGCGCCCGCGCCGGTGATCACGCCGGCGTAGCTGACGCTGTAGCTGGCGAGCGCGCCCGGATCGATGGCGATCGTTCCGCCCCCGGCGCTCAGGGTAATGCCCTTAGTAGCCGCGACGGTGCTGACGCCGCCGCTCGATCGCCCCTCGAAGGCGAGCGTGCCGCTATTGAGCGTGAAGTAGTCGGCGGTGTCGGCGCCGGGGGCGTTGCCCTGGCCGGCGGCGAGGGTGTACTTCAGGGTGCTGCCGCCGGTGACGGCGTACTTGCCGGTGTGCACGTTGGAGCCGGCGGGGTTGAGCGTGCCGCCCCCGCTGACGTTCACCGCGCCCGCGCCGGAGATCTGCCCGGCGAACGTGACCGTCTGTCCTGCGGCGATCGACACGCCGCCGGTGCTGGAATTGGTCGACATGGGGCGGCTGTACGCGCCGCCGGTGGTGATCTCCAGCGTCCCGCCGCCGAGGGTGATCCCGCTGGTCCCGAGGTTGGCGTCGGCGGCGATGCGCACGCGGCCGGCGTTGATGTTGGTCAGGTTGGTGTAGGTGTTGCTGCCCGACAGCAGCAGCGTGCCGCCGCCAGTCTTGGTGATGCTGGCGAAGCCGGAGACGACCCCGGAGATGACCACGTCGGCGTCGGCCGAGCCGTCCGCGATGTTGAACGTGTGCCCCCCGTCGGCGAGGGCGAGGTTCCCGCTGACCGTCGCGGCGGTCGTGGTGCCGTTGTAGATCAGGCTCCCGGCCAAGCTGCTGTTGGCGGCGAGGTTGGTGCCGTCGGTCAGGGTGATGTCGCCGGTGTCGACGATCAGGTTGCCGCCGCCGAGGATGGTGGTGCCGCCGTTGTCGACGAAGGCGGCCACGGTCTCGGTGTGGCCGTTGAGGTTGATCGTGCCGCCGGAGTTGAGCGTGAGCGTGGCGGCGTTGGCGATCTGCTCGCTGGCCTGCCAAAGCAGCGTGCCGCCGGAGTTGACCGTGACGTTGCCCGCCAGCGCGTTCACGCCGGACGGCTTCGCGAGGCGCAGCGTGCCGGCCGAGACGGTGGTCGCGCCGGTGTAGCTGTTTGCGGCCGGGCCGGAGAACGTCAGCGTGCCCGCGCCGGTCTTGGTGATCGCGCCGGCGCCGGCGATCGCGCTGGCGACGACGATCGTAGCGCCCGCGCCGGCGTTGACCGCGCCGGAGTTGGGGACCGCGACGGCCATCGCGCGCGTGGCGCCGTCCTGGAGCGTCAGCGTGAACGACGACGCCTGGTTGTCCAGCAGCAGCCCAGCCTTCCCCTGAAGCGTGAGCGTCCCGTTTGCGACGCTGGACGAGTTCGAGATCGTGAGGTTGCGGCCGGCCGAAGCATTAAGCATTACCGCGCCGACGATCTGGTTCGCCGAGCCGTTGTTGGTCGAGGCGCTGAAGTTGATGGCGACGGAGCCGGAGGAACCGGCGGCAGAAAACTCCGCCACGTCGGTCGCCGAGGGAAGAACCCCACCCGACCAGTTTGACGCCGTCAGCCACGCGGTCCCGCTCCCGCCCGCGCCGCCGGACCAGACGACGTTGCCGGTGAGCGTGAGGTTCAGCGCCGAGCCGATGGTATAGGTGCCGTTGATCGCGCTGCGGACCCCGCCGTCCTCCTGCCACGTCGCCGCCCCGGCCGCGCCGGTGCGCGTGCGGAAGTTGAGCGCGGCGGTGGCGGCGGCGGAGGAGGTGAGGGTAAAGCTGCTGGTGGCGATCACGAAGGATTGGCCGTTGGCGGCAGGGGTGCCGCCGGTCTGCATCGAGGCGGCGCGCGTGTTGATGAAGCCCGTGCCGGCGGCGTTGTTGTTGCTGCCGACGTCAAGGTCGCCGTCGCTGTCCAGGTCCTGCTGCGTCCCGGCCTGCGAGCCGGCGCCGTTGAAGGGCGCCGTCAGCGTGATCGGCGAGATGTTCCCGGCGAGCGGGCCCATGGTCAGAAGGGAACCTTGCGCGGACTGGAAGCCATCGTTGGCGCCGTTGGCATCGGCGCCGGTGACGGTGGCGATCAGGCGGAAGGTGAGCACGTCGCCGGGCGCCTGCAACCTGACGTTCTTCGGATCGCTCACGGGGACGCCGTTGAGCGTGAGCGCCTCGACGTCGATGACCAGCGACGCGCGCGCGGTCGGCGCCAGCAGCGCCGCGCAGGTGACGGCGGCGGCCGCGACGAGGATCGCGGCGGCGCGGCCGCGGCCCCGGGCGCGAGTCGCCCGGTGCGAGGGATGCCTTGGGTGGAGCGTCAAGCTCATGGGTTCCTCCCGCCGCGCCGCGCTGCGCGCCGGCGCGCGGTCAACATCGCCGCCCCCGCCGCCAGCAGCGCCGCCGAGCCCGGCTCGGGCACGCCCTGAACGCGTTGGACGATCTCGGCGATGGCGGGCGTCATCGGCGTGCCCTGGGCGTAGAACGAGTCGATCATCAGCGCGAAGTCGTTGTCGCGATCAATCGCGCCGTCGTAGGTGAAGTCGCCGTTGTGCCACCCCGCCGCGCCCGGCGTGGCGAACCCGCTATCGAACCGGGCGAAGTCGCTGAAATCGACCAGGCCGTCCAGGTTGGCGTCGCCGTACAGCGTGTACATCACCAGCACGGTGGTGGCGTCGACGCTGCGCCCGGCGAAGGTGGCGGTCTGGCTGCCGCTGATCCCCAGCACGTCCGACGCCTCCGCCACGCCGAGCCCGCGGCGGCGGTTCGGGTCGTTGGCGGCGGCGGTGCTGGTGATGCCGTTGCCGTCCCAGAACCCGTTGGCCAAATTGAGCCCGCGCTTGATCTGGTTCGTCGTGCGCGCCAGGACGCCGGGCGTCGCCGCCGGGTAGTTCAGCACCAGCACGTTGTCGTTGAGGTCGAGCTTCCCGTTCCAGTTGTCGGTCGACCCGACAATGTTCAGGTTCGAGAGGTCGATCACCTTGGCGGCGCCGGGCGCGGCGAGGCCGGTGGGCATTACGGTCGCGCTGCGGCCGGCGCTGACATGGAGCGTGGCGAAGGTCTGCGACGTGCCGATGGAGACGTTGCCGCCGCCGGCGTTCACGGTCAGCACGCGCGGCGAATGCGCGCCGGTGGTGGTCGTGTTGAGCTGGACATCGCCGGCCGAGACGAGGAGCTGGTTCCCGGAGACGAACCCCCACGGCCCCGAGAGCACGAGCGTTCCGCCGCCCGCCTTGGTGAGCGTGCCGCTACCGGTGACGCGCGCGGAGATGGTCAGGTCCGCGCCACTGGCGACGTCGGACACGGTGATCGTGCGGTTGGTGCCGCCGAGGCTGACGCTCCCGGGGACGGCGCCCGCGCCGGTGCTGACGATCGACAGCGGCGACGTGCCGACCAATGCCAATGGACCGCCGAGCGTGAGCTGCCCGCCGGCGGAGGAACCCGACGCCAGCTCGATGCTGCCGCCGGCGTAAGTGAAGCCGCCGCCTGGCGTGGTCAGCATCGCGGCGGGCGCGATGACCAACGCTCCCTCCGCCTGCGTGAAGACGCTGCCGGCGGCGTTGTGCGTCACCTGCTTGCCGGTGGCGACGGTGAGCGTGCCGTGGTTGGCGACGGTGGCGAAGTCGGTCGTGGCGTTGACGTTGGCCACGCCGCCGGTGCCGTTGATGAAGGTGCCGGAGACCGTGCGCACGCCGCCCGCGGCCGCGTTGATGGTGAACGTGCCGGCGTTGACGATCGTGCCCGTCCCGTTGTCGGCGCGGAAGCTCACCGACTCGGTGCCCGGCGAGGAGAGCGTGATCGCTCCGGCATTGGTGAACGCATTGCCAACGTTCACGATTGAGCTCAACCCCGCCGTCGGCTGGACCGAGATGCTCATCGCCGGCGGGACGTTTCCGGCGATCGTGCCGCCCGAGCCGTTGAACAGGAAAGCGCCGCCGCCCGCGCCCGCGCCCAGGCTCAGCGTCGGGCTGCCGCCCATGGTGACGGTGCCGGTGACCTGTCCGCCGTTGTAGTGGAACGCGTGGCCGGCAAGGGAGAGCGTGCCGTCGATGGCGAGCGTGCCGGCGGACTGGGTGACGGTGTCGCCGGCGCTGCCGAAGGTGACGGTCTTGCCGGCGGCGATCGTGAAGCTGCCGCTGTTGTCAATGCTGCCGAAGACGGCGGACTGGTTGACGGCGGCGACGCCCGTCGCGCCATTGACGAACGCGCCGGCGATCGACCGCACGCCCGCGCCGCTGCCGGGCTGGATCGTGACCGTGCCGTGGTTGGTGATCGTGCCGGCTCCGTTGTTGGCGCGCAGGGTGACCGATTCGGTGCCGGGCGACGACAGCGTCATTGTGCCGGCGTTGGTGAAGGCGTTGCCGACGTTGATGATCGTGCTCAGCCCCGCCACCGGCTGGACATTGACGGCCATGGCGGTCGTGATGTCGCCGGTGATGGTCCCGCCCGAGCCGTTAAACGTGAACGTGCCGCCGCCGGCGCCCGCGCCGATGTTGAGCGTCGGGCTGCCGCCCATGTTGACGGTGCCGGCAATCGTGCCGCCGGTGTAGCTGAAGGTGTGGCCGGCGAGCGAGAGGGTCCCGCCGATGCCGAGCGTGCCGGCGGACTGCGTGAACGTGTCGGCGGCGCTGCCGAAGGTGACGGTCGCGCCGGGGGCGATGTTGAACGCGCCGCTGTTGACGATGCTGCGGAAGATGGCGCTGACGTTGACGTTGGCGGTCGCGCCCGTGGCGTTGGTGAAGTTCCCATCAACGGCGCGGACGGGCGAGCCGCTGGCGGCAGAGAGGGTGAACGTGCCGGCGTTGGTCATCGTCCCCGTGCCCAGCCCGACGCGCAGCCGCACGCTCTCGCTGCCCGGCGAGCCGAGCGCGAGGGTGCCGGCGTTGGTGAAGCCGTCGCCGACGTTGACGATGGTGCTGAGCCCCGGCACCGGGTGGAGGTTGACGGTCATGCCCGCCGGGACCGCGCCGTTGATCGTGCCGCCGGAGCCGTTGAAGTTGAACGTCCCGCCGCCGGTGAGCCCGGCCGCGAGGTTCAGCGTCGGGCTGCCGCCCATGGTGACGCTGCCGGTGACGCTGCCGCCGTTGTAGTTGAAGGTGTGGCCGGCGAGCGACAGCGCGCCATTCACCGTGAGGGTGCCGGCGGACTGGGTGACCGAGTTCGCGGCCGAGGCGAAGGTAACCGTCGCGCCGGAATCGATGGTAACGTTGCCGCCGTTGCTGATGCTGCCGGCGATCAGGTTGGCGCTGACGTTGAGCGTCCCGCCGGCACTGACCGTAAGCGTGCCGTTGCCGGCCGCCCCCGCTGACGCGGTGACGAGCGTGCCGGCGGTGACGGTGGTGCCGCCGGAGTAGATGTTGTTGCCGGACAGCCGCAGCGTTCCTGCGCCGGTCTTGGTGATTGAGTGGCCCGAGCCGCTGATCGCGCCGGTGATGACCACATCCGGGTTGGCGGCCCCGTCGTTAATGTGCAAGGCGTGGGAGCCGGACGCGCCGGTGAGGGTGACATCGCCGGACACGGTGGCGGCGGCATTGACGCCGGTATACACGACGCCGCCGGTAAGGCTCGTGGGCGAGGCAATCGTGGATCCGTCGGCAAGCTCAATGTCGCCCGTGACGTTCAACTGCCCGCCGCCGAGGATCGTGGTGCCGCCGCTGTCGACGAAGGCGGCGACGGTCTCGGTGTGGCCGTTGAGGTTGACCGTGCCGCCGGTGGCAAGGGTGAGCGTGGCGAAGTTCTTGATCTGTTCGTCCGCCTGCCAGAGGAGCGTTCCGCCGCTGGCGACCGAGACGTTTCCGCCGAGCGCGTTAACGCCGTTGGGTTTGGCCAGTTCCAGCGTGCCGGCGGCGACGGTGGTCAGGCCGGCGTTGGTGTTGGGGGACGCGCCGGCGAGGCGGACGGTGCCCGCGCCGCCCTTGGTCAGCGCGCTGCCGCCCGCGCCGCCGTGAAGGACGCCCGTTAGCTCCAGCGACGCGCCGGACGCGGCGGCGAGGGTCGCGTCGGCCATCAGCGTGACGCTGCCGGCAAAGGTGTTGCTTCCCGCCAGCGAGACCACCGCGCCCTGCCCGCCCTGCCCCGTCCCCTGGACGAAGACCGGCTCGGCGGCGGCGTAGTGGATGCTGCCCTGGAAGCCGAGCGAGCCGCCGGCGTAGACGATCGTCGGGCCGGCGGTCGAGCCGAGCGCGTTGTCGGCGCTGGCGACCAGCGTGCCGATCTGCACCACCGCCGCGCCGGTGAAATCATTGGCCCCGTTCGAAAGCTGGAGGATGCCCTGCCCTGGGTTGGTGCTTCCGCCCAGGCCGTTGCTGGTCTTGAAGAACGGCGCCGGCCCGCTCACCTTCCCCGCGAGCACCAGCCGTCCGACGGTGCCGGGGTTGTCCACGCGGAACTCGATCGGTGAGCCGTGCCCGAGCGTGACGTCATTATTCAGCACCGCGTCGCTCGTCCCGTTGCTCTTGGCGGCGATCACGGTGTAGCGCGGATCGAAGACCAGCGGCCCCGCGCCGGCGGAGCCGGAGGTGCGGAACTCCGTCGTGCCCGCCTGGAGGATCAGCGGGCCGGTGAACGTGTTGGCGGCGTTGAACGCGGCGTAGTTGTTCCCGTCCAACGTGACGGCGCCGCTGCCGGAGATAACGCCGTTGAACGTGAACGACCCCGTGCTCGCGCGGATGCGCCCGCCGCCCGCGCCGATCTTCACCTTGCGGTTAGCGGACATGTTGACCGCGGCGTTGGACTGGATGACGGCGTCGTTGTCGATGAACAGGTGGTCGTCATCCGACGGCCCTGCACCGGGCGGCACGCCGAGCGCGCTGTCGGCGCCAAACTGGAGCACGCCCCCGAGGACCTTGGTCTTGCCCGCGTACGTGTTGCCGGTGTTCAGGCGCAGGAAGCCGGGACCCGTTTTGGTGAGCGAGCCAGAGCCGGAGAAGACGTTGCCGGTGTTGCCGAAGAGGATGATCTCCAGCGGGTTGGTCACCTCGATGGTCCCGCCGCCGGCCCCGAGCACCACGCCGCGATTGTTGCCCGGCGAGGTCGCGCTCGGGTTGCCGCCGATGAACGAGGCGGCGGTGACGGTGGTGAAGCGGAGCGCGCCGTTGTCGAGCGTGATATTGTCCGGCATCGCCGATGAGGGCGCGGCGCCGAGGCTGTTGGCGGCACTTCCGACCGAGACCGTCCCGCCGCCGCGGACAACCATTTTCCCGAACGAGTTGACCGCGCTGGCAAGAGCGGTGGTGCTGACGACCTCGCCGAGGGTGAGCGTTCCGGTCCCGTCCTTCACCAGCGTTCCCTCGCCGCCGCTGCCGAGGATCGCGCCCATGTAGGTGGAGCTGCCTGCGCCGACGACGAGTTGCCCGCCGGCCGACAGCGTCACCTGCGCGTTGGACGAGGTGCTGGAGAGCGTGCCGATCGCCTGGGTGGCGCCGCCCACGGCGAGGATGCCGCTACCGTAGAGGGTGACGTCCGAGCCGGCTGGAAGCGACCCACCGGCCGCGAGCGTCAGCTTGCCCCCCGCAATCACGGTCGGGCCGGTCCACCCGCCGGGGGCGGCAACTTGCAGTTCGCCCTGCCCGAACTTGTGCAGGCCGTTGCTGCCGGTGATGGCCGCGCTGACGACGGCGGGCGCGGTGACGCCGGAGTAGATCAACCCCTCGGCCGCGCCGAAATTCAGCGTCCCGTTAGAGACGGTCGCGCCGTTGAGGATCACCGTCGCCGGGCCGCTGCCCGCGCCGACGGTCAAAACGTTTCCGCCCGCATCGAGCGTCGCGCCGCTGCCGACGCGCAGCGCGTAGACCGACCGGTTCGCCGTCAGCGTTGAGCCCGCGGTGACATTGAAGACGCTGCTGGCGGAAGCGGCGTTGATGTCGCCGGTGGCGTAGGCGCCGGTGGCGGCGGCGAGCGTGCCGGCGACGTCGCTGGTGACGAAGTCGCCCGCGCCGTCCGGCGCCGCCTGCACGATCGACGGGGCGACGATGCCGTTGGTGAGGGTGACGCCGCCGTTGACCTTCAGCGACTCGCCCCCGCCCAGGCCGGCGGTCTGGGCGGTGATGACCAGGCTGCCGCGCGACAGGCGGACGAGCGACTGGTCCGCCGCCGCGCCGCTGGCGCCGAGGGTGAGGCTCAGGCTGTTGTTCTGCACGTTCTTGAGCAGCAGCAAGCTTGCGCCCGGGCCGTACGAAAAGGCGCTCGGCCCGGCGCCGCCGTCGCCGATGGCGAGGTTGACGTCCGCGCCCGGGACGGCCGTCGATGCGCCCAGTTCCACGCGCCCGCCGGTGACCGAGAGCGGGCCGCTGCCGAACGGTCGGCCGGGGGTGGCGCCGGTGGTCGCCAGCGACGAGAACAGGACGCCGCCGTTGACGTTCGTCCCGCCGGTGTAGGTCTGCTCCGCCGACAGCGCCAGGAGGTTGCTGCCGACCTTGGTCAAGGCGCCCGCGCCGGCGATGACGCCGTCATATGCGGTATCGACCGACGTCAGCACGGTGCCGCCGCCCGCGCCCAGCGTGATCCCGCGGGAGGAAGCGATGGTGGTCGCGCCGCCGCGCGTGTGCAGCGTGCCGCCGTCGAGGGTGATGTAATTGTTCCCCGTGCCGAGGGTGGGAACGGCGCCCAGCGCGCCGTCGGAGGCGATGGTGAGGATGCCGGCCTTGACGGTGAACCCGCCGGTGAACCCCGGCGAGGCCGTCGCGAACTGTTGCAGCCCAGCCCCTTCCTTAACAACGCGTCCGGAGCCGACGAGTTGCCCGCTGTAGATCAGGTGGTGCCCCGCTGCGCCGACGGTGAGGTCGCCCGCGCCGAGGTTGACCGTCGCGCTGGCACTGCCGCCGGAGAGCCCGCCGATCGTCTCGCTGGCGCCGTTGAGGTTCAGCGCGACCGTGCCGGTGGCGGCGAGGAAGACGGTGCTGGCATCGTGGATCGCGCTACCGCCGTTGATCGAGAGCGTGCCGGCAGTGATGTCGGTGAAGCCGGTGTAGGTGTTGACGCCGGTGAGCGTGAGCGTGCCGGTGCCCGCCTTGCGAAAGCGCCCGCCCGCGCCCACGATCGACCCGGAGAAGGTGGTCGAGGCGTTGTTCCCGCCAGCGGTCAGGGCGCTGCCGGTGGTGACGCCGTACTGCGGCAGCGCGGTCGAAAGCTCGACCGCGCCCGCGCCGGCGAGCGCGCCGATGGTGTCGTTGTAGAAGCTGCCGGGCCCGCCAAGCTGGTAGCTGCCGCCGGCGGCGACGGTCAGGGCGGTGGCGTCGGGCAGGCCGGCGGTCGTGTGCAGCAGCGACAGTCGTCCGGCGTTGATGGTCGTGGGCCCGGTGTAGCTGCTGGCGCGGGTGACGTAGAGCGTGCCGGCGCCGTTCTTGGTCAGCCCGTTGGTGCCGCCGAGGAACGGGAGCAGGCGGACGTCGCCGGCACCGGTGTCCACCACCCCGCTCGTGAGGGTCAGCGTGTTGCCCGACGCGGTGGTCGGCGGAAGGAGCGTGTAGGCGCCACCAGTGAAGGCAAGGGAAGTGGCGGTGGCCGCCGCGTCGAAGGAGACGTAGCCGCCCGCGCCGCCGAAGACGGCGTCGCCACCCGCGAAGGCGGCATAGGTGGCGGCGGACGGCGAAGCGCCCCACCGCGGGCCGGTGGCGGTCCAGGCGCCCGTGCCGCCGGCGACGACGCCGGAGCCGTCGCCGTCCCAGTATTCGGTCGCCGCGCCCGCAGACGGCGCGAGCATGGCGCTCACCACCGAGGCCGCCGCCGCACCCAAGGCCCACGCGCGCGAAGCCGGGGCGCTTCCAACGTGCCGTCGGCGAAGGGTCATGGTCGTTCCGCTCATCTGCCGCACCCCGCACAAGCCGTGCGCCCCTCGTCAATCGTCAACGAACAGTCCGTCCGGCCGGCCGGCCGGCCGCGCCGGCGCCCGCGTCACGCTTGGTCGGTGACCAACACGTCGAGCGGCTGGCCGGTGAGGGCGTTAAAGTCGGTCCGGTAAAAGTCGGTGGCGAGCGTGCCGTTGTAGTTGTCGCGCACCTTGTCCTCGAGGAAGTAGTAGTCGTAGCCGGCGTTGCCGAAGACGTTGTCGATGGCCGCGTCCTTGGTGTAGGTGGCGACGATCTGGTCGTTGCCGCCGCCGCCCTTGAGGGTGTCCGCCCCGCCCCCGCCCGCGAGCAGGTTAACGCCGGCGTTGCCAACGAGCAGGTCGTTGCCGCGCCCGCCGATGGCGTATTCAACGTCCGCGCCGATCAGATCCCCTTCGGCGCCCGCGCCGTCGTTGGCCTTGCCATCCAGAGTGAGCACGAGGTTGTTGGAGCGGAAGCCGTAGTCGGCGTAGTCGCCCGCGCCGCCACCGCCCTGGAACGTGTCCTTGCCGTCGCTGGTCAGCAGCACGGGCGAGCCGCCGATCAGGATGTCGTTGCCGTCGCCGCCGGAGACGGTGTCGTTGCCGCCCGCGCCGGTGATCGAGTCGTTCCCGGCTGCCCCGGCGAGCAGGTCGCTGCCGCTGCCGCCGCGGATCGTGTCGTTGCCGCTCCCGCCGGTCACGGTCGCCGGCTTCGTTAGTGAGCTGGTCCCCTTGCTCAGTTCGAGGATCACCGTGTCGTTCCCGCCGCCGGTGTCGATGAAAACGCTGCTGATCGACGCGACGGGGTAGCTCTTGAAGTTGCCGTTGTACGAGACGTCGAGGCTCGAGGCGTTCTGCGTAATCTGGATGAGGTCGTTGACCGCGCCGCCGGTGGTCGTGGTCGCGCCGCTGAGCCTGAGCTGCCCCGACATGACGACCGGCGCCGGCTGGTCGAGCATCGCGACCAGTTCCGGCAGCGGTCGGTTGATCGGGCCGCCACCGTTCGGGGGAGGCGGCTCCTCCGCGCCCGTCGGATCGTTCGGATCGATGATCGTGTCGTCGAGCGGCTGATCGAAGCGCCCTTCGACGCTGGAGAACTGATCGAGCAGGCTTTCCTCAACTTGGCCGAGATCGAGGTCGTCCCCGCCGTCGAGTACGTCACCCTCGCCGTCGTTGTTCACGAACAAATCGTTGCCCGCGCCGCCGCTGAGCGAATCGGCGCCGCCGCCCCCGGTCAGGGTGTCGCGGCCGGCGTTTCCGAAGAGGGTGTCGTCGTCCAGGCCGCCATCCAGCACGTCGCTGCCGCCGCCGCTAACCAGCACGTCGTAGCCGTCGTCGCCCTGAAGCAGTGCGGGGCCGGCGTCGGCGACCAGCGTGTCATCGCCCGACCCGCCCGAGAGCAGCGCCGGCGCGATTTCCGGATCAATCGGGAGCGTCGGCTCCTCGCCCTCGGCGGGCGGGGTAACGCCGCCGTCGTCGGGGTCCAGCGGGGTGACGCCGGTGTCGTGCAACGAGTCGTTTCCGTTGGATCCGACCAGCGTGTCGACGCCGGCTCCGCCCTCGATGACGTCGTCGTCCAAGCCGCCGTCGAGGGTGTCGTTGCCGTCGTTGCCGGCGAGCAGGTCGTTGCCCTCCTCGCCCGCGGCCTCGTCGTTGCCGGCGTTGCCGTTGAGGGAGTCGTCGCCGACGCCGCCGATGAGTGTGTCGTCACCCGCCCCACCGGAGGCCAAGTCGCTGCCGTCGCCGCCGAGGAGCAGGTCCTTGTCGGGCAGCTCGCCCGCGCCGCCGTCGGCGTCGCCGCCGACGAGCGTGTCGTCGCCGATGCCGGCGTTGACGATGTCGCCCCCCTTGCCGCCGACGATGCGATCGTTGCCCGCGCCGCCGACGAGGGTGTCGTCGCCGCCCTTGCCTTCGATGACGTCGTCGCCCGCGCCGCCGTCGACGAAGTCCTTCCCTTCCTGAGCCCAAAGGGTGTCGTTGCCGCCGTTGCCCAGGATCGTGTTGTCGGGGGTGGACGCTTTGAGCGAGTCACCGGCGCTGCCGCCGATGAGCACCTCGACGTCCCACTGGATGTTGTCCCTCTCGTTGGCCTCGCCGTCGTCGAAGAGATTTCCGATGCCAACGGTGACCTTGGCGGTGCGGGCGGAGTAGTCGGCGGAGTCGGCGCCGGCGCCGCCCCTGAAAAGGTCGGAGCCCTTGCCGCCGTCGAGGCGGTCGTTGCCGGCGCCCCCGTCCAGCGAGTCGCTTCCGCCGCCGCCGCGCAGGGTATCGTTGCCGTTGCCGCCCTGGAGGCTCGCCTTGAGCGTGAGGGCGTCGGTGATGGTGAGCAGGTCGTCCCCGCCGTTGCCCTTGAGCAGGATCGAGCTGATCGCGCCGGAGAAGGTCGCGGGCGTGCCGCCGTCGACGGTGACAATGAGAGAGTTGCCAGACTTGGCAACGGAGACGGCGTCCGCGCCGTCGGTGCCGGCGACGGTCAACTTCCCGGCAACAACGCTGACGGCCGCCGCCAGGAGGCGGCGCCGCTCAAGTCCCTCCAGCACGGTGGACTCCCTCGGCTAATACAACTCGGACAAATCCGGCAACCCGACCGGCAGGGAACCCCGAAGTGTGGATGAGGTTCGCGGGGCGGATTCTAACCGGAAGTGCGGCAGCGGCAACAAAATACGGAGCGGTTCCGGAACATATTTGAACCGGTTAATCCGCCGCACGTGACGGGGCAAACGGTAACGAATGCGCAGTGTGACCGCCCTCGCCCACCGTCGCCGCCGGGGCTCGCTGGGGATACCCCGACGCGCACCGACCTAATCGAGCACCCGCCTCCCCGCATGCGCCCCGCGCCCCGCGGGCGTCGCGCTCCTTGACAGCCTGCCCGCCTGCTACGAGAAACGCCGGCCGGTTGTTCAGCTTCGCTCGTTTAGCCGTTTGGGGCCTCGTGCATCGGCATCCGCAGCTCTCGAATATCAGGCACCTTGCCCTCGACCTCGACGGGACGCTCTACCTCGGCTCCAGGCTCTTCGAGGCGACCCGCCCGTTCCTGCGAACGCTGCGCGAGCTGGGCGTCGGGCGGACGTTCTTCACCAACAACTCGTCGCGCAGCACCGCGCAGTACGTCCAAAAGCTGACGGCGATGGGCATCGAGGCGGGCGCGGAGGACATCTTCAGCTCGACCCACTGCACGCTGGCGTACCTGCGGGAAGAGCGGCCGACGGTGCGACGCCTGTTCGTGCTGGGAACGCCCGCGCTGCGCGAGGAGTTCGCCGAGGCCGGCTTCGCGGCCGCGGGCGAAGATGCCGTCGATCCGCCGGACGCGGTCGTTGTCGGCTTCGATACCACGCTTGCCTACGACCGCGTCTGCCGCGCCGCCTGGTGGATCGGCCAGGGCGTCCCCTTCATCGCGACGCACCCGGATCGCACCTGCCCGACCGATGAGCCGACGGTGCTGCCGGACTGCGCTGCGATCTGCGCGATGCTCACCAGCGCGACGGGCCGGGCGCCCGACATCGTGCTGGGCAAGCCGGACCCGCGCATGCTGCGCGGCGTGATGCGGCGGCACGACCTGAAGGCGGCGGAACTCGCGGTGGTTGGCGACCGTCTTTACACCGACATGGCCAGGGCGCGCGCCGCCGGCGCGCTGGGCGTCCTGGTCCTGACCGGCGAGACGACCACGGAGCAGGCCTACGCCGCCGACCCGCCGCCGGACCTGGTGGTGAGCGACGTGGCCGAGTTGGGGGCGTTGCTGCGCGACGTCGCCACTTCCTCCTGACCCGCGGGACGCGCAAGCCACGTCAAGGTCAAGGCGCACCGCCGGTGCCCCCGGGCCCGGGCGATCACGGATGATAAGGACGCAATGACGCCGACCGAAGCACGACAGCACGCCATTGACGCCGCCGCCGCGTCGCCACCCTTCGACGTGCTGGTCATCGGCGGCGGGATCGTCGGTGCGGGCGTGTCGCGCGACGCGGCCATGCGCGGGCTGCGCACGCTGCTGGTCGATCAGAACGACTTCGCGTTCGGCACCTCCGGCCGGTCCAGTCGCCTGCTGCACGGTGGGCTGCGCTACCTGGCGCAGGGGCGCATCGGACTGGTCCGCGAGGCGAGCATCGAGAAGGTCATCCTCCACAAGATCGCGCCGCACCTGGCCGAGCCGCTGCCCTTCATCTTCCCCACCCGACGCGGCACCGCGTGGACCAAGTGCAAGCTGCGCATCGGCGTGAAGCTCTACGACCTGCTCTGCTCCGGCGGAAACCTCGGCAAGTCGCGCACACTTGGGCGCGAAGCGGTGCTATCGGCCCTGCCGCAGCTGAACCCGGAGAAGCTGACCGGCGCCGTGCGCTACTTCGACGGCTTCACCAACGACGCCCGCCTGGTGCTCGACACGCTCCGCTCCGCGCAGGCGAACGGCGCGACGCTGATGAACTACGCCGCCGCGGAGCTGCCGCAGCGCGAGGGCGAGGCCTGGCGGGTAAAGCTCGTCGATCGCGTCACCGGCCGCTCCGTTGAGGTCCGCACGAAGACGGTGGTGAACGCCGCCGGCGCGTGGGCCGATCGGTTCCCGCCGAGCGAGGTGAAGCTGCGCCTGACCAAGGGCGTCCACCTGGTCATCGACCGCGCGCGGCTGAACGTCCCGGACGCCGTCGTGATGGCCGACGGGTCGAGGATCCTCTTTGCCATCCCGTGGGGCGAGCGGGTGATTCTCGGCACGACCGACACCGACTACGCCGGTCCGACCGACGCGCCGACGTGCGAGCCGGAGGACGTGCGCTACATCCTCAACATCGCCAATGACACCTTCCCCGCCGCGCGAATCTCGCCCGGTGATGTCGTGAGCACCTGGGCGGGCCTGCGGCCGCTGATCGGCGGCGGGAGCAACGCCCGTGGCAAGCCGTCGGACATCAGCCGTGCCCACCAGATCCGCATGCCGCAGCCGGGCTGGATCGACGTCGCTGGCGGGAAGCTGACGACTTATCGCCTGATGGCGGAGCAAACGGTCGATCGCATCCTGAAGTTCACGAGTGCCGCGTCGAAGCCATGCATGACCGCCGAGACGCCACTGCTGCCGGACGAGCCAAGGCCGGCGTTCAGCGGGATCCTGCCGCCGGCGGTCTCGCGCGCGGCGGTCGAGCACTACTGCCGCAACGAGTGGGTGGTCCACCTGTACGACGTGATGATCCGCCGGACGAGCTGGCGGTACTATCACCGCGACCACGCCCGGTTGGCCGAAGAGGTCGCGCCGTGGATGGCGGAAGCGCTCGGGTGGGACGGCGACAGGTTGCGACAGGAACTTGAGGCGTACCTCGATCTGATCGGGTCGCCCGCGTGCCTCGCGGACGGCGGCGATCGCGCGTCGAGGGCCGAGCAGGTGCAATCCGCATGAAAATCCCGTTCTTCCTGGCGTCGCTGGTCGCCTTCACGGCCGCGGCCCGCGCGGCGTCGCCCGCGCGTGTGGAGAAGGACTACACCGTCCAGTGGCGGCAGAGGGTCGACACGATCGAGCAGCCGACGCCGTCGGTGCGCGTGGGCGCGGAGTGCGAGATCCGTCCGCTGCCAAAGGCGAAGCCGAGCGACGCCGCGACGGCCGCGCTGTTCATCGGGCAGCACCGGTCCAAGACGCTGATCTTCCCCGGCAAGTGGTACCACTTCGCGATCGTCGGCAAGGGCCGGCAGACGCAGTTGTTCGTTAATGGGTTCCCCGATGGCGAACCATTCGCGCACCCCGGCAGCGGCGAGGTGAGTTCGTCGGCGTCGGTGCCTGAGTCGGACGTGCAGATCAGCCAGCAAGCGATGTCGTCGGAGGACGTTCTCGCGGCTTTCAAGTCGAAGCTCACCCAGCGCGAGATCAAGACGATTGCCCACCGCGGCGTGCACAAGCACGCGCCGGAGAACACGCGAATCTCGTACGTCCAAGCGCTCGAAGCCGGCGCGCCCATCGTCGAGTTCGACACCGCCCTCACCAGGGATGGCCACATCGTCGGCATGCACGACAAGACCGTGAATCGCACGACCGACGGCACCGGCCCCATAGCCGACCTGACGCTCGCGCAGGTCCGCAAGCTTGACGCGGGCTCCTGGAAGCACGCGAACTACAAGGGCGAGCCGGTCCCGACGATCGACGACGTCGCGGACCTCTGCCGCGGCAAGGCGGTCCTCATGCTCGACCTTAAGGCTGAGGGGCAGGGGAGAGCGATCGCCGACTGGCTGGAGAAGTCGAAGTTCCCGCGCGACGGCGTGATCCTGGCGCCGTGGGAGGACGCCGAGGGCGTCGCGCTCCGCCAGCACGTCAAGGACGTTGCGATGATCCGCCTGACCAGCAAGCTGCCGAGCGAGGTGATCGATGACGCCTACTTCGCGAAGATGAAGTCGATCGGGTTCAGCGGGTTCTCGGTCAACTGGCAGCACCTCACCGTACCGTTCGTCGACGCGGCCAAGGCCAGCGGAATGACGGTGTACGTGTGGACGCTCAACGACGCGCCCGACGTCGCCGGCGCGGTGCTGCTGAACGTCGACGGCATCATCACCGACGACTCGGCGGCCACGATAGAGCTGGTGCGGGAGCTGGTCGGCACGACTGCATCGCCGACGAGGGGCGCGACCGCCACCACGCCGACGACGCCGGATGCCGCGACGAAGTAACAGGAGCGCGATGACGCAGCCGGATCCGACGACGACGACGACGAAGGCGCGCCCCGCGCTGGAATACCAGCCGCGCCCGTCGCTGCCCCGCCGCCGCGGGCTGCTCGCGTCGCTTCGCGCCCAGCCGGACGCGGACGTGAAGCTGACGGACGCCGCGGAGGTCGACCGCGCTTACCGCTACTGGCGCTTCCGCATCCTCGCGACCACGCTGGTCGGCTACGCGCTGTTCTACTTCGTCCGCACCAACATCTCCGTCGCCCTGCCGCGCATGGGGCGCGACCTCGGCTACACCAAGGCGCAGCTCGGGGTCATCCTCACCATCGGCGGCGTCGTCTACGGCATCTCCAAGTTCGCCAACGGTATCCTCGGCGACCTCTCCAACCCACGCTACTTCATGGCCATCGGCCTGCTCGTCAGCGCGGCGATGAACGTCCTCTTCGGGCTCTCCAGCGCGCTGGTGTTCCTCGGGGCGTTCTGGTTCCTGAACAATTGGGCGCAGGGGATGGGGTTCCCGCCGTGCGCGCGCTCGATGGGCCACTGGTTCAGCCCGAAGGAGCGCGGCACCACGTTCGGCATCTGGCACACCGGCCACATGATCGGAGCGGCGCTGGTGTCGGTGCTGACGAGTTACCTCGTGGTCTACGACTGGCGTCTCTGCTTCTTCGTTCCGGCCGGGTTGGCGGTGCTGGGCGCGATCATGATCGTTTTCGGCCTGCGCGATCACCCCGGCTCAATGGGCCTGCCGCCGGTCGAGGTCTACCGGGGCGAGGAGACCCCGCGCGAGGTGAACGAAGAGATCCAGCCCGAGCGCCCGTACCGCGAGATCCTCGTGCAGTACGTCTTCTGCAACCCGTTCCTCTGGGTCATCAGCGTGGCGAATTTCTTCGTCTACACCCTGCGCTACGCCGGGCTCCACTGGGGGCCGACGCAGTTGCAGGAGATGAAGGGGATGTCGCCGCAGGCGTCGGGGTGGGTGCTGTTCGGCTTCGAGATCGCCGGGCTGGTCTCCGCCATCGTCGGCGGGCTGCTTGCCGACCGCCTGTTCCGCGGCCGCGCGGGTCGCGTCTGCTTCCTCTCCTGCCTCGTCCTCACCGCGGCCGTCTACCTCTTCTGGATCACCGCCCACCCGTGGCTGGCGAGCTTCTTCTTCATCCTGATGGGCTTCACCATCTACGTCCCGCAGATGCTGATCGCGGCGATGGCGATGAACCTCGGCACCAAGCGCGCCAGCGCCGCGGCCGTCGGGCTCACGGGCATCCTCGGGTACCTCTCGTCAATCCTCTCCGGCTACGGCGTCGGCAAGATCGTCGACCTGTATAACTGGGACGGGGCGTTCTACATGCTGCTGGGGTGCGCCGGCGTGACGGCGCTGCTGATGCTCACGACGTGGAACGTCGGCGCCCACCCTCAAGCCCCAGCCGAGGCCCGTGGTTTCGAGGTCGGCCCGGCCGGCAAGCCCGCAGAGCCGGAACTGGCGGCGAAATAGCGCGCCCGTCGGTCGGCGCGCCCTTCTCCGCGCCCGTTGATCTCCACTTGCAATCGAAACCTGCGGGCCTAAAATCGCTGGCCTCTGCCGGGCAGGTAGCTCAGCTGGTAGAGCACGGCACTGAAAATGCCGGTGTCGCCGGTTCGATCCCGGCCCTGCCCACTCTTCCCAGCCGATCCACCAAACGAGAAGCAGGCGCCACGCAATGGCGCCTGCTTCTCGTTTGGCTGATCCCCGGGCCGTTCTGGCGAGCGGCCCGGGGCTCGAGCTTTCGTTTCAAGTGATCCGGTTAGTCGTTGCCGGTGGTCTCCTCGAGCATCTTGCGGAGGTAGCCGTTCTCGCGGCGGGTCGCCTCCAGGTCGAAGACCAGGTACTTGATGCTCAGCCGCAGGTAGTCCAGGCTTTCCTGGAGCGAGCTGACCGTCGCGCGGAGGCGCTCGTGCCGCTCGCGCGTCTCGTTGGCGAGCTTCTCGAGCTTCTTCCGCTCCGCCGGCGGCAGGGTGGTGATCTCACCCATCAACTCGGCGAGCTTGGATTGAAATTCCGCTTCCGTCATGAGCCGTTTCTCCCTCGTTCCCTTGCAAGCCGCGGGAGGTGTTGCCCCCCCGCCAAGACATCGCCGGCAAGTTGCATTGAATTCTAACCCCGAAAGCAAATCGTGCCGCCGCCAACTCGGCCGCACGGCGTCCGGCGGGGCCTCTCGCCGAACGTTTATTCTTTCCGTCGCAGTGGTGTCGCAGCCCGCCCGGTTACCGGACCACGCCGCTATGCGCCTGCGATTCCCCGAGCGACCCGC